>CACHVD010000001.1 GCA_902583265.1 uncultured Prochlorococcus sp.
ACTATTGAAATTGATACAGATAACTTAAAAAAACCATGTTTAATGATTGATGGCGGATACCCTAAAAATCTTGATGAGAAATTTCAGGGTGAAAATATTCATGTTTTAAAAGGGGGTATAGTAGAGTTTTTTAATGATATTGGTTGGAATATGATGGAACTTGCAGAAATGCAAAACCCTCAGCGAGAGATGTTTGCTTGCTTTGCTGAAGCTATGATTTTAGAATTTGAAAAGTGTCATACAAACTTTAGTTGGGGAAGAAATAACATTTCCCTTGAAAAGATGGAGTTTATTGGAGCAGCATCTTTAAAGCATGGTTTTTCTGCGATTGGACTTGATAAGCAGCCTAAAGTATTAACTGTTTAAATTATGGCTAAACGTTACCTCCTTGATTTTGAAAAGCCTCTTGTTGAACTTGAAAAGCAGATAGAGCAAATTAAAGAATTAGCTCGAGATTCAGAAGTAGATGTTAGTCAACAGCTTCTGCAGCTTGAAACCTTAGCTGCCAGGAGAAGAGAGGAAATATTTAAATCTCTTACCCCTGCTCAAAAGATTCAGGTAGCTAGACATCCTCAAAGACCAAGTACTTTGGATTTTGTTCAAATGTTTTGTGATGACTGGATCGAATTACATGGAGACAGAAATGGTGGCGATGATATGGCACTAATTGGGGGGATAGGTTCGATAAATAATAGACCAGTGTTGATGTTAGGGCATCAGAAAGGAAGGGACACAAAAGAAAATGTAGTAAGAAACTTTGGGATGGCAAAACCAGGAGGCTACAGAAAAGCTCTTAGATTGATGCAGCATGCAAATAGATTTTCTTTGCCAATTCTTACATTTATTGATACTCCTGGAGCTTATGCTGGTTTAAAAGCTGAAGAACAAGGTCAAGGTGAAGCGATTGCAAGAAACCTTCGAGAGATGTTTGGATTGAAAGTTCCAATTGTGGCTACTGTCATTGGAGAAGGAGGTTCTGGAGGAGCACTTGGCATAGGTGTCGCAGATAGGTTACTAATGTTTGAACACAGTGTTTACACAGTTGCTAGTCCGGAAGCATGTGCATCAATTTTGTGGAGAGATGCTGCGAAGGCACCAGAAGCTGCATCAGCACTTAAAATCACAGGTAAAGATTTACTTAAATTAGGTATAATAGATGAGGTATTGCCAGAACCTTCTGGTGGGAATAATTGGGCTCCTTTAGATGCTGGTAACACACTAAAAGATGCTATTGAGAAACACCTTAATGCTTTACTGCAAATGCCTGAAGACGAATTAATTGAGGAAAGATACAAAAAGTTTAGGGTTTTAGGTAAATTTATCGAAGCAAATAATTTTGAAGAGATTTATAGTGAAATCCCCCAAAAAACTGAATAACTTGAAACTAGCTTTTATAACGGGTGCTACGAAAGGTATCGGTAAATCTACCGCAATTACTTTTGCCAATGCTGGCTGGGATTTAATTTTACTCTCTAGGAATATGGATTTAATGGAGAAACTAAGGAGCGAACTATTTACCACTAAATCAAAAATTAACCTTGTAAAGTGTGATTTATCTAATCCTCTAGAAATAGATCATAGTGTTAAAGAGGCAATTGAGAAGTATGGTTGCCCTTCAGTATTAATAAATAATGCCGGTTGCGCATTTAATGGCCCTATAGTTGAAATGGAATTAGGTCAATGGGAACAAACTATTCAAATAAACCTCACAAGTGTTTTTCAAATTTGTAGTTCAATAATTCCTCAAATGAGAAAAAATGGTGGTTTAGTTATTAATGTTAGTAGTCATGCCTCTTATAATGCATTCCCCCAATGGGGTGCTTATTGTGTTTCAAAATCTGCACTAGCTATGTTTACTAAATGCTTAAGGGAGGAGGAGAGATCTAATTCAATAAGAGCGTGCACAATAACTCTTGGTTCAGTAAATACTCCTCTTTGGGACTCCGAATCAATCAATTCTGATTTTGATAAAACTTCTATGCTCTCCTCAAAAGAGGTATCAGAAACTATTCTCTATATGGCTCAAAAACCTGAATCACAATTGATCGAAGACTTGACTTTGATGCCTTCTGGCGGAGCCTTTTAAACATTCTTTTTATATAATTTATCTTAGAATAGTGATTTTTTTTAGTGCTTTTTGAACCCGATTGAACAAGAGAATGTGATATAGTATATTGGCAATTAAGCTTTGGAAGATACAGTTAATTAAGTTGCATACAATTTTCTGTTTAGAATTTTATGACCTCTACATTACCCAACGATAATATTAGAAACTTTGACGACCAGATTACTAATAAGCTAATTTCTGAAATCATAAGAGATAGAATTAAGAAGTCTGGTACAAGATTTAGTGCTAACGATAACATTTCTGATTTTATAAATCCTGGTGAATTAGAAATTTTAGAAAAAGAAGTTGCCTCAAGAGTTAAAGACTTACTAAAGTCCCTGGTAATTGATGTTGAGAATGATCATAATACTCAAGAAACTGCTGAAAGAGTTTCTAAAATGTATTTAAATGAAGTTTTTAAAGGCAGATATCATGAACAACCCAAAGTTACAAGTTTCCCTAATGACAAGAATCTTGATGAAATTTATACAGTTGGCCCAATTTCAGTCAGGTCTGCATGCTCACATCATCTAGTTCCAATTCTTGGAGAGTGTTGGATAGGTATTAAACCTGGAAATAAAGTCATAGGACTTTCAAAATTTGCTAGAGTTGCTGACTGGGTTTTTTCAAGACCTCACATTCAAGAAGAAGCTGTAATGATTCTTGCTGATGAAATTGAAAAACTGTGTGAACCTAAAGGTTTAGGCATTATTGTGAAGGCCCAACATTATTGTATGAAGTGGAGGGGAGTCAAAGAACCTAATACAAGTATGATTAATTCTGTGGTGAGAGGTGATTTTAGACACGATTTAAGTTTAAAACAAGAATTTTTTGAGCTTGTAAAACAGCAGTCAGCTAGTAATAATTACTAATTTTTTTTTAAAAACTTAAAAAGATCCTCTGTTTTTTTTATATCTTTTAAACCTGGAGATATTTCAATACTACTTGAAATATCTAACCCATCTGGGTTGAAGTCAGTTAGGATTTCATCAATCCATTCAATTGATATTCCACCTGCCAACCACCATGGTTTGCTAAATTGCAAATTCTTTAAATAAATAGAATTTATTTTTTTCCCTGAACCTCCATAAGTATCTTTATTCCAAGAATCAAGTAGTATCGCATCTACAAAATCCTCAAAAGGTTTAATTTTATCTATGTCCTTTTCCGTTTTTATTCTGAAAGCCTTCCATAGGCCAATATTGGGAATTTTTTTCCTTATTTCTTTGCAATAATCAATATCTTCATCTCCATGTAATTGAATGATAGTTTCACTTGGTTTTCCTAAGAAATTTTGAATAATTAAGTCAATTGGACAATTTTGTACAACCGATACCCTCTCGATTTTTGGATACAACCTTTCTAATGTTGTAAAAATATTTTTTTTAATTTCAGCTGATATATATCTTGGGGACTGTTCCACGGAAATAATGCCGATAGCATGCGCGCCTAACTTTGCGACTTGAAGTGCTTGTTCTTCTGACGTTAGGCCACAAATTTTAATTAAAGTATTACTCTTGGGCATATAATTAGCCTTTATGTAAAATTAATATTATTGCTAAATATAGCGGAGATTATTTTTGAGAAGTTGGCAAATTTTTAAAATATGGGGAATTCCCTTTAAAGTTCACCCTTATTGGTTTGCTATTCTCTTTTTATTCTCATGGAGTATAAGTAATCAGGTTAATTTGACTTCAGGTGATATTTATAATTTTAAAGAATCTTGGATTATAGGATTTTTAACTTCTTTTTTCTTATTATCTTCAATTGTTTTGCATGAGGTTTTTCATACTTTTGTTTCACTTAATCAGGGTGTAAAAATAAAAAAAATTACTTTTTATTTTCTAGGAGCAATTTTACAAATAGATAAGTATTGCCAAACCGCTTTGGGTAATATAAAAATTGCAATTGTTAGACCTCTCTTATGTTTCGCTACAGCATCTATCCTACTTTTAATTAGTAATAACAGTGCATCTCAAGAACATATAGCAGTTAATGTAATTTCTAGAGTGGGTATATTTAATTTATTCTTGGGTTTCTTAAATTTGATTCCAATTCGTTCTTTAGATGGTGGAAATTTATTAAAAAGTATTATTTGGTATTTCTCAGGGAGTAAAAATAAAGGAAGAAATTTCCTCAATAAAGTAAATTTATTATTATCTTTTTTTGTTTTATTTTTTGGGATAGTTTGTTTATTTAGATTTAACTTTTACTTTGGTTTTATTCTTTCTTTTTTGGGTTTGTTTGGAGTTAATTCTTCAAAATCTGAAAGTCAATTTTTTAAAATTGAAAACATACTTAAATTTAGTAAAATTTCTGAGATCAAATTGAAGCCTCTGAGGAAAATTGAATACGATTCAAATTTCTCAGATTTTAATACATTAATAAAAAATAAAAAGGATGAATCGGATAAATATTTTTTTGTTACGAATAATGGTAGATGGACCGGTTTTGTTGATGAGAATATTTTAAAAACTGTTTCCTTAAAAAAATGGAAACGGAACTTTGTTGGAGATTTTAAGAAACCAATCGATAGTTTTGGAAGTGTATCTTATAACGATAAATTATGGAGAACTATAGAAAGACTCGAAGAAACAAATGAAGGTTTTTTATTGGTTCTCAATGCAGCAGATATTCCTTTGGGGATAATTGATAGGTCAAAAATTGGAAACTTTGTATTGAATAAATTAGGTTTTAATTTGTCTTCAGAGATTGTTAATAAATTAAACTTTAAAAATCATTATCCCTTAGGAATTGAATTGCCAAGAATAATTAATTCAATGAAGCAGAAAGGAGATCTTTAATAATTCTTGTCATTAAAATTTTCTATTATTTATTTTCTATGGCAATTTTTTGAAATTTATATTTGATTTATTTTTCAGGAATGAATTACTCAAATGTTGAACTATTTCATCATTTGTTAGTTTTAAATTTACTTTTGGTGGAGCTTCTTCTTTGAATAATTTGAACCACAAATCTCTTGGAGGATTTATTTGAATCTCTCCATGTTGAAGGAATGCCCCTTTTTTACGAAATTGGGCACTACCTATTCTCTTAAACCCATCTTGATCAACTAAATCAGAAATTAATGAAGTCCCAAAACAATTTGTTTTAATACTTGATTTTTGTAAATTACCATATTGTAAGTTTAGACCTAATTCTTTAAAACTTTTAATTAACCAATCATTAACCATTTTATAACTTAAGACTTTATAGTAATTTTTTTTAAATGTTAATGCATATGTTATGCCTCCTGAATGCAGAACAGCGCCCCCTCCGGAGGGACGTCTAACAATATTAATTTCCCCATTTGATAATAAATTTTCCCAATGAAGAGGAATTTCTTTTTGGTGATAGCCAATTGAAAGCCAATCCCCAGTCCAATAGTAGAACCTCAATGTGAGAATTATTTCAGGATTCGAAATTGTCTGATCTAAAGAATCTAAATCTAAAGCCATTTGATCAAATCCAGGTAAATTATTTGTCGAAAAAATTAAAGCCTGATTTTCTATTCCCAAAATTAACTTTGTAGTTTTATTTATGATAATTTTCAATAAATTTTTTCTTTCAATTTGTTAATTACGTAACATCATTTTGTAATAGTGTTTCAAATCTTCTCTTTTCGGTGGAGAATATAGAAAATAATTTTTTTATCATGGAGCCAACTCAAACAATAAATCTTATTGCATTAAGCCTCATAGTTGTTATGCATGCAGGAGTTTTAGCACTAAGACTAGGAATTAGTTTAGGTAGGAACTAAAGTCTATTAGAAAATTTAAAATTTATAAGGTAATAATAAAGTAAGACTGAATAGATTTATTCAGTAAAAATATCAAGTACTTAATTTGTCAAAATCCTTTTATAAAAATAATATTTTCTACAAAAAATATTTAGGTTCTGTATTTATAAAAAGACAACAGAAACAGGATAATTTTGTATCATTGATTTTTTTAATTATAAAAATTAGCTTTTCTCTTTTAGCAACAATAAGCCTGATTAGGCTTGGCTATAGTTCTAAAGTAAGGTTGACCAGATTAAGGGAAATTGAAGACTCATTTTTATACGAAAAATATAGATTTAATGTTCTAACAGATAAGTTTGATGATTTATTCTCTTCTGAAGGTGAGCAAAGATTTATGAAGGATCAGGATCAAATAATTTCTAGGGACATTATCAGAGTAATATGGCGTTGATAAAGATGATTTTGAATCATCTTAATTTTAATTTTTCAATTAACTTTTTTGCTAGTGAGTAAGAACATTAAGGGTTTAGTCCTAATAACAGGAACAACTTCGGGAGTTGGATTAAATACTCTAAAGCCTCTATTAAGATTTGGATGGGAGGTTATAGCAGTTAATCGATCAAATAAAAGAGCTATAAAAAAAGCTGAGGAATTCTTAACAAAAGAGGAAGTTAAAAATGTTCACTTTATAGAAATAGATCTTTCTAACTTGGATGATGTGAGAAAAGGTTGCGATGAAATATTTGAAAGATTTAAGAAGCCAATAAATTCTCTTATTTGTAATGCAGCAGTTTATAAACCGAGACTAAAGAGACCTGAAAGGTCTGCACAGGGGTTTGAAAACTCTATGGCAGTAAATCATTTTGGGCATTTTCTTATGATAAACCTTCTTATGGAAAATATTTTATCTTCTGAAAGAGAAATTGTTTTAAATGGCAAATCAAATGTATTCAAGCCAAGAATTACAGTATTAGGTACTGTTACGGCTAATTATTCAGAACTTGGAGGAAGGATCCCCATTCCTGCTCCAGCTGATTTGGGAGATTTATCTGGTTTCAAAAATGGTTTTTTATCTCCAATAAGTATGGCGAATGGAAGGAAATTTAAACCTGGTAAGGCTTATAAGGATAGTAAACTTTGCAATATGGTGACCGTTCAGGAATTATCAAAAAGATATTCTGCAGATAAGATTATTGTAAATTCTCTATATCCTGGATGTGTTGCTGATACAAAACTTTTTAGAGATACACCTTGGTTATTTAGAATCCTTTTCCCGATATTTCAAAAATTCATAACAAAAGGATATGTTTCACAAAGACTGGCAGGAGAGAGGGTAGCTCAAGTGGCAACTTTTAAAGAATTTGCTAAACCATCTGTCCATTGGAGCTGGGGAAATCGTCAGAAAACTGGCAGAAAAGCTTTTTCTCAAAAGTTGTCAAAAAGAATAATTGATAGCAAGACCTCTCAACTAACTTATGATTTAACAAGTCAATTGGTTGGATTAGATTAATTGAGACTAATCAAATCCTAATAAATCAAAAATTTCTCTATCTTTAAGTGGATTACCTTCTAGAGGTTCTACGTTTTCAAGCATATTTTTAGCAAGAGATAAATATTCATTTTGAACTTCAATAACATCTTCAGTTGGTTCCATTTCAAAAATGGTGCATTTTTTTAGTCTTGATCTTCTAATGGCGTCGACATCTTTAAAGTGGGCCATAGTTTTTAAACCTGTTCTTTCATTGAATTTATCAATTTGATCTGTGTCTTTTGATCTATTTGCAACTACCCCACCTAATCTGACTTTATAATTTTTTGCTTTTGCTTTAATTGCAGAGACAATTCTATTCATAGCGAATATTGAATCAAAGTCATTAGCAGTAACAATTAGACAATAGTTTGCATGTTGCAATGGAGCTGCAAATCCTCCGCAAACGACGTCTCCTAGAACATCAAAAATAACAACGTCAGTATCTTCTAATAAATGATGTTCTTTTAATAGTTTAACTGTCTGACCGGTTACATATCCCCCGCACCCTGTCCCCGCAGGAGGACCTCCACTCTCAACGCACATTACGCCATTAAAACCTTCAAACATGAAATCGGTTGGCCTCAATTCTTCGCTATGAAAATCTACCTCTTCGAGAATATCGATAACTGTTGGAACCATTTTGTGAGTCAAAGTGAAAGTACTATCGTGTTTCGGATCACAGCCAATTTGCAGAACCTTTTTACCTAATTTTGAAAATGCTGCAGAAAGGTTTGATGATGTAGTTGATTTTCCGATGCCACCTTTCCCATACACTGCAATAACTAAAGCCCCTTCCTCAATATTTATTTTTGGATCTTGTTTTACTTGAACACTTCCTTCTCCATCAAGAGGTCTATTTATAGTACTTGTCATTTAAAGCTTAAAACACATTATTATTTATATTCTTGCAGCGCAAATACACATGAAATATGTTTCTAAACAAATATTTATTTAATTGTATTAAAAGCCAAAAATATGTTCTTATAACTAGATTTTTAGAATTAAATCTTTTTGATTATGAGTGAAAATACTCATGACTTAATTGTAGTTTATTAGTAAAAATTAACTGAAATATGCTTTAGCATCGTAAAGAGTTTCATCGCTTATCTCTGGAATTCCTCTCAAGATTGCGTATTTTTCAGTATTTGTTTTAACTTTACCTCTTACAAAAAATGGAACTTTTGTTAATTCAGCTCTACCAGATTCAGTCCATATAATTCCTTCTTTACTATTTTTTTCTTTTTCGTCAGAATTTAAAGTCTCCTTTGCTTTAGTCGCTGTATGTCCTAAATGGCTTTGATGACCATCAACAAACTCAAAGTCATGTTTGAACATATCAATAAGATGCTCTTCCAAGCCCATCATTAGTGGATGCACCCAGTCATCAAATATCACATTTGCTCCTTCCCATCCCATTTGAGGGCTATATCTTGCAGGAACATCTTGAACGTGCATTGGAGTACTAATTACTGAGCATGGAATGCCGAGTCTTTTTGCACTATGCCTTTCCATTTGGGTCCCTAAAACTAGTTCAGGGGCGGCTTTTTTCATAGCATCTTCAACTGCTAGATAATTGTTAGTTATTAGAGCTTCTAGATTAAGATCTTTTGCAGTTGCTCTTACTTGTCTGGCCATCTCCCTGCTGTAGGTTCCAAGACCCACTACTTCAAAACCCAATTCTTCCTTAGCAATTTTGGCTGCTGCAATTGCATGTGTTCCATCACCAAAAATAAAAACTCTTTTGCCAGTTAGATAATTTGAGTCAACTGATTTTGAGTACCAAGGAAGTTTTGATTTATTTTCTAATTCTTTTTTATTCGTCAAAGGAAGATCTAATTTCTTATGAACTTCATTAATAAATTCAATTGTATTTTTTATTCCAATTGGAATAGTGTTTGTATATTCCATTCCAAAGTTCCGTTTAAGCCATTCGCATGCTGCTTCCGCAATTTCTGGATAAAGACAAATATTTATTTCAGCATCAATTAGTCTTTCAATATCATCTGGATTAGCACCTAAAGGAGCAACTACGTTTGTATCTATTCCTTGCTCTGAAAGTATGCGTTGGATTTCGATTACATCATCTCTGCATCTAAATCCTAGTAATGAAGGGCCAATTATATTAACTTTTGGTCTACGCCCAAATTCCTTCCATCTTAAAGGACTTATTTTCTCTGAGTAGCTTACTTTTTCTTTTAAAAGGGTTCTTGTTAATTGATAAAAGGTTTCTGAGGCCCCCCAATTTTCTTTCTTGCTATAAGCAGGTAATTCAAGATTCACAATCGGCATATCAAACCCCATCCCTTTCGCAAGTGCTCCGGGTTGGTCTTGGATTAGTTCTGCTGTACAACTTTCTCCGACTAAAAGAGTTTTGGGTTTGAATCGTTCAACCGCTTCCTTAATATTTTTCTTCACTAATTCAGCTGTATCGCCTCCAAGGTCTCTAGCCTGAAAAGTTGTATAAGTAACTGGAGGCCTTTGCCCCCTCCTCTCGATCATTGTAAAGAGAAGATCTGCATATGTATCTCCTTGGGGGGCATGAAGCACATAATGAATGTCTTTCATTGACGAGGCAATTCTCATAGCACCAACATGTGGTGGTCCTTCATACGTCCAAAGAGTTAATTCCATAGTTTTTAATGAGTTACTAAGGTTTTTGAAGTTAGTATTTGATTTCTTTTTAAAGGCTTGGAGAAGAGACCAGCCAAATCTGCGGCTTGATCAATTCCATGAATTGGACTGAATACCATTTCTATTGACCACTTAGTACTAATACCCTCTGCCTCAAGAGGGTTAGCTAAACCCATTCCACAAACTACTAAGTCTGGATTAGATTCTCTCACGCGATCTAATTGTTTTTCTACATGTTGCCCTTCGACAATTTTTGTATTATCAGGTAATAAATTAATCTCCTCTTTCATTAAATCTTTATTTAGGTAAGGAGTGCCTACCTCTATAAGATCCATTTCGCATTCATTATGCAAAAATCTTGCCAAAGAAATCTCCAGTTGCGATTCGGGTAGAAGAAATAATCTTTTCCCCTTAAGTATTTCTTTGTGAGATTCAAGAGCAAGTTTTGCTCTGTTAATTAAAGGTGAAATAATTTCATGAACTTTAAGTTCATTAATTTTGAAAGCTTTCGCTGCAGCTAAAAACCATTCAGTACTTCCTTCGATACCAAGAGGAAATGGAGCCGAAATTATTTCACAACCACGATGTTTTAGGTCTCGAACGGTATCACTTAAATAAGGCTGAGTTAATAAAACTTTTGTATTTTTGCCAATTTTTGGTAATTCTGTTGATTGACGGGGTGGGAAGCTCTCAATATTTGAAATTCCTAAATTTCCAAAAATCTTTTTAAACCTATCCTCAACATTATTTGCAAGAGTCCCAACTAATAATAATTTCTCATCATCTGATGACTTCATTAATGGAATTAAAGCTTTTAAGGCGCCATCCTCTCCTTGGGTAAAAGTTGTTTCTATCCCACTGCCAGAATAATTAACGAATCTAACTTGACCTAAAAATCTTTTATTTAATTTCTCTGCGACAGTGGCAAGATCTAATTTGATTACCTCACTTGGACAAGATCCAACCAGGAAAAGAGTTTTTATTTCGGGTCTTCTCCCAATAAGATCTTTTACCACTCGATCTAATTCTTCATGAGCGTCAGCAAGACCAGCAAGATCTTTTTCTTCAAGAATAGCCGTCCCAAATCTTGGTTCAGCAAAAATCATAACTCCAGCAGCGCTTTGAATTAAATGAGCACATGTCCTTGATCCTACAACTAGAAAAAATGCATCTGGCATTCTTCTGTGTAGCCAAACTATTGAAGTTAACCCACAAAAAACTTCCCTGGGCCCAGTTTCCTTATTAAATTCAACTTTACTCATTAAAAATTTTCAAGAGCTTATATTTCAAGCTTGCATAAACTTTTTAATTTAAGAAAGTAATTAATAAGTTCTCTTACAAAATGAACACATTTAAAAAACTTATATGAATGTTTAAATACTTAAATGGGAATTATAAAAAAAAACTTTTGAAGCGTATTTTAATTTCTGTAGAAGGAATTTCCCTGACTTATTTTAGAAATCTTCCACACATTTCTAGCTATTTTCGTTGCTAATAATCCTGCTCTTTCTAACTTAGATTTACCGGGCTTTGCCCCAATTAAAGCTGTGACTTCTGAAGTGGTTAAAGGTGCGCCAGTATTTATAGCTAATTGCGTTAACTCCAATCTATCTCTAAGGTTCTTAAGATTTACTTTCTCGATTTTATCTTCTTCTAACCAACTAAAAGATGGGTCTTTCTGAGATAGTTTTTGCATCAAGCTTAGGCTGACTAATCCAAGAGTTTGATCAGGAGTTAATTCTTTTTCAGTGCCAGAAACATTTGGTTCTTTTTTTTGAGAAGTTCCCATAAAAATGCATATCTTTTACTTGAAGTTATCGTTTTGTAGGAAGCATGCAAGTAAATTTAATAGAAAAAATGAACCATTATCCGTTATAGTCGCGTGAATGGAACCAACTTCTAGTTTAAACAGAGGGGAACGAAAGAAAGGGAGTTCTCTTGTCACAGGATCTGAGGTGCAATCTCAGGCCAATGGTGCGAGTTGTTTTATTACAACTGATTCAGAAAAGTCTTTGGTATCCAGACAAGCAAGTCAAGTAGAACAAATTGAGTTGAGAACATATGTTTTTTTAGATTCTCTTCAGCCTCAATTGGCTGCATATATGGGAACTGTTAGTAGAGGTTTTTTACCAATTCCCGGAGATTCATGCCTTTGGATGGAAGTTTCACCTGGGATGGCAGTTCATCGAGTCACTGATATTGCCTTAAAGGCTAGTAATGTAAGACTTGGACAGATGATTGTTGAAAGAGCATTTGGTTCTCTTGCGCTTTACCATAAAGATCAGAGTACTGTTTTGCATTCCGGGGATGTCGTTTTAGATGCTATAGGTAGTGAAGTTATAAAAAGAACCAAACCTTCAACAAGTTGGACAGAAATTATTCGAGCTATTACTCCAGATCATGCTGTTTTAATAAATAGACAAAACAGAAGTGGATCAATGATTCAATCTGGAATGAGTATGTTTATATTAGAAACTGAACCGGCTGGTTATGTTTTAAAAGCAGCAAATGAAGCAGAAAAAGCATCAAATATAACTGTTGTTGATGTTAAGGCAGTTGGCGCTTTTGGTAGATTAACTCTGGCAGGTAAAGAAGGAGATGTAGAAGAAGCAGCAGCAGCTGCTATAAGAGCAATTGATGAAATTTCAAATTATTCATAATTTATTTAATTTAAACCAATTTCTTTTTTTAAGTAAGGTGACATAATTTTGGCGGCTTTACCCCTACTGCCTAATTTACTTAGTTGTGATTGTGAGAGTTCTCCATAAACACAGTTAGCTTCTTTTACCCAAAAAATAGATTCGAACTCTCCATTTGGATATTTTGGGTTCTTAAGAATTTCTCCCCAGCATATTCCAGTTGAATCCTTTACTAAGTTTCCTGAGGGGTCACATAAAACCATACAACTTATAAATCTTGCGCTTCTATATGGACTATCAGAAATTTCATTAATTAATTTTTTTATTTTTTCAGTGTTATTCTTGGCATATCGAGCGGAATATATACCTGGTCGACCATCTAAAATATCTACTTCAAGCCCAGAGTCGTCAGCTAATGCCCAAGTTTTTGTCTCTAAAGCAGCTGCTTTAGCTTTTAGAAGTGCATTCTCAAAATATGTGTTTCCAGTCTCTTCGACATTTAAATAATCTGGTTGCTTTTCAACTCTTAAAGATAAAACACCTAACATCTCTGAAATTTCAGATACTTTTATAGAGTTACCACTAGCAATTGTTAGAACTGGAAGGTTCAAAATAACGAATAAAATTATTGTGAATATTATCTTACTCTAAAGCTAGATACGGAGACAGGAAAGGTTGAACATTCCACACCTGTGTAGACAGGGCCTGTCTCGTACGGAAATAACATAATGTAAATTTTTTCTTAACACAACAGTATGTTTTGATGCACTAACTAATTTGCATAAGTATTGACATATCAATTGTACCAAGGGTGATAAGTTTAACTTATGAATGATAGAAAAAACATTAATGGAGATTTTATCGAAAACGCTTGACTTATAAGTACTTAATGAAGCATTCTTCGAATTGAACATTCCACATTTAGTATTTAGTAGACAATGGCTACAGAAACAATGGGTATCGCTCTCGGCATGATCGAGACACGCGGACTTGTACCTGCAATCGAAGCAGCTGACGCAATGACAAAGGCTGCAGAAGTTCGCCTTATTGGTCGTGAATTCGTTGGTGGCGGTTATGTCACAGTATTAGTTAGAGGCGAAACAGGCGCAGTTAACGCAGCTGTTAGAGCTGGCGCTGATGCTTGTGAAAGAGTTGGTGACGGGTTAGTTGCAGCTCACATTATTGCTCGCCCTCATAGAGAAGTTGAACCTGCTCTAGGTAATGGTGAATTTCTTGGTCAAAAGGACTAATTAAGTAAAGCAAGATTTATAAATTTTGCACAATAATTATTTTCCCTACACAGACCTAAATTTATCCTTATGAGTAAGAAGTATGACGCAGGGGTAAAGGAGTACAGAGATACCTACTGGACTCCAGAATATGTGCCCCTAGACACCGATTTACTAGCCTGTTTCAAATGTACAGGTCAAGAAGGTGTTCCAAGAGAAGAAGTTGCAGCAGCTGTTGCCGCTGAATCTTCAACAGGTACTTGGTCAACCGTTTGGTCCGAGTTACTTACAGACTTAGAATTTTATAAGGGACGTTGTTATCGAATCGAAGACGTTCCTGGAGATCCTGAAGCTTTTTATGCTTTTATTGCATATCCTTTAGATCTTTTTGAAGAAGGTTCGATTACAAACGTACTAACATCTCTAGTAGGAAACGTTTTTGGATTTAAAGCTCTAAGACATTTACGTCTAGAAGATATTAGATTCCCAATCGCTTTCATCAAAACTTGCGGCGGTCCACCAAATGGAATCGTAGTTGAAAGAGATCGTTTAAACAAATATGGAAGACCTCTTCTTGGTTGTACCATTAAACCTAAATTAGGATTATCTGGTAAAAACTATGGCCGAGTTGTATATGAGTGCCTTAGAGGTGGCCTTGATTTAACGAAAGATGATGAGAATATAAATTCTCAACCATTCCAGCGTTGGAGAGAAAGATTTGAGTTTGTTGCAGAAGCAGTTAAGCTTGCTCAGCAAGAAACTGGAGAAGTTAAAGGTCACTACCTAAACTGTACTGCTAACACTCCTGAAGAACTCTACGAAAGAGCTGAATTTGCAAAAGAGCTAGATATGCCAATCATCATGCATGATTATATAACTGGCGGTTTTACTGCAAATACTGGATTAGCAAACTGGTGTCGTAAAAATGGCATGCTTCTACATATTCATAGAGCTATGCATGCTGTTATTGATAGACATCCTAAACATGGAATCCATTTCAGAGTTCTAGCAAAATGTTTGAGACTCTCCGGAGGAGATCAATTACATACTGGAACTGTTGTTGGAAAACTAGAAGGTGATCGTCAAACAACACTTGGTTATATTGACAACCTAAGAGAGTCATTTGTTCCTGAAGATAGATCAAGAGGTAACTTCTTTGATCAAGATTGGGGTTCAATGCCAGGAGTATTTGCTGTCGCATCAGGTGGTATTCACGTATGGCATATGCCTGCACTCTTAGCAATTTTTGGAGATGATTCTTGTCTTCAGTTCGGTGGAGGAACTCATGGTCATCCATGGGGTTCAGCTGCTGGAGCTGCAGCCAACAGAGTCGCTTTAGAAGCTTGTGTAAAAGCACGCAATGCTGGTCGCGAAATCGAAAAAGAGAGTAGAGACATTCTTATGGAAGCTGCTAAACACAGTCCTGAATTAGCTATTGCTCTTGAAACTTGGAAGGAAATTAAGTTTGAGTTTGATACTGTCGACAAACTTGACGTTCAAGGTTAAACCAGATTTCAAAATTGAGGAGATTCTTCTTCTCCTCAAACTTCTACAAATCTCGTTCTATTACGAGTAATTTCATTCACATTTAAATTAATTATGCCTTTCCAGAGCACAGTAGGCGACTATCAAACAGTTGCAACCCTGGAAACATTCGGTTTCTTACCACCGATGACCCAGGAAGAAATATATGATCAAATTGCATACATAATTGCTCAAGGTTGGAGTCCTGTTATTGAGCATGTTCATCCTAGTGGGAGTATGCAAACTTATTGGTCTTATTGGAAGCTCCCATTCTTTGGGGAAAAAGATCTTAACTTGGTTGTAAGTGAATTAGAGGCATGTCATAGAGCATACCCTGATCACCATGTAAGAATCATCGGATACGATGCTTACACACAAAGCCAAGGAACAGCTTTTGTAGTTTTCCAAGGACGTTAAATCTACTTTATGTAGTAAATATCTTTCTCCAAAAAATATTTTTGGAGAAAGTTTTTCAAAAGAGTTTCACATTTGAAGATTATGTCAAAAAAAACCAGTAGAGAGATTGCACTAGAAAGAAGAAAGGCAATGAGTGATAGCGGTAAAAAAGCTGCTGCCTACTCTTCAACTACTAAAGATAGAGTTAGATCTTCTCAAGATATACAGATTTCTGGTACTCAGTCTTCTTCGAATAATCAATCAGTTACAAAACATATTCCAAAAACGCAAGTAAATAGTAAGTTTTCTTCAACAACTTTATCTAGTAAAGAGTTAGTAATAGAGAGAAGAAAAGCAATGTCTACTCATGGGAAGTCTGCTATAACTTCATCAGATAGAACCCGTACTGATGTTAAAAAAGAAAGTCCTGTAAACATAGTTAAATCAACCAAAAGTAAAAATCAAGAAAGTCAAGATTCAACTAGTACAGAATCAAAGTCCCTAAAACCCAACGTTAAAAGAAGAATTAACCAGAAGAGAAAGCCTATTACAAATACAAGTAGAGATATTGTTTTAGCGAGAAGAGAAGCTCAATCTAAGCATGGTAAATCAGCAACTAAACAGAATACGAGTGCGGCTTCTTTAGCTAGAAGGGGAGACCCAGATTTAACTAGTAGAGAAATTTCTCAGAGAGTGAGAGAGCTAAGAAGTAAAACTGGTGCCACAGGCAAAAAAGGTAATGGTAAATGTAGACCATGTGGTCCAAATAAAAATGGCGCCAAACAAAATATTGCTGATGCTAGCTGGAAAGTTGGTAAAAGTGAAACTGATTCAGGTCAAATAATTACTGGAACACAAGCTAACAGATCTGTAAAAACTACAGGTAATGAAGCAAGTACATGCAGAACTGTCACTGGAACTCAATATATGGGAGCAGAGGTAGTTGATCAATTTTGTCAAGATAGACCAAATTATAAACAACCACTTAGATCTACTGTTACCTCTACAACATCAGGTAATAAAGTAACTGGAAATGAAGTTGGTAGATCTGAGAGAGTCACAGGCGATGAGCCTGGGACTTGTAAAAACCTTACAGGTACTGAATATATATCTGCTAATCAATCACAGAAATATTGTGGTGATGTTCCAAAAAATCCTTCAAAGGTTAAACATAGCACTACAATTGATGGATTAAAAGTATCTGGATCACTTCCTGGTAGATCAACCTTAGTTACTGGAGATGAATCAGGTTCTGGACATCAGTTAACTGGAGATCAATATCTTGGCTCAGAGCCAAATACAAAAGGTAAAGCATTTGAAAAAGTTGGCAGCTACAACACTCTTAATGGGAATAATGTAACCGGTACAGGGGTAGGAAGATCAGACCATATGACAGGCAATGAACATGGGAGTTGCAAGAATGTAACTGGTGATGAGTACATAGGATCTCAACAATATGAGAAGTTTTGCGGTTCAAAACCAATACCAGAAGCTAGAAAAGTAGGTTTAAGCCTTTCTTCAAAGTCAAATTTAATAAGCGGTACTATGACAGGAAGGTCAAAAATAGTAACTGGAGATGAACCAGGTTCATGCAAAGTTTTAACAGGAACACCATACGCAGGCTTAGATCAGATTAATGAAAATTGTAATAATGAAACTTCTGAAGATATGAAATCCCGAGCAACAGTTAATTCTGGAAATAATTCAAATGCTAGACTTACAGGCCAACAACCAGGAATTGGTGGAGTAATGACAGGTGCTAAGAAGGGTGCTTGTAAGAATCTAACAGGTACTCCCTATGTTGGTGGAGATCAGTTCTCACAATCTTGTGATAACCCTCCACATGATATTGCTTATGCTAATCCAGAAAAGTCTGCAGGTAACTCTTGGAACGAATTCTCTGTTAAATCCCCGTCAAGAGACAAATATTCTGAAAAAAATACTCAAGGTGTTACGGGTAATGAATATGAAAATGGTTCAAAGGTAACAGGCCCTTTTGATATGGCAGTAGATAAGGTCACGGGTACTGAAAAATTTAGATTTGAACCGAATAAAAATATAACTTATAAACAAAAAATGGAAATTGATGAGGCAGACCGTGTAGCAAAGACACCAGAAAAAAGAGTGGCATCAAGGATTACTGGTGAAGGACAATCAGTGGGAAACGTAACAGGTGATGATTGGGATCGCGGTGATAAGGTGACGGGCACAGAGGGAGCTTCTTCTAGAAAGAGAAATCCATCAAGAGCAGGATTTATGAGCGCAATGCCACCTATGGAAGTTAAAAGAAATGAGGAAACTGAAAAACCAGATTTCTTGATAACTGGATCTAGTGGTAATACTCGTGAAGGACAACTTGTTACCTTTTCAGGTGGTGCAAGAGGTTAATTAAATAATGCCTTTAAGAGGACTGGCTAAAGCCAAGAACTTCACATTGGGGCCAACCGCTCCAATGAAAACTTTTACTGAAAATATCCAAATACAAACACAAGAATCAAATAATTTCCGAAATTCTGGAAAGTCTCATAATTTAACAAATAATATTCAAAATGAAAATCTATTTAGGTATGAAAGCAAAATAAAAAGTGATTTTGACGAAATTGTTCCAACTCTCAAAGAAATTGCTCGAATTCAACATCACGAAGATTTTATAAATAAAGCTCAAAAAATATCAAGAAAAAATTTGGGAATAGATCTACCACTTCATGTACTAGATAAATCTTGGGTAAAACCTCTTGATATGAGGGCTTTATATGCATGGTGTACTTTCAAACAGCATGAGAAACTTAGCGACAATTTTTTTAACAATGATCCACTTGAAAGCGCTGCTGGAAGTAAGGATGCGCAAGACTTTGAAAAATTTCTTTTAGATTGTGGAATACATTTACTTGATATAACTCCTTGTTCAGATGGAAGATTAGCTCATTCAGTTGCTTATGTAATGAGAATACCTTTTAGTTCAGTAAGAAGAAGATCCCATGCTGGAGCACTATTCGATATTGAAAATACCGTTAATCGATGGGTAAAAACTGAACATAAAAGATATAGAGAGAACGTTCCTAATGAAGCTCATAAAGATACTAGGTACTTAAAAGTTGTAACTTATCATTTTAGTTCGGTAGATCCTCTTCATCAGGGATGCGCAGCTCATGGGAGTAATGATGAGTTAGCTGCAGCAGAAGGTCGAAATAAATTATATGCTTTCAAAGAGGCTGTAGAGAATAGCTTTTGTTGTGGGGCTTCCGTGGATTTAATGTTAATTGGACTTGATACAGACACTGATTCATTAAAAATACATTTATCAACTAGCGATGGCAATATAGATTTAGAAAAAACTATTTCTACATTAGAAATTTATAATTCAACAATTAATTTTTCAAGAGAGGATGCGGAAAGAGAAATTTGCCAGACAATTTCTAATCAATCTTCAAAAGATAAACTCCATGGAATGGAAAAATTTATGTATAAATTAATTGTCAATAATATTTCTCAAATTGATTATGTTAAGAGATTTCATAATGGTTCTTATGAAGATATTGGACATGCAGAAAGGTTTATTGGAGTTGGTATAGGTTTTAAAGAAGTACATCTAAGAAATTTAACTTATTTTGCTCATTTAGATACAGTTGAAGAAGGGGCTCCAGATTTAGATGTAGGAGTTAAGATTTTTACTGGATTAAATGTTTCTCTAGATCTACCAATTCCAGTAGTAATTAGATTTGATTATTCTGGTAAAGTACCTGGTGCAAAAGATAGGGCAATAAAAGATTGTGAAAGAGTTAATAATGCGATATCAATTAGATATAAAAATTTAGTTGATCAAGGTTTGTTACATACTTGCTCTACTATTAGAGATAGGGACAACATTCATTCCGCCCAAATTATTGGAATGTCTTTAGATAAAAAAACAGAGGAGGCTCACTAGTTATGTTAATTTGTAAGGTTGTAAAACCACTTGTTTCTACCAATAGGATACCTGGTTTTGAACATAAACATCTGCAAGTTGTATTAGATGGTTCTTCTAACAAAGTTGCAGTTGATGCTGTTGGCTGTAAGCCAGGAGATTGGGTTATTTGTGTTGGAAGTTCTGCTGCTAGAGAAGCAGCGGGAAGCAAATCTTATCCAAGCGATTTAACGATTGTTGGAATAATTGATCATTGGGATCCTGACAAGTCATAAAAAAGGAGGACAGAAATTGTGGAAATCATGAAGGTATTAGGAAGGATGGTATGTACTCAAAGAGTCGCTGGCCTAGGTCATATGAATTTACGAATTTTAGAAAATAATAAAGGAAAGAAATTAGTTGCTGTTGATCCTGTTGGTGCTAGAGAAGGTAACTGGGTTTTTACTTCTAGTGGCTCTGCAGCAAGATTTGCATGCCCTAATCCAGAAGTTCAAACTGATTTAACGATTGGCGGTATTATTGATTATTGGGAGAGTGACTAAAAATTTTAACTTCAAAAAATTATTGAGAAACTTTGTTGAAGGTATAGTGTAATTAGTCTTGAATAAACAATGTAATGTGGAATGAAAGAGAATCACCTTTGAGGATTGAAAAAAGATTTAATTTTGAGCAATACTCAAAAATTAGTAAATTCATGGGGAAAATTGAGAAATTATGTAAAGAAAGGGATATCTATCCAAATATCAGCTTTGGTAAGAATTTTGTAAGTCTTTCAATATTTTCAGATGATAAAGAAATATCAGACAAGCAAAAAGACTTTTCAAAGGATGTAGATAAATTTTATTTGGAAGATTAGTCCTTTAATAATTATTTGGCTTTGCAATATCTCTTTTGATTAATGCCATTAAATATGTGGGAGCTTTATATCTTCCTGGTAAACATCTATTTAAAGTTTCAAGGTGCCCCCAGCATACTGTCTTTTTTATATCATTAACTGAGTTACCTTTTAAAATTAATAGCCTTAAAGCCTTACAAAATAGGGGATAGCCTGCTTCTAATTCATCTATATTAAGCTTGGCTGCTGTCATAGATTAAAGAGGAATAACCAATTAATAATCTATACAAATATGGCGCAGATTTGGATCATATTTAAAATTTCTCAATAATTAGAAATTAATCTAGAAAGGCGACGCAATCTATCTCAACTAACACTCCTTTAGGTAGAGATGAAACTTCCACACAGGCCCTCGCTGGAGGATTCTTTACATTGAAAAAATCACTATATATTCTATTGACAATTTGAAAATTACTTAGGTCGGTTAAGAAAATAGTTGTTTTTATTACGTCCTCTATTTTTGCTCCACCAGCTTTAAGAACTGCCGCGAGATTTTTTAAAACTTGGATAGTTTCCTTCTCTATATCACCTAAACATGTTATTTCATTTAAATCTGGATCTATAGCAATTTGGCCAGAACAATAAATAAAATCACCAGCTTTTATGGCTTGATTATAAGGTCCGACTGGATCTGGAGCATTTGACGTTTTAATTACTTGTTTTGGGGACATTTGTTTAATACGATACCTATCTATTTAAACCCATAAATCTTTATTTGCTCTCAAAAAAGTAAATTCTTCTAAATTTTTTGCTCTTAAGAATAGATTTATTTTCATTTCTTCATCTAGTAAAAATGGAATTGTCAATTCATTATGAGAAAGTTTTTTTTCAACTTCCGAAAGTTTATTTTTTATATCTTGATCTTTAGGCTTGAGATTCAGTGCCCATAATAGATTTCCCTTAGTATATTCATGTGCACAATATATGAGAGTATTTTTTGGTAATGATTTGATTTTTTCTAATGAAGAATACATTTGTTGATAAGTTCCTTCAAAAATTCTTCCACAGCCACCAGAAAATAATGTATCACCAATAAAAAGGACAGGATTTTCCCCATTTAAAAAAAAAGCAATATGTGAGCTTGTATGACCAAGTACTTCAATTATTTTTACTTCTTCACCTAAAATATTCAAAATTTCTCCATCCTCTACAGATACATCTTGAAAAGGTATTCGCTTTTTTTCTTTGGAAGAAGCAACTACCTCAACATTTGGCCATCTTTCAATAAGATATTTCGTCCCTCCAATGTGATCCGAATGATGATGAGTTTGAAGAACAGCTTTTAAGTGAAAATTATTTTCCTCAATATATCTAATTACCGGTTCATGAACAGATGGATCTATAACTACAACGGATTTATCTTTTACCCATAACCAAATGATATTATCATTTAAAACTCTGAGCCCTATAATATTTTGAGCTTTATTAAATTCCATTGTTAACTTAGAATGAAGAATGCTTGGAAGAAATTGATCTATGTTTACTATAGCTTTACCAAAAGGAGCTCTGTTAAAAGATTCAATTTCAATTTTTAAAAGAGCTGGGTTAGATTTTTCAGATGCGTTGGACGAAAATAATAGATCACTAACGTTTGAATCAAATTGCAAGCGGGCCAAAGCTTTATTAGTAAGAAATGGAGATGTTCCTGTTTATGTAAGTTATGGTCAGGCTGATTTGGGTATTGTTGGATATGACGTTTTACGCGAATCTGAATTGAAAGTTGCAAAGTTATTAGATTTAGGATTTGGGGGTTGTCATATGTCGTTGGCAGTAAAGAACAATAGCAATTATTTCAAACCCACTGATCTTCCAGCGAATTGTAAAGTTGCAAGTAAATTTACAAAGACAGCAAGATCTTATTTTGATGAATTAAATATACCTGTTGAAATAGTTCATTTGACAGGATCTGTCGAGCTTGGTCCTATTACAGGTATGGCTGAGGCAATAGTAGATTTGGTGGCGACCGGAAAAACTCTTAAGGAGAATGGTTTAATCAAAATTGATGATCTTTTTTACTCAACTGCAAGACTAATTGGCAATCCCTTATCGATGAGGTTAGATGATAATCATCTCAAAGATACGATTTTATCAATAGAATCAACTAATGCTTTATAGATGATTAGCTAAATGTTTTTTAATGATTTTAGAAGGATTAAAAAGTTAGGTAAATATTTAACAAAAGATAAAAAAACAATCTACTTAATCTTAATAGTATTGCTACCAGTATCTTTCTCTGGAGCAATTCAACCACTATTGGTTGGTCAGGCAATTACTATTCTTAAAAACGAAAGTACAGATGTTTGGCTAAGTAAAACTTTTTTTGGGCAGTCAATAAATGCCATAATCCTTAGTTTATTTTTAACGGTTATTTTTAGGTTGGTTTTGCAAGGATACCAAACCTACAATATCCAAGCCGTTGGTCAGAAATTAACTGCCAGGATAAGAAGAGAACTTTTTGATCATTCAATATCATTATCTCTCAAGTATCACGATAAAATGCCTGTTGGTAAGTTATTAACGAGATTAACCAATGATGTTGATGCTTTAGCCGAGGTTTTTGGGAGCGGGGCAGTCGGAGTAATTGCTGATTTTGTTAGCCTTATAGTAATTTCTTTGACAATGCTTTCAATTGATCGAGGGCTTGCTATTTTATTGCTATTAACTCAGATTCCAGTTTCATATTTTATTATTTGGCTTCAAAAACGCTATAGAAAGGCTAATTATCAAGTAAGAGAAGAGCTATCTCAACTCAACTCTGATTTTCAAGAGAATCTTCAAGGTCTAGAAGTCGTTCAGATGTTTAGAAGAGAGGCTTTTAATAGCAAGAAATTTTCTAATACTGGAGTTGCTTATAAGAAAGCTGTAAATGGAACAATATTTTATGACAGTAGTATTTCAGCATTTATAGAATGGATTTCACTTGCAGCAGTTTCTTTGGTTTTAGCGGTTGGAGGGTACCTTGTTAGTTCTGGAAATATTGGTTTAGGTACATTAACAACTTTTATTTTATATTCTCAAAGACTCTTCGAACCTTTAAGACAGCTTGCAGAAAGATTTACTCAAATTCAAGGAGGACTTACAGCTGTTGAAAGAATAAATGAATTATTGGATGAAGAAATTCAGATTAAAGATTCTATTTCCGCAAAGCATTTTTCGGGAGATGTTTTAAGCGAAAATCACAAATTTAAAGGAAAAATCGAATTCAAAAACGTTAATTTCTTCTATAAAGAAGGGGAACAAATCTTAAAGGATTTATCTTTTTTGATCCATCCAGGAGAGCATGTAGCTTTTGTTGGACCAACTGGTTCAGGTAAAACAACAATAATTAGATTGTTATGTAGATTATATGAACCTCAATCAGGCCAAATTTTAATTGATGACATAGACATAAAAGACATCCCTATCGCAACTCTTAGAAATATGCTGGGGGTTGTCTTACAAGATACCTTTATATTTAGTGGAAATGTTGCAGATAATTTGAAACTAAATGCGAATATAGACAATATCGAATTAGAAAATGTTTGTAAAGAATTAGGATTAAACAGCTTATTGAAAAAATTACCAGAAGGTTTGAACACTTTTCTTAGAGAAAGAGGGGGAAACCTATCTTCTGGAGAGAGGCAGCTTCTTTCAGTAGCAAGAGTAGCGATAAGAAATCCTGTTGTTTTGATAATGGACGAAGCCACAGCGTTTATGGATCCTTCTACAGAAGCTACTTTACAGAGAGATCTCGAAAAAATTCTTACAAAAAGAACTGCACTAGTAATAGCTCACAGACTAGCAACTATTGAAAGTTCTGATAAAATTTTGGTTTTAAAAGGGGGATCATTAGTTGAGGAGGGAACACATAATGAATTGAGAATTAAAAGAGGTTTATATTTTCAGCTCTCTGAGCTTCAACAAAAAGGATTTGCGAATTTTTAATGATTTTTAGAAACCAAGGGTCATCAATAAAAAAATCGAACAGTATATCAAGAGATGAACTTCGAGATATTTATGGTTTGAATTCTTATGAATTCACTCAAAAATATAAAGACGAAATTTTTGTATGTAGTAAAAGTAAAGAGTTAGATCTAATAGAACTAGATCAACTTTTGCAAACTGTTGGTTGGAGCAGACGACCAATAAGGAGAGTTAAAAGAGCTTTGGATTTTAGTGTTTTAGTAGTTGGGTTATGGCGTCACGATGATAGATTCCCTAGGCTAGTAGGCTTTGCTAGATGCACTGGCGATGGAATTTTAGAAGCAACAGTTTGGGACGTGGCAATTAATCCTGTCTATCAGGGATTAGGATTGGGGAAAGAATTGATGAAATATATTCTAAAAGAATTAAAAAATATTGGCATTTCAAAAGTCACCCTTTTTGCGGATGCGGAAGTGGTTTCATTTTACAAAAGACAGGGTTGGACCCTGGAACCAAGAGGCTCTAAATGTGCCTTTTGGTATGCAAATTAATTTTTGTAGTAATCAGAATATATAGATTTTGTTGATTCCCCTTTTAACCACCTTCTTCTAAATTTCCAGTTTTTGAATGCTTGGCGAACAATATTAGTTCTTTCCCATTTCCTTGAACTTATGAAAATAGGCAAATTTAATTGTTTTAAATCTTTTTTTTTGTTTAATCTCCTTAAAAAATCTATGTCTTCCATTATAGGTATCTTTCTAAAACCATTATTCTTAAAATAAATATTTCTATGAATTATTAAACCTTGATCTCCATAAGGAAGTTTAAAATATTGACTTCTAAAATTTACAAGAATCTCTAAGACTCTATAAATTATTTTTTTGTGATTAATTTTAAATGTAAAATTGTAAATGTAATTCTTATCTCCCTTTAAAACAAAATTTATTTTTTTAAACCAATCATGAGTTAATCTTGTATCTGCATGCAAAAATATAAGCCAGTCTCCTTTTGAATTCTTTGCGCCAATATCTAATTGTAAACCTCTATTTCTTTCTTCGGCTTTAAATACTTTCGCCCCACAAATCTTTGCTACATCAATAGTTTTATCTTCACTTCCACAGTCAACAATAATAATTTCTCCCTCTTTCTGAATAACTGACAAGTCTGAAAGCAATAATGGCAAATTATTGGCTTCATTGATAGTTGGAATAATAATGGAAATTTTAGACAAGTTGATTAATTTCTATTTTCAATATCAACAATTGTATCTATATCTATTTTTTCATCTAAAAATTTATATTTAAATTTTGAAGAAGCAAAATTATCGATTGTATTTTGAAGAACATTTTTAGTACCCCACTTAATGTTAATAAAAGGTAAATTTAGATTTGTTGACATTGTTTTTTCTGATAAACCAATAAGCCAATATCCTCCATCATTAGACGGTCCTAAAATAAGATCATGTTGCTGTAGCTCTTTTAAAGTTTCCAATAAATCTTGATGGCATAAATCTGGGAGGTCAGTTCCAATAAAAATAATATTTTTGATCTTATTTTGAGTACAAAATTTTTTGTTGATGACTATTTGCCTTTTCATTTTCTCTCCTAAGCATCCTTTTCCCTGTAAATTAAATTTTTTGATACCTAATTCTCTAGACCATCTAATACAATTTTTCATTCCTAAACCAGATATGGCTATAGAAATATCAATAAGCTTACTTTTTTGGAGTGATTTAGCGACTGAAATTGTGTGTTTGGTCATCACACTTTGTACTTTTGCAGAATTACCTTTACCTATATCTTTCGATAATCTTGTTTTGCATCTTCCAAAACCATGCCACTTAGCCATGATAATAAGTAATGCTTTATCCAATACTTTAGAAAGTTTTAAGATAATTATATGCAAATTGAAAAAAATAAAAATTTTTTTATAAATTTAGATGATGCTTTGTTAAATAATTTTAAATTTGTCGTGATCTTACAATTTGATAATGGCCAATTATTAAATTCCAACTAGATTAATAATCTAGATAATAAAATTTTGCAAGCAACTAATCCTATTTGGGCGGAAGTTCAACAATCACTAAAAAAAACTTTAAGTAAGCCTTCATTTGAGACATGGATAAGGCCTGCTAAATTTAATTGTTTTGAGAATGGCTTATTAACCTTAATCGCTCCAAATACATTTTCCAGTGATTGGTTAAGAAAGAATTATTGTGGAACTATCGAAAAAGCTGCAAAAGATATTTGCGGCCATGATGTAAAAGTTGTTTTTAAATCTGAAACAAATATCAGCAGCGCTTTCACAAATCAGGATAACCGTGATGAAAAGAAAGTGAATCATAAAACCAAATCATTTTCTAATAGTAGTCAAGAAGTTTCTTCAAAAAATCGATCCAAAAACCCTAACGGCTTAAATTTACGTTACGTCTTTAAAAGATTTGTTGTAGGTCCAAATAGTAGATTGGCTCATGCCGCTGCTTTAGCTGTTGCCGAATCTCCTGGGAGAGAGTTCAACCCATTATTTATTTGTGGTGGAGTAGGTCTTGGTAAAACTCATTTAATGCAGGCAATAGGTCATTATCGAGTTGAAATAGATCCTGAAGCCAAAGTCAAATATGTATCTACAGAGACCTTTACTAACGATGTTATTAGTGGTATCAGAAGAGATGGAATGACAGCTATTAGAGATAAATATAGAAATGTAGATTTGATACTTATAGACGATATACAGTTCTTAGAAGGTAAAGAGTATACACAAGAAGAATTTTTTCATACTTTCAACGCTCTTCACGAATCAGGCAGTCAAATAGTTATTGCAAGTGATAGACCTCCAAATCAATTGTCAGGAATTCAGGAGAGACTAATTTCCAGGTTCTCAATGGGTATGACTGCAGATATTCAACCGCCTGATCTTGAGACAAGGACGGCGATTCTTCAAAAAAAGGCAGAACAAGAGAGGATGAGTCTCCCTAGAGATTTAATTCAATTTATAGCAGGTAGATTCACTTCAAACATTCGAGAATTAGAAGGGGCATTTACTAGAGCCGTTGCCTTTGCTTCAATTACAGGCTTGCCGATGACTGTCCAATCAATTGCTCCAATGCTTGATCCTAATAGTGTTGGAGTAGTTGTAACTCCAAAACAAGTTATTAATAAAGTATCCGAGTTCTTTAAAGTTTCTACTGATGAATTGATTAGTTCAAGTAGAAGAAAGCCTGTAAGTCAAGCTAGACAAATAGGCATGTATCTTATGAGACATGGAACTGATTTAAGCCTGCCAAGAATTGGAGATGAATTTGGGGGGAAAGACCATACAACAGTTATGTATGCTATTGAACAAGTTGAAAAAAAATTGTCTATCGATCCCAATATTGCAAGTCAAGTTCAAAAAATAAGAGATTTACTTCAAATAGATTCAAGAAAAAATTTATAGTTAATTATAAATGAAATTCTTTGGATCTTGATCATATCTATTATTGAGAGGTATCCTTTCTACTTCATTATTTTGATCTAGTAATTCAATTTTATTTAATGATTGCCTTAATAACCTTGCAGAAATAATTGGCATATCTCTTGGGACTGAGATTCTATTTTTTAAATATCTCAGAGATTTTCCTGAAAGTTTCGCAGGAATTCTTACTTCACCAGTGATTAAATGAGTTAAGGCGGATCTCAATGATTCTTCAAAGTATTCTTTATCGTGTGGATTTACTTTTATTAAATTATTTTTATGCTTTATTATTCTTTTAAGGGCAAATTTAGCACAATATTTTGAATCATAATTTTTATTAAATTCAAAATTGCCAAGCCCCTTTCCAGTATCTATTGATTTAGAGAAAGTAATCTGCTTTTCATTGCTTTCTTTATAACATCCACCCATCTGAGGCGGTAAATCGTGGGAGTGAGTATGAAAATCTCCTTGAGTTCCTCTATAGGCACTCGTCCCTTCAAAAAGAGTAAGCCATTTATCTATATATCGAAAATTAGACCTTATATTAAACCCCTTATAATAAGTTAAAGAAGCATTCATTCTTTCCATATAAGGAATAAAAATTATATCTCCAATACCAGGTACTAATTCACTTGAAGTAGATTCTGCTGGGTCGATAAATCCTGATTCTGACCTGCCCAAGATCTCATCAAATTTAGAAATAGATTCCTTAAATCTTTTTTTTCGAAAAGAGTTGTCTGTGAAATTAAAGCTTTCTCGGCAAAGCCAATTACACCAAGCTCTGAAAATTTCTCTTTCCAATTCTCGAGTTTTCTTTAGGTGACTTGATGTTATAAAAGACCCAAGCGCTCCAAATTCATTTTCTAAAAAAGCTATGATGTCATCACTTTCCGTTATAACTTGACCTTTAAATTCAATAGCTGGTAATTTACCCGATCTAACTTTATTAAGAAACCAAGTTTCTTTTTGACCATAGCAAAACATATTTATTTTTTTTACTCTGTAAGGTATCCTTTTAAACTCAAGCCACAACCATATTTTCTGACAATAAGGACACCATGAATGTCTATCTCTGTAGAGGGTAACTATTACATCACTTTCAGTATGCCCAAATAATCTTAAATTAGAGTAGGAATTATTAAAACCATTGACTCTATCAATATCATCAATTTCAAACTTTTTAAAATCATCCCATGTCAAAATCCCATTCATCATTTGAATTAAAGCTATAATCTAACGCTATAATAAATGATTAAAAAAGTCTTGGAATTTGAATTTGATTTAATTGTTGTTGGGGCTGGATCTGGTGGACTGGCAGCGGCTAAGCGTGCGGCTAGTTATGGAGCAAAAGTTGCGATAATAGAAGTAAATAAAATAGGAGGAACTTGTGTAATAAGAGGATGTGTTCCTAAAAAATTGATGGTTTATGCTGCTAAAAGTAAAAAAAATATGGATTCTTCTGAAGGATATGGATTAAAAAATAAAGGTATTAGTTTTGAATCAAATATTCTATTGAAGAATGTAAAGGAGGAGGTTTCCAGATTAAGTTATATACATAGGAATGCTTTAAATAAATTGAATGTAACTATTTTTGAGGGATTAGGAAGATTTAAAACCCAAAATGAATTAGAGATAATTTGTCCCAAAACAAAGAAAATTTTAAATAAGATAAGTTCAAAAAAAATCCTTATTTCAGTTGGAGGTAAACCAAAGAAATTGAATATTCCTGGGGAAGAATTTGCATGGACTAGTGATGATATTTTTGAATTAGATACTTTCCCTGACACAATATTAATTGTTGGAGGCGGATATATTGCCTGTGAATTTGCCTCTATCTTCAGAAATTTGGGTACTGAAGTAACTCAATTAATTAGGGGTCAAAGTTTGCTTAATGGTTTTGATGAGGATTTATCTTCATGCTTAGAAGAATCAACTGCTTTTAATGGAATAAATTTAATTTCCAGAAATCAATTAAATTCCATAAAAAGAGTTAATGGAAATTTGGAATCTACCTTGTGCTCTGGAGATAAAATCCTGACTAATAATATCCTTATTGCTACAGGTAGAGAACCAAATCTTTTGCCTTTAAATTTGGATTTTTTAAATCTCAAGATGGATGGCTCATATTTAGAAGTTGACGAACTTAATCGAACAAGCAATGCTAATATTTTCGCAGTTGGAGATATCATAAACAAACCAAACTTAACTCCAGTAGCAATAGAACAAGGCAGAGTCTTTTCAGATAATTTTTTTAATCACAAAAAAAGAAAAGTTAATTATGAATATATCCCGAAGGCCGTTTTCACTATTCCTGAAATTTCAACTGTTGGCTTAAGTGAGAAAAGAGCGAGAGAGATTTATTCTGAGGAAAATATAAAAATTTTCAAATGTAAATTTACGCCTATGTCAAATACTTTCAAAAACGACAAATCAAAATGTATGTTAAAGATAGTAGTTAATAAATTAACTGACAAAGTACTGGGATGCCATATGTTCGGAGAAACATCATCTGAAATTATTCAAATGGTATCAATTTCATTAAATGCAGGCATAACAAAAAAAGACTTTGATATAACTATGGCTTTGCACCCAACTATCTCAGAAGAATTTGTGACTATGTATAGTTAAAATTATGATTTTGAGAATTTAAATTTTTCTTTAGTGAAGAGAAAAATTGTTAGTAATGAAAAGTAAATAAACAAACCTATTCTTAATTCAGAAAGATAATTAAATCCATTTAAGAAAAGGATCTTATCTAGGATGTAAAAAATATAAAGATTAAGCAAAATAAATCCCTCAATTCTAGAGATTTTTCCTTTGCTCCAGAAAATCGGCAAGCAAGCAAAGGTTGTTAAAACCATAAAGGGAAGGTCAACTTTTATTAGGCTTTGTTCAATTACTAAGCCTTTAAATCCTGAAAAAATACTACAACTTCCAAGGATCAGAAGTTGATTGAGCAAATTGCTTCCTACTACATTCCCAATCGCAAGATCTGTTTTACCTTTAAATGCAGCAATTATTGAAGTTACTAATTCGGGTAAAGATGTCCCGGTGGCAATAATAGTTAACCCAATAATAATTTCATTTACCCCCAAAAGAGTAGCAAGAGTTTGAGAACCATTTACTAAGATGTTTGAACCAAAGCTTAAAAGAAATATTCCCAATATCAACTTTAGTAAGATATTTAGCTTCCCTTTATAATTATCATTGAATTCTTCTATCTCAGGTTCAGCATCTTTTGTATCATCTCCTTTCTCATTGATGGTATTAATTTCCCATATAGTATTTAAGACTAAACAAAAAATTAGAAAGATTCCTGCTTGAAATGTTAAAAGACCTGTTGATGACATTGCCCAAACTGCACAAGATATAGCCATTAAAAGGGGAACATCCCTCCTCACTATTCTGCTTTTTACCTTAAGTGGTGTTATCAATGAGCTTATACCTAAAACCACAAGAACATTAAAAATATTGCTCCCTATTACATTGCTAGCTGCTAGGGAATCACTGCCTTTTAAAATTGAACTTAGACTCACCAATAACTCAGGAGAGCTAGTACCGAGAGAAACAACTGTTAATCCAATTACTATTTGAGGTATACCTAAAATTAAAGATAAATTTATAGCTCCTCTTATGAAGAACTCTCCTCCTGCAAAAAGTAAAATTACTCCTAATATTATTTCTATGATTGGAAATAAAAAATCACTCATATTTAAGATCTCGCTTAGATAATTAAATCTTTAAAAATTGATTAATAACTATCCTCGAATATCTATAATTTATTGTCAAATTTAATTTGTTGTTAAAATTGATTAAATAGTAAAAATTTTGAAGACATTAACCATATTAAAACCTGATGATTGGCATTTACATCTGAGAGAGGGCATTGTATTAAAAAATATCTTACATTTTACATCAGAATATTTTGGAAGAGCTGTCGTTATGCCAAATACTAAAACTCCAATAACATCAATTGATAGTGCAATTTCATATAAGAAATCTATTGTTGAAGCATTACCAGGAAGTTCTAAGTTTGAACCATTAATGACTATTTATCTCACTGATGAGACTGATAAAAGGGAACTAATAAGTGGTTTCAAAAATAAAGTATTTTTTGCCGCAAAATTGTATCCTGCTAATGCCACGACAAATTCAAGTTATGGAGTTAAAAAAATAGAAAATCTGTACGAGATTTTTGAACTAATGCAAGATTCTGGAATGCCTCTCTTAATACACGGAGAGGTTACTGATTCTGAAGTAGATGTATTTGATCGAGAGGAAGTGTTTATAGATAGAGAACTTTCACCAATAGCTAAAAGATTTCCAAAATTAAAAATTGTTTTAGAACATATAACCACTTCTTATGCAGTGGATTTTGTTCAAGAAAATAATATTGGAGCTACTATTACTCCACATCATTTGCATATAAATAGAAATGCAATGTTTTTTGGAGGCTTAAATAGCGATTTTTATTGCTTACCCGTAGCAAAGAGGGAAAAACATCGACTAGCACTAAGGAAAGCTGCAACTAGTGGTAAAGAGTGTTTTTTCTTAGGAACTGATTCGGCTCCACATCTTAGAAAGTGGAAAGCTTTTTGTGGATGTGCGGGTATTTTTAATTCTCCAGTAGCATTAGAAAGCTATTTAACAGTATTTGAAGAGGAAAATGCTTTAGATAATTTTGAGAAGTTTTCAAGTTTGAATGGTCCTAAATTTTATAATTTGCCCCCAAATAAGGAAATAATAAAATTAGTGTCTAAACCGAATAAAATCGTAAATTTTATTGATGTTGTTGAACAGGAAAATATTGTTGGACAAATAAAACCATTACACGCTGGTGAAACTTTACAATGGCAAGTAGATGGGATAGTAAATTAAAAAAATTGTATTAATCCGACCCTCATAAAAAAGTTAAGATATTCTAATTTTTCTTGGTTAAATGGGACACTCTCGGTCTCGATAAAGAATGAAACTCTTCTTAGGAGCGTGGCGGTATTTATAGATTCGCTGGACTTAGAATCCCCAAGAGATATTTGTAAATAAATGATTAGATTAGCTGAAAAGCTATTCCCTTTATTCTTTTACAACTGTACGAAAGTATTCACAAAAATCTGCCTAGAGTGCTTACCGAAAAACATATAAAGGCTCAGCAGGATTACGAGTGTAAACTAATAGGTGGGGGACTAATAAGGTTAAAATATCGTTTTTTTAATAAAAAAGGTTTAATGACCTTTAAAATATTTGAAAATAAATAACTTTTATATAAAATAAAAAATATATATGTTTAGAAAAGTGCATGAAAGCGAAAACTATTTTTAGTCTATTTCTATTTCCAATATCACTAATTTCAGTTAGTGTTTTGCCACTAAATTTATTTAATTTAATCTCACCAACAGCTGTACATGCAACAAACTGGAATAAATACAGTATTGCATTTAAAAATGGTTTAAGGCATTTGAATAAAGGAAATTATCAAAAAGCCTTAGATTTTTATAATGAGGCTATAGGAACTTATAACAAAGATCCCGCTGCTTACTATAATCGTGGATTAGCTAATCAAGAATTAGGTAATCATCTGGATGCAGTAGATGATTTTAAAAAGTCCATGACTATGGATGGAAAAATGTATAAAGCAAATACGCACTATAATATAGGTTGGTCTTACAGTGAATTAGAAGATTATGATAATGCTTTAATACATTTCAATAAAGCAATAGAAATAAAGCCAAAGGAAGGTTATTTTTATGCAGATAAAGGTGACACCCTCCTTGAATTAGGAAAGGAAGAAGAGGCATGTTCAAATTATCTTAAGTCTTTTGAATTGGGCTATGAGGAAATTAAAGACTATTTAAATTCATCAGATGGTGAATGGTGTAAATAAATCTACCTATCTTCCTCAGGTAACTTATCTACTCCATTTAGAACGTAGTTGATCTGACTAAATTGGACATTCCTAAACCCTACTTAACAGAAAAGGTATCTATACGCAGAGGTTAATAACTTAGCTGAGCGTGAGTCTATAGACTTCAAGATTTTGTAATCCAACGACTCTATAGATCTCAAAATCATCACTTTTTACATCAATTTCTTTGCAAGTTTACAATAAAAGTTACAATAAAAAGGTTGAAAATCATTGGGAGTGTGGCGGAATTGGTAGACGCGCCGGACTTAAAATCCGTCGAGCGCTTTAGCTCGTGGGGGTTCAAGTCCCCCCACTCCCATTTTTTAATTATTTATTTTTGTTCTTACGATAACTCTCAATAATTGTTATGTTTTAACTAAGAAGCTATAAATCAAAATGGAAAATATTTTTAATAATTCAATTGCAACATTAATTGCCTATATTGGTGTTATAACTCTCTATTTATTAATTATTCCATTATTACTATTCTACTGGATGAATAATAGATGGAATGTTATGGGCAAATTTGAGAGATTAGGAATATATGGACTAGTATTTCTTTTTTTCCCAGGTTTAATTTTATTTTCTCCATTTTTAAATCTCAGATTGAGAGGAAGTGGGAAAGGGTGAATAGTTGACGAAAGGTAAAGTTGTACAAATAGGGATATTAGTTTCTTTTTTAGGATTAATTACTTATAAGCTGGCACCGCAATTTGGCATCGATAATTTTACAGCTAGTACAATTTCAAGCTGTACTTTAATTCTAATTGTCATTACTTGGGTTTCATCTTATGTTTATAGGGTTGTTAATGGAAAAATGACTTTTATGGAACAAAGGAAGCGTTATAGAAAAGAGTACGAAAAAGTTGTTAATGATAAACTAGAAACTAAGTTCAATTCATTGTCAAAGGAAGAGCAGGAAAAACTCATGAAAGATTTAGAAAAAAATTCATAAATTTAAATTGGAAAAAATCTAACTTTTATGAAAGAAAATAAAATGCAAATGATTAAAAATAAATCTCTATCAAAGGTAGATGAGAAGTTTTATGAATTAAAAAATAATAAAAAAATAGCTTTGATGCCTTTTATAATGGCTGGTGATCCAAATATTGAGATAACATCTGAGATCCTACTAAAATTACAAGAGAATGGTGCTGACCTTATTGAGTTAGGAATTCCATATAGTGATCCTCTTGCAGACGGACCTATTATTCAGCTATCTGCCTCTCGCGCATTAAAGTCAGGGACTACACCAAAAAAAGTAATTAGACTTTTAGAGTCTTTAAAGGGTAAATTAAATATTCCCATTATACTTTTTACTTACTTAAATCCTCTTTTGTGCTTTGGATTTGATCAGTTTTGCGAATTAGCTTCCAATGCTGGAGTTTCTGGACTAATAATTCCTGATCTCCCTTTAGAGGAAGCTTATAAATTTTCAAAAATAGTTAGTAATCACTCCATGGACTTGGTTTTATTGGTGGCTCCAACTACTCCTTTCGAAAGGATGAAAAAAATATCAAACAATACAAAAGGTTTTACTTATTTAGTAAGTGTTACTGGTGTTACTGGGGAGAGAAACAAAATGGAAAGTAGAGTAGAAAACCTCATTGCTAAATTAAAAGGAATAAACAATAATCCAATTGCTGTTGGTTTCGGAATATCCACCCCTGAACATGTTAATAAAGTTAGTGAATGGGGGGCAGATGGAGTAATTATTGGAAGTGCATTTGTAAAAAGAATTTCTAGTTCAAGTGAAAAAGATGTTGTTAACAATGTTGGGAAATTTTGTAATGATATGCGTTTAGCTGCAGATCAAAGAAATACAAACTTACAGAATTGATTGATTAAAAAAACTAATTAAAAAATTTATAGATTAAATTCAAAATTATTTCTGTTATCTTTAAGTTTCTTCTGCTGGTAATAATCTTATTTGTTTTCTTCCTAGCTTAATTTCGAATTCATCACCTGCTTTTAAATCTAGTAATGCAGTATATGCTTTGCCAATCAAAAGATTTCCATTCCCTTGTACTGTAGCTATGTAACTTAGTTTTCTTCCTCCTTTTCCAATACCAGCAACTCCAGCATCACCAAGATTTACACCTTTTGCCTCTAAAAGTGCTTCATAAAACGCGGTGAAATTTAAACGCTCCCCTCCATTTTTCTTCGCTGAAACGTATCCACAAGCGCGAACAAGTTCGGACTTGCTGACATCTCCAAGTTCTTTAACTTTTGCAAGAAGATCGCTACCGGTGAGCATAATTAACTATAAGAAAGTCCTCCTTAATTAATGTAGCAATTTGTGTGTAATATATGCAATTATTAATTATATATTTGTTCTATTAGTTGTCTTTGAAAATGGAAAAGTATGTAGTGTTTGGGAAGTATTGTAAAGACGCAATCATTAAGAGAGAACCATTCCGTGAACAACATCTTAAAAGACTTAAAAAATTAAAAGATTGCAATATTTTAGTTACTTTAGGGCCGACAAAATGTACTAAATATTTGTTTGGAATTTTTAATGCTAGTAATGAAAATGAATTAAGAGATTTAATTGAGAAAGATATATATTGGGAAAAAGGTATATGGATCACTTATGATATATATCCCTGGATTAAGGCTTTTTAAATAAACTTATTAATATATTTTAACTTTAAATTTCAATAGTTTAATTTATATATTATGTATAAAAATATTCTTCACTTATATTTATTCATTGACTATATTATTTAATAAGTAAAATAATATCTATATTTTATAAGGTGATTTTTAATTGGAATAAATTTTATTTTTAATCTTTTTGTTAATAAAGAAGACAATTTCTATATCAAAAACTAAATTCTAAAAATATATTTATTTACTAGTGTCTTGATTTATTTGTTTTACTAAAGAGTCGATATCTAATTGATTATATGGTGAAGTTTGGTTATTCTCTGGAAGATCATTTTTAATATCGTTTAGCCATTTTTGTTCAATTTTTATTAGATTTTTTGCGATGTTGAACATACCTCCTTTTTTATGTAATTCGTTAATTTTTAGAATAATCTCCGAGGTTCTACTCGATTTAATATTTAATTCATATGCCAAATCTTTTTGATTATATCCATGAGTTTTTAACCAATCCTTGATGAAGGAGACTAATTCTTTTTCTTCCTGTTGAGATAGTTTACTCATTCAATAAAAAGGGAATAATTTATTAAGCTTTTTTTCTGCTCTCGCTCTTATTGAAGGAGACATGTATTTACTCCATATGCTAAGTACCGCAGTGAGGGCTACAAAATCATCACTAAATCCAACTAAAGGCATAAAGTCAGGGAAAAGATCAAAGGGCATAATCAAATAGGCTAAGGCAGCCATTAAGGAAACTCTTGCTTGAGCTGGAGTGTAGGGATCTAAAGCCATCTCTAAAACTTCTAAGGCAGGTTTAGCAATTGTTCTTCCAGCTTTAATAAGTATTTTGATGATGATATTTTCATCAAATGTTGAACTTTCTAATACTTCGGCTTCATAAATATTTTCTTGGTTTTTGTAATTCATTTTTCATCCTTGTAAATGAAATATTTAAATGTTTAACTGATACTATCAACTAATCCATTTTGTATCCCTGCCTTTCTTAATTTTCTTAGTGCACGTTGAACGACTTGTCGGCAATATTCTCTACTACAACTCATATGTCTTGCAACTTCAGCTAAAGTTCTCCACTCATTTGAACCGTCTAAACCAAATCTCAGGCTTACTATCTTTCTTTCTTTTTCAGTTAAATTTGCTTTGTCTAATAACTTCCAAGCAGAGGCTGTTCTCTCGGCTAATTCGGCTAACTCCATTGGAGGAGTCTGATCACTTGGAAGAATATCTACTAACTCAGAGGGATCTGACTTGGATTTAACTGTCCCTTGGAGGCTAACAGTGATACTTCTTAATTCACAAGAGAGGAGTTCATCAATTTCCTCTTTAGTTATATTCATTTCTTCAGCTAGCTCATTGCTTGTAGGGGGGATACCTTTCAGTTGCATGAGTTTTGATTTCGCCGATCTTAATTTTGTAAGTTTTTCATTAATATTTACAGGAATTCTAATAGTTCTACTTTGAGTTGATAACGCTCTATTTAATCCTTGTCTAATCCACCAATAAGCATAGGTTGAAAATCTGTGTCCCCTAGCGGGATCATACTTTTCTACAGCTCTTGTAAGGCCTAATGTCCCCTCCTGAATTAAGTCCAGCAATTCTAGCCCCTTGCCTTGATATCTCTTAGCAAGATTCACAACTAATCTTAGGTTGGCAGTTATCATCTCATTTTTGGCTTTTTCACCAATTTTGATTTTTTTTCTCTCAGCATCTGAATATTCGCAAGCAGGTCCTTTACCACCAGCCTCTTGACATCTATTAACAAGCACAACCATTTCTTGGACTTTTCTGCCCATAGTGAGTTCTCTTTCAGGTGTCAAAAGTTGATGACGACCTATTTCACCAAGAAAATCGCTTAATGAACTCACGATTTACCTCATTGTTGATATATTTAACTTATAGTTAATCTTGTAATAAGCCATACATGTAATAATTAATTAATAATTAATTAATAATTATTAATTAGTTAATTAACATTATTTTTTATAAATTTAAGCTCAAAGAATTCAAAATTATAAATTTTAATTATTCAATTTTTTCTTCTTGATTCTAGAACAGCAAGTACATCTCTCCACTCAACCCCTTTATGCATAAGGGCTACTTGCAGATGATAAATTAAATCAGCAGCTTCATTTGAAATTGAATTTTTATCATTATCTTTGCAAGCCATTATAAATTCTGCAGATTCCTCTCCTATTTTTTTCAAAATAGTATTACTACCTTTTGTTAATAAATGATTTGTATAACTTTTTTCTGATGGATTTATTGATCTTTCGTTGATTGTATTAAATAATTCAGAGCAAATATTTGAGAAGGGCGTTGTTTTCTTCTCTTTTTTATCACTTTGATTAATTTTGATTTCGTTGAAAAAACAACTTTTTTCCCCAGTGTGACATGCTCCTGAACCATTTTGTTCAATCAAAAGGATTAGTGCATCATTATCACAGTCGAATCTTATCTCCTTAAGAATTTGGGTACTTCCACTTGTAGCTCCTTTTCTCCAAATTTCGGATCTTGATCTACTCCAATAATGAACGTTTTTGGTTTCAATTGTCATTGTCAAAGATTCTTTGTTCATCCAAGCAAGCATAAGAATTGATCCGTCAAGCCAATCTTGTGCTATTGCAGGGATTAATCCATAATTATCAAAGCGTAGATCCTCTATCGAAAAATTAGTTGAATAAGTCATTATGTTTGTTATGTTAAATCCTACTCAATGTGTTTTATTAAAAATTATCCTAACAGTTAATTGATGTATATTCATTCTCTGAAATTTTCATGCAGCAAAAGTTACGAGGATTTTCCCTGTTCACATAGGCAATGGCGCCATGAAGGCCACTGCAGATTTGTGCATGGATATTCAAGATCATTCACCTTTTGGTTCACTGCAAAAAAATTAGACCTAAATGGTTTTGTTGTCGATTTTTCAAGTCTAAAGCCCCTAGAAAATAGACTAAAGGAGCAATTTGACCATACTTTTCTAATAAATAAAGATGACCCTTTGCTGAATTACTGGGAAAAATTACATGACTTAGATGCTTTAGATCTGAGAATTATGGATAATGTGGGAATGGAGTTCACCTCTGAATTAATTTGGAGATGGGCTAATGAATACTTACAGGATAAGGATCAGGGCAGAACATGTTGTTGGAAAACAGAATCAAAAGAAAATAAATCGAATAAAGCAAGTTATGAGGAAATTCCTGATTGGTTCAAATCTTAGATTAAAATTGTTAATTTTAAAGTCATATAGGCTTCTTTAATTAGATATTTAATCAACATTTATCTCTCCATTAATCAGATAAATATTAATCTCGTCTTTATTAAGGTAATGATTATTCAATATATTATTTGAAATTTTTGTCTCAATTTGTTTTTGAATAATTCTTTTTAAAGGCCTTGCACCATAGGCATGATCGAAACTATTTTCGACAAGTTGGTTAATTGCTTCATCCGTAATTTTGAATTTTAAGTTTTTTTTGTTAAGTCTTTTTTCTAAATGTTGAAGCTGGATTTTTGCAATTTCTTTTATATCATTTAATTCTAAATTATTAAAAATAACTATTTCATCAAGTCGATTTAAAAACTCAGGCTTGAAAAATTTTTTAATTTCTTTATCTACAACTTTTTTAATTTCATTTGTATCTTCTTTTCTAACTGATAAATCATTTATTGATTGACTTCCTAAATTACTTGTAAGAACAATAATTGAATTTTTGAAATTGACTGTACGACCTTGACCATCAGTAATGATTCCATCATCAAGAACCTGTAAGAGAATATCTAAAATATCTTTGTGAGCTTTCTCTATTTCATCAAGGAGTATTAATGAATAAGGATTTTTGCGTACAGCTTCAGTTAGTTGACCGCCTGATTCGAAACCTAAATATCCAGGAGGCGCACCTATAATTTTGCTCACTGAATGCTTTTCCATATATTCAGACATGTCCAGTCTCGTAATTGAAGAATTTGAATCGAATATTAATTTGGCTGTTACTTTACTTAGCTCTGTTTTTCCAACACCAGTTGGACCTAAAAAGAGAAAACTGGCTAATGGCTTGCTTGGATCATTTAGACCAGTCCTTGATCTCTTAATGGAATCTGCAACTGCCCTAATTGCACTATCTTGACCAATAATTTTTTCTTTAAGGATTGACTCAAGGCTCAAGAGTTTATCTTTCTCTGACTGGTTTAAGTTTTGTACTGGAATGGAGGTCCACTTAGAGACAACTTCTGCAATATCATCAAAAGTTACCTCTTGTCTTAAAAGATTTGTATCTCCATTTTTTTGAGAATTTACTAGGGACTCACTTTTCTCTTTCAATTTTTTTTGTAAAGAATTTAAAGTTCCAAATTCTAATTCTGCTGCTTTGTTGAGGTCAAAACTTCTTTTGGCTTGATCTATTTGCAATTGAACAGATTCAATTTCTTCTTTTATGGTGCTAATCTCATCAATTTCATCTTTTTCTTTTTTCCATTGAGCACCTAATTCTGCCTGTTTATCTTTAAGGGATATAAGTTCATTATTGATTTTTTTTAATCTTTCTATTGAAAAATCATCTGTTTCTCTTTTTAAAGATAATTTTTCCATCTCAAACTGAAGGACTTTTCGATCAATCTCATCAATTTCTTCGGGTTTGGAAGTTATGACCATATTTAATCTTGAGGCTGCTTCATCGATTAGATCTATCGCTTTGTCTGGAAGAAATCTATCGTTAATGTATCTTTCGCTTAGGGTGGCTGCTGCAACCAAAGCATTATCAGAAATTCTTACACTATGATGGACTTCATATCTTTCTCTTAATCCTCTTAATATTGATACAGTATCTTCTATTGAAGGAGCATCAATTTTTATTTTCTGAAATCTTCGTTCTAAAGCAGGGTCTTTTTCTATATTTTGTTTGTGTTCAATAATAGTTGTAGCACCAATACATCTTAGTTCTCCTCTTGCAAGCATTGGTTTTAATAGGTTGCTTGCATCTAAAGAACCTCCACTAGCACCAGCTCCAACGACTGTATGAATTTCATCAATAAAAAGAATAATCTTTCCGTCTGATTCCTTAACTTTCTTAAGGACATTTTTTATTCTTTCTTCAAATTCTCCACGATATTTTGCTCCAGCTATAAGTGAACCCATATCTAATGAAATTAGTTGCCTATCTTGTAGAGCAGAAGGTACATCGCCATTAATAATTCTTTGAGCCAACCCTTCAACAATGGCCGTTTTCCCAACCCCAGGATCTCCAATGAGAACCGGATTGTTTTTTGTTCTTCTACTCAATATTTGAATTGTTCTTCTAATCTCTTCATCCCTTCCAATAACTGGGTCTAAAATTCCATCTCGTGCAGATTGAGTTAGATCAACACCATATTTTCCCAAAGACTCATTAGAAGTATCAAATTCGTTTTTTACTCCTGGAACTGACTTCATTTTCTTTATAGTTTCAATAAATTCTGGAAACCCTTTTTGATTTAAAATTTGAAATCCATATTTATCATCATAAGTGAAACCGTAAACTAAGTGTTCTGTTGATATCACTACATCATTTAAAGTATTTTTAATATCATTCGCTTTCAAAAATATTTTGTGAAGAGTCTCTCCGATATATAAATTATCTTGTTTATCTTTCATTTTTGCCTTCAAATTTAAAGAGGACATTATTTCTTTCTCAATCTCTTTGATATTTACATTATTATTTTTTAAGATTTTTTTTGTAAAATTGTCTTGTTTTATAAGAGCTAAAAATAAATTGTCAGAGTCTACGTTTTGTTGATGATTTTTATAAGCAATTTCTTTGGCCAAAATAAAACAGTCCCAAGCAGAATTAGAAAATTCGCTTGGGACTATTTTCATCAATCAAAATATAATTATGAGTGTATTAAGTTTTAAGTAAAAAAGTAGTTAATTATTAAAACATTTATTCAACAATAACTTTACCTACCATTCCAGCTCCTCTGTGAGGCTCGCAATAGTAATCATAAGTTCCTGCAGTATCAAATGTTTCTTCCCAAGATTCTCCTGGAGCAAAAGCTAGATCTGCATGACTCAATTCCTCATGTCCATCAAAAACTGCGTTGTGAGGAGCTAATTTATTATTGACGAATTTAACTGTATCACCAGCACTAATGGTTACCGTACTTGGTTCAAATGCAAGCATTCCAGCATCCGTTCCAAGTTTTACTTCAACAGTCTTAGCTGAAACTGATGAAATTCCTAAACCTAGAGTTAAAACTATTGCGAATAACCCTGCGAAGATTGAACGTAGCATAATTAAAATTTACTTATTTATATATATTACAAGGCTTTGGGAGCCTAACTGCGAGAATTTTAATTGTTATTACAGCTTGGTAACTTTGATAACCTTAAAATATCATTTAATGATTTGGCATAACTTTTTAGTTTGAAAGTCTCAGGATTAGTGATGGGGACATGATTAAAGTCATATTTTTTGATACTAAAGCTATCCCAAGAGGTGGTTTGGATGGGGAGAATTCTTAATAATATTTTTAGAATTTTTTTTGTAAGGGGTATCGCAAAATATCTCCTCATATTGTTTCTTTTTAAAAGTGTAATTATGGCATGATCAATTGAAATGAATTTCTGACCTAGGACAAATTTTCTAAAGCCTTTGTATTGCTCTTCTTTATGATTTTTAATTAAAAACCCGCAAATTTGGGCTATATCATTTGCGTGTATAAAGTGAAATTTAGAATCGAGTTTTAAAAATCTTGCTAACCAAAGCCATTTCCCGATTTCTTTCAATCCACTAGTTAAATAACTTACTGGATATTTACTTTTTTTTCCAAGATTTCCTCCAAAAACCAAGGTAGGGAAAACAGCGAAAGTTTTCTCTGCAAATGAGCTTTCTCTAAGTCTCTGGAAACATTCGTATTTTGTTTGAATATACTCTGTTCCATAAATCAATGATTCCCTCATTAATTCTGTTTGTGGATCAAGAATACTAGCTGTTGAAAAATAAATAATCTTTTCTAACTTTTCAATATCAAGCATTTCAAGTAATTCTTCAAAAGCTTTAATGTTTACTTCATAGGCTGTTTTTGGATCTCCCCAAGCTGTAGCAGTATGAATTAGGTAATTAATTTGACTAATTTCCTTTTTATATATATTTGATTCCCTTATATCACAGACCATTAACTTGACTTTTTTATTTTCTTGAAAAGAAATTGGCAACTTACTTTTGTCTCTTACCATGAGATAAAGCCTGAATTTTGTGTTTTTTAAAAACCAATTAACTAAATATTGGCCAACACATCCACTCGCACCTGTGATTAGTAAGTTTTTATATGCCAAGACTTTGACTAGTAAGTGAGTTTTTTCCCATGTTCAAAAAAAGTTTGAGCATTTTCTTCTGGAGTCCCAGGTAAAATTCCATGACCCAAATTAAGAATATATTTCCTATCTTTAATTTTATTGAAAGTATTATCTATTCTTTCTTTTATTGATTCTTTGTTTCCGAATAAAATGCCAGGGTCAACATTACCTTGAATGCCTATCCCACTAGGGATTCTTTTACAAGCCTCTTCAATATCTACTGTCCAGTCTAATGAAATTATATCTACTCCAGTTTTTGCCATTCTTTCTATAACACCAGCACTTCCTGAAATGTAAAGTATTACTGGTGTTTCAGGGTATTCCGCTTTTACAATATCAACAACTTTTTTTTGATAAGGCCCAGCAAAGATATCGTAATCTTGTGGGCTTAGTTGGCCTGCCCATGAATCAAAAATTTGTACTACTTGAGCTCCAGATTTTATTTGATATTTAAGATATTCACCAATAGATTTTGCGAAATGATCAAGAAGTTTATGAAGTAAATCTGGTTCTTTAAAAGCCATTGATTTTATTAAAGAATAATTTTTACTGCTTTTACCTTCAACAACATATGCAGCAAGAGTCCAAGGTGCGCCAACAAAACCTAAAACTGTTGCCTCATTATTCACATCTTTTTTTAGCGAAGAAAGAACTTGCCCAACAAAACTTAAACTCTCACTTGGATTTAATTCTTTTAAATTTTCTACTTGGTTAAGAGTTCTTATTGGGTCCTCAATTATTGGACCTTTACTTTCTATTATTTCAAAATTTATGCCCATCCCTGGAAGAGGTGTGAGAATATCTGAAAAAAGGATCACACCATCTGGTTTGAAAGCATGAAAAGGCTGCATTGAAATCTCATATGATAGTTCTGGATTCTCAGACCTCTCTCTAAAGCTTGGGTAACGCTCCCTTAAATCTCTATAGATTTTCATATATCTTCCTGCTTGCCTCATCATCCATACTGGAGGCCTATTTACTTTTTTACCTAATGCGGCAGAAAGTAGTAGCGGTAATTTTTCACCCATTTTTCAATTCAATATGTTTTTAAAAAAAATTTTTTAAAATTCCAACTTAAAAATCTTACAATGCTAAGCCGAGTAAAAGTGTTATATGAACATTTATATGAAGCACTAAGTTAAATGAGTTTTCTTATTTTTTTGATTGATGTTTGAAGATACTCACGCTTAATGGGGGTAAAACAAGTTCTAGAGCATTTTGATAATCATGAATATTGTAATTTATAGTTTCTTTACCTCCCATATTTCCTTTATTACTGCCTCCATATCTAGATCCATCTGAATTAAATATCTCCTTATAAAATCCTTCTACAGGAACACCTACTTTATATGAACCATGAGTATTAGGTGTAAAGTTGGCAACTACAACAAGCCACTCATTGGTATCGTTTTCTCTTCTCATAAAACTTATTACCGAATTAGATTTGTCATTACAATCAATCCATTGGAATCCATAAGGATCAAAGTCGTTTTTCCATAACGCAGGTTCATTTTTATAAAGTACGTTTAGGTCATCAATCAAATTTCTGATACCTTTATGAGGCTCAAATTCTAGTAACTCCCATTGCAGATCATCCCAAACATTCCATTCTTGTCTTTGCCCAAATTCCATTCCCATAAATATCGTTTTTTTACCAGGGTGGGTCCACATATAAGTTAGTAAAGCTCGAGTATTTGCATATTTCTTCCAGTCATCGCCAGGCATTTTATGCAAAAGATGACTCTTCCCATGGACAACCTCATCATGACTAAGAGCAAGCATAAAGTTCTCTGTATAGTTATATGTTATTGAGAAAGTTACACTATTCTGGTGGAATTGCCTAAACCAAGGATCTATCTCAAAATAATCGAGCATATCGTGCATCCATCCCATATTCCATTTCAAATTAAATCCTAACCCTCCCATATCAGTAGGTTTGGTAACCATTGGCCAAGTTGTTGATTCTTCGGCTATTGAAAGTGCACCTGGGAAATGTTGGAAGAGTACATGATTAGCCTGTTGAAGAAATTTAACGGCTTCAATATTTTCATTCCCACCATTTTCATTGGGTATCCATTCCCCGTCTGGCCGTAGATAATCTCTGTAAAGCATTGAAGCTACAGCATCTACTCTTATGCCATCAATATGAAACTCTTCAAACCAATAAACGAGATTGGCTACTAAGAAATTTCTTACTTCGTTTCTGCTGTAATTAAATATTAAGGTTCCCCATTCCTTGTGTTCACCTATGCGTGAATCTCCATGCTCATAAAGATGACAACCATCAAAAAATGCTAACCCATGCTTATCTTTTGGGAAATGACCAGGTACCCAATCAAGAATTACTCCTATGCCCTCTTGATGACATTTATTCACAAACTCTCTAAATTCATTTGGGGTGCCAAATCTACTTGTTGGTGCATACCAGCCTGTAACCTGGTATCCCCATGAACCATCGAAAGGATGTTCAGATATTGGCATTAGTTCAATATGTGTAAATCCTCTCTTTTTTACGTATGGGATGAGTTTTTCTGTTAATTCTGGATAAGTTAATAATCTTGTCCCAGGTTTTAAATCCGCGGCAGCCACTGGGTCTCTTGGTTCACCATTTTCTTCAAGATATTTATTATCTGTAGATTCATGGAGCCAACTTCCTAAATGCATTTCATAAACCGAAATTGGCTTGTTAATTTGACTGGAAGAATCTCTATTTGAAATCCAAGAACTATCATTCCAATTAAAGTTTTTCAATTTTGAAACTATTGAACCATTTTGAGGCCTGATTTCATGAAGGAAACCATATGGATCAGCTTTCTCATAAATATGGCCTTGTTGGGTTCTTATTTCATATTTGTATGTATCTCCCTCTTGCATTATTGGCATGAATAGTTCCCAAATTCCCCCTAGTCTTTTTTGCATCGGATGATGTCTTCCATCCCAAGAATTTATATCTCCAATTATCGAGATTGATTTTGCATTTGGAGCCCAAATGCAAAACATGACACCTTTTTGATTATTTTCTTCAATGAGATGTGCTCCCATCTTTTCCCAAATATGATGATGATTACCTTCTGCAAAAAGATGCCTATCAACTTCACCCATCCATTCTTCTCTATATGACCAAGGGTCATTTTGTGTATGTGTGATCCCACCACGTGAAATATCTATTTCGTAATCAGAATTTGGATTTTCAGGCAGAATTGCTTCAAAAAGCCATTTATGATTTATGTTTTCCGCCTTATAAGTATTATTTTTATAATTTATTTTTACTTCGTCAGCTTCAGGGACCCATACTCTTATTACCCATTGTTCTTCATAAAAGTGAGGACCTAATATTTTTAATGGATTATCATTGCAACAATTTTCTAGGTTGATAGCTTCTGATTTAATCCAGTCTGCTTGAATTGTCTCTGTCATGACTGGTAGATATTAAGGATTAATAATATCAAATGATTAACCAAATAAATAATTATTTACTAAAAAAAGGGGTCATTTTCATAAATGTTTTATTAAGGCTGAAACTTAGAGTAATAATTCTATGATTTGCTGAAGGCGCTCCAATATTTCCTTCCCCAAATCCAGGATTAATTCCAATTGCGGGATAAGCTGCTGCAGATATTGATAAGCGAAGCTTACTTCCTTTAATTAAACAAATATTTGTTGGCTGCATTGTTATTTGATACATGCATTCTTCTTTTATTTTGGAGTTTTTAACCCTTAAGAATCCTGTTGAAAATTGATTCACATTCTCATTACCTTCTTCAACTAGGGATAAAGCAAGGCAGATATCGAAATTGGGCTGATCACTTTTTACAAGGATTTCTAATTTGGGAACTCCTTTGAAACATTGATCTTCTTCAAAATAATTAGTTTGAAAAACACCTACATCAAGGCGTTTATCAATAATATTTCTATTAAAGCTTCCTGGATTTGGACCTAGATGACCACCGTCAGATGGAGTAGGTCTCCATGGGTCACTAACAATTGTGAACCATCCTGATCCTTTTGAATTTATGGTCAGACTTCCATCCTCAACCTCTACATTCGCTGTACCATCGCTTTTTAGCCCAAAAATAAATTCAGGATGAAATTTATTATCTAATTCTTCCCATTTATGTAATGAAATATTCCATATTTTTTTCTCTTCTTTTAAATTCTTAGAATTATATTTCTCATCTGATTTTAAATGTTTATCAAAAAATTTTAATAAAGATTCTTGTGACCCCTCCCACCAATTTAGATGTGTCGCATTCCCAATAATAATTTCTGGGTTTCCTCCAGCTTCTTTAGATTTTTTATAAAGATCAAAGGCACCTTTTAAATGTGGATCCCAAAGCCCTCCAATAATTAACATAGGTTGTTTAATCCATGTTGATATTGGTTTAAATTCTTCAAATGGGCGTGCATTATTAAAATTTTCAAGCCATTCCAAGACAAAGCTACTAGGATCGTATTTTTTTAAAGTATCAATTCCTTCAATTAAATAACTTTTTTTTCTAATGCTAATCTTATTTTTTTCCACTCAAAAAATTTATTTTCTCTTTTCATTTTTAGTGCTGAGATTTGAAGTCCCCATGCAATATTGTTATGCCACCAAAATGCTCCTCCATCTGAGCACCAATGATCCTTAATGTTCATCCCAGTCATTGCTGGAGATAAACAATCGGGCGGCTTTGAATTTAACTCACCAGTTAATTGAGTAAATCCTTGATATGAAAAACCATATAAGCCAAGTTTTCCATTACATTCTTTTAGAGACCTTACCCATTCATGTGTTTCTGAAGTGTCGCTAGCTTCTTGAGAAAAACCATTAAAAACTCCTTCAGAAGAACCCATACCTCTAACATCTTGAATTATTACCATATACCCTTTAGAAGCCCACCATTCAGGGTGGGAATAGGTAATAGTTGAAGCTATTTCTTTGCCATAAGGTTGTCTCATCAATAATGTAGGCCATGGCCCATTACCACTAGGCAACCAAATCCTCGATGTAAGTCTTACTCCATCTCTAAGTACTAGAGACTTATCAAACCATCTTGAACCAGACATTTAGGATTTAGATGATGTCTGGACAGTGCAGTCCAATGACGTAAATAGAAAAGATCTCTGCATTAACGGGAGTTAACTTTTTTTTGTTTGATACATACTCTATAGCTATATCTGAATTCGCGGAAATACCCTTTGAATTAAACTCCCTAAATTTATTACATATATCAATAGCCTCAACCGGATTCTTTTTTACACTTTCTAACAAATTAGATTGACTATAGACAGGGTATAAAGAGTTGGAAAACAAAAATAACAAAAATAATAAAGGCTTCATTATTAATAATTTTTTTTGATTCTACATTAAAAAAATTTTTTAACCAAGATTTCAAATGGATTTGTTGATTTGACTTGCCTTTTTAATCCATTCTTTTAAAAGGTTAAAAGTGGTTTCTGTATTGGTTTTTACTCTAAGAGTTCTTTCTAATCTACCAATTTTGCGTTCTAATTCGTATGGAGTGGATAGTGATAACGACTTAATAGAAGATATACCGCAATGTAAAAGTAAATATGCTTGCGGTGGAGAAATTCCAATTTCTTTTTTAAAAATAGCTATAGCTCTAATCTTCTTTAGATTATTCAATGTACAAAGTGAGGAATTTCTTTGAATATCATTTATATCTAGGTCTGAAAGATTACTTAATTTTTCAAAGTCAGTTAGATTGTTTTGAATAAAAAAAGATTTCTCATGTCTAAAGTTAGTTGGCAAAAAGTCTAAAAATTTTTTAATTTCCATTTTTCAGAGACTAATTCATTTTGACATTTTTTTGAATTTCTCCTATTACAACTGGCTTACTTACACCCTCTGAAATTTTTTCAAGTTTCCTTATCTTTATTTTTACGTTAGCACCCGAACGGCTACCTTTCATTAGATTTTCCGATAATTGTTCTAAAGTTGGTTTAATAGATTCTTCTGGAAAGTCATCTTCTGCCTTGGCAATAATCAAATCGAACCCATTATCATAAACAATTGGAACATATTTTGCACCTTCTATTACAACTTTTTCGGTGTAACTTTGTATAAATGCCCAACTACTCAAAGAAAGTAATAATGAAAAGATAGTTGCTCCAATTATTCGAAATTTAAAGCCAAAATTAAATATAAAAGCTGCTATGGTACAAATGAAAAGAAATATTCCAAAGAATCCAAAAATTTTGGGTGTGTTCTCTAATAGTTCAAAAAAAGACATTTAGTGGCTTTGCCCTCATTAATTTCTTATATTTTGTAAGCCTACTCTATTTTTGGGCTCTAACTTGAAAAAAATTAGATCTCTAAATTTAAATACCAAAATTCTTTTTGTAGGGATGCTTTTCTCCTTCGGTTTTTTAGGCACTTTTTTATTAAATAATTTCTTAAAAGAAACCTATAGTTCTAGGAAATTACAACTAGAAGAAAGTATTGAGACTCTTTTAGATAAAAATGTTGATTTAGGTCATTATGTTGGGATTAGATTCCTAGGCTTTTCTCTGGGTAATTCTAAAATTAAGGATAAAAAAAATATTAATTCTGAAATTAAAGCTAAAAATGTATATGTGGGCATTATGCCTTTAAGATCTTTTTTAAAACAAAAATTGATTGTAAAAATAATGCCTGAGCAAGCTGAAATTAATATTGATGGAGATTTTTTTAAAAGGGATAAACCTATTGAAAAAGACAGAAGTACAAACGAATCAAAATTAAAATATGACCTGTATTTTAAATTAAATAAATATTCAATTCTAAATCTTAAAAAATCAGGATTAGCAGCAAAAGTAAAAGGTCACGTTGTTTATAGTTCAACCAATAGAGAAATTATTTCAAATATAAAATCAAAATTTGAAGGTAAAGGTCTTCTAGAATTTAAAGTTAATACAAAATTAAATAAAGACTTTTTAAAGCTGGAGTTATTTTCTAATGGATTAGATCTTGAGAGCTCTTCGTATACTATTGGGCAGAGAAAAATTAGCTTTAAAAAAGGTAATTTTAAATCTAACTTTAAATTTAATAAATCACCAAAACAAACATTTTGCAAAGGCAGTTTTTCTTTTACTAATATAAAAATAAAACCAGAAGATTTCTCAGAAAATATAAATTCAGATTTAACTAAGTTTTTTTGTAAAGATAATTATTTAATAGGAAATTCCGAAAACTTAAATTACGGAACTTTGAATTCAAACTTTAATCTTAATATTCCATTAAATAAAAGTTCTAACAAAATTGATCTAAAAGGAAGCGTAGGATATGTTGATAGTCTGAATCCAGATATTGAACTATCGGGAAATTTCCCCTATTGGTTTGATAAAAGGGGGATTAATTTTGGTCATATTGATTCTAATTTCAAAATAAATAGAACTCAATTATCTAATTTAAATATTTTCCGAAATAATGATATTAGAGGATTCGTTACTGCAAAAGGTGAATTAAAAGGAAACATTAGTGATCCCGAGATTTCAATAAAATTTAATGTTGATTATCCGCATTTCAAAGGAATTCGGATCAGAGAAATATGGGAGGGAGATATTAGAAATAAAAATGACAAATTTATGTTAAATATGAAAAATAGATATTCTCCGATTCCTTCATTTCTCTCTACAGAGTTTGATACTAATTTAAAATTAGATAATCTATCTTTTAGTAGAATTTTTAATTCTAATAAAGGAAGTATAAAATTAATTAAAGAGAATAATAGTTATATATGGACAGCTAACAATTTTCCTCTTGATGAACTTGAATTATCAATAAGAGATAATCAATTCGATAGAATTGAAGGAATTATTAATGGTTCTGGATCAATATCTTCAGATCAGTCCTATCTAAATGGTCGACTGGCTTGGAGTCTAGGTAAATATAGAAATATAGAGCTAGATAACTCCTTATTTGATTTTAACTTCAAAGAGAATTCTTTTAATTTTAGCTCATCATTTTATCCAATTAATGGAGGAATAATTGAAGCAGACTATAACTCAAATAAAAATAATTTTATTAATTTAAACTTAAGTAATATAAGTACTAGTTGGACAATAATGACCGCCATTGACATCTTTAATTTTGATACTAAAAAAGTACCTTCAATAAGTAATTCAAACATATTGGATGACTTGGAAATAAATAAAGATGAGAGTTCTTTTAAAGAGAGGATTGATTTTATAAATGACTTTATTCAAAATAATAATGAGCAAGATGAAAAATTTAATTTACAAAAATATTTAAATAAATTCACAAGTAGATATAGTGCAAAAGTATCTATTGAAGGCGATAGGCAAAGCAACTATAAATTAAATGCAAAATTAAATGGCTATCTTGATGTTTCGAGCGATGATTATAAAAGTAAAAAAGAGGAATTTTCTATTGATTTAGAAGGAGGATTATTAAGAGGTAAAGGTTCATTAATAATTAAAAAACTACCATTAAGTGCTGCAAATATTTTTTTAGATCAATCAAGAGATTTTCTAGGAGGTTTGGATATGCAATTATTTTATGATCTCGATACAAAATCTTTCTCGAGTGAAATTTACTCCAATAATTTATCAATAAATAATAACAAAATATTATTTGATAAAGGAATAATTGAATTTAATAATTCTATTTTTGATATTGATTTTTCCCTTCTAATAAATGACTCAAAAGACCCGATTAATGTTGAAGGATCAATACCTACTAAATCATCAGATAAATTAGATCTAAGATTAATTGGTAATGGAAAATTTATTGAGTTAATAGATATTTTTGCTGATGAATACTTTACCTTTAAAGAAGGCGAAGTGAATCTCCGAATGATAGTAAAAGGGACTTTAAATAAACCAATATTGAATGGTTTTATAGTAATTAAAGACTCCGAAATTGATTTGTATAGCAACATAATAAAAGATATTAATAGCTTGATAATTTTTGATTTTGATTCTTTAGAAATCAAAAATTTAAAAGCAAAAGCATCAGATTCTGGAAATATCTTCATAAAAGGATCTTTGCCTTTTTACAGTAATAATGATCCAGGTAAATCAGAGATTAATTTGATAACGAATAAATTTACTTTTAAGACAGAAAACTCTAATTTTTTAATAGATTCAGATATAGATTTAAGTGGATCATTTGAAACCCCTGTTTTGGCAGGTAATTTATCTCTTAATAAGGGATTTATTAACTTTAATAGCAATAATCAAAAAAATAAATTAAATAAAAATATTAAGCGAGAGGAAGATAAAAATGATTGGCCAGAACTCTATTGGAATAATGATGAGAATATTGAAATAATTTCAAATGAAACAATTTTGAATTCTGTTCTTTTAGGAGAAACTTTGCCAAATTATTTAGATAATTTAAGTTTTAATAATCTTAAATTAAAACTTGGACCAGATTTTAAACTTCAATATTCAGAAATAGTTCAAGCTTATTTAAATACCAAATTAGACCTTAATATAAATGGAAGGGTAGGAAAAGACTTAAACGCTAGAGGTCTAATTTATCTTGAAAAAGGTAGAGCTAATTTGTATACCACACCATTTAAACTTGATAAAAACAAAGACAATTATATTTTATTTGCATCAAGAAGCGGTGTAGTTCCATTTATTAATTTTTCGCTGGTTAGTAAAGTGCCAGACTCCATAATACCTATAAGTGAAAATAATCAGGATTCAAATTTCTCAGGTGATCTTGATGTAAATACTACTTCTAGTGGTTTTGGATCATTTGGAATTGGTAATTCAAGGCTTATTAAAATTGAAGCATCTTACGAAGGTTTTTTGGATCAATTATCTTTTGAAGATGAAAATAGAAGAATCCAATTAAGAAGTACTCCAAGTTATAGTAGATCACAAATAATTGGTTTAATTGGAGGTAACTCTGCAAATTTAATTAATAGAGCATTTATTTCTCAACTTAATAATGCGGATGCTTTTAGTGAAAGATTTCAGTTGTCCTTATATCCAGCTTTAATAGAAAACAATGATTCCTTAAATAATATTTTTTCAAATGAAAATTTAGATTTAGAAATTGATGGACAATCATCTTCTAATGAGGAATTTTCTTCTCAAGCTTGGGTAGCTGAACTAGGACTGGATATTACTGATTCAATAAATTTTGCCTTTCAAACCGTTCCCAGTAGAGATGACCTTTCACCTTTAGGAATTTTGACTTTTCAGGCCAATCCAAACCTAGAATTATTAGGTTCTTATGATTCTAATGGGGATTGGAAAAGTCAAGTTCAATTATTTTTTAGATATTAACTCGAAAAGAAAGGTAGTTTAAAGAATCGTTAATTTCAATTATTATTAAATTAACTAAAAAAATATTATGGCTAATATCTTTGAAGTTCCTCAACCAGGTAATGATCTTTTAGAAAAAGCTGATCTAGTTCGTTTGGCATCAATAAAAATAAGTCAAACTGAAAATCATAATAGAATTAGAGCCTTAAATTTTATGGCTGATTATCTAGAAAAAAATACTAAAGAAATTTTAGAGGCTAATAGTGAAGACTATAAAAGAGCAGAACAGAAGGGAATTTCAAGGGCTTTACTTTCTAGATTAAAGTTATCAAAAGAAAAATTAAATTCAGGAATTGAAGGAGTAAGAAAAGTTGGAGATTTGGCTGATCCTGTAAATCAAGTTCAAATTAGAAGAGAGCTTTCAAAGGGATTGATCTTAGAAAGAAAAACTGTGCCAATCGGAGTCTTAGGGGTTATTTTTGAATCAAGGCCAGATGCTGTGATGCAAATTAGTTCTTTAGCAATAAGATCAGGTAATGGAGTAATGCTAAAAGGTGGTAGTGAAGCAAGTTTAACAAATACTGCAATAGTCAATGGCTTACAAAAGGGTTTATGTGAATCAGGTCTTGATAAAAATGCAATATGTTTACTAACAAGCAGAAAAGACAGCATGTCGATGTTAAATCTTGAGAAATATATTAATTTAATAATTCCTAGAGGAAGTAATGAATTAGTTAAATTTATTCAGGAGAATACAAAAATCCCTGTGCTAGGCCATGCGGATGGAATTTGTCATTTGTTTATAGATATTGAGGCGAATCTCGAGATGGCTTTATCAGTTGCTTTGGATAGTAAAATTCAATATCCTGCAGCATGCAATGCTATTGAAACATTATTAGTTCATAAAGATATCGCTCCAGCTTTTTTAGAAAAAGCCATACCTTTGTTTAATTCAAATGAAGTTAAATTAATTGGAGATAAAAGATCAGTTGAATTAGGTTTAAAGTATCAAGCTAGTTTAGAAGATTGGCAAACTGAATATTTAGATTTAATTTTATCAATAAAAATTGTTGATGATATTGATGAGGCAATAACTCATATTCAAAAATTTAGTTCAAAACACACAGATGGAATAATTACTGACAATCCAATTACTGCCAATAAATTTATGAATATAGTTGATAGTGCAGGCGTTTTTCATAATTGTTCTACAAGGTTTGCAGATGGGTTTAGATATGGATTCGGAGCAGAAGTTGGGATATCTACTCAAACTCTGCCGCCAAGAGGACCTGTGGGTCTAGAAGGTTTGATAACTTATAAATATTTTCTAAAAGGTAATGGAAATATAGTTGATGATTTTTCATCCGGAAAAGCTATCTATACTCATAAAGATCTTTAAAACTTTTGATGATGGAAACGTTTTTAAAAATTGAGAATATTAAACTTTGGGCGAGGGTTGGCGTTCTTGATGAAGAAAGGAAATTAGGACAATTATTTAGCTTGGATATATTTTTGTGGACTGATTTTGAGAAGTGTACTGTAAATGATGATATAAAAAAAACAGTTGACTATTCAAAATTGGTTGAAATTTTAAAAGGTCAATCAAAGAAAATATATTGTTTTACAATCGAAAGATATTCAAACGCAATTTTAGAAATTATCGATAGTGAATTTAAGCTTTCTAAAATCAAAATTATTTTGACAAAATGTAATCCTCCAATTGTTGGGTTTGATGGAAAGGTGTCAATAGTAAGAATTCTTGAAAATAATTAAAAGTTTTGGAAAAAAGAAATCCCATTATTTTGATTCATGGTCTTTGGAATAATTCAAGTATTTTTTCTGCTATCACCTCAAAACTTGATGAAATTGGAATTGAGTATTTTGCCCCAACTCTTAATCATTCATATGGAATTACTTCAATTATTGATTTAACAAATAAATTAAACGAATTAATTTTAGAGAAATACGGTTTAGAAAAAGAAATAGATATTTTGGGATTTTCTATGGGAGGAATAATTGGCAGGTACTGGCTTCAAAAATTTAATGGATATGAAAGAACAAGAAGATTAATATCTATAGGTTCACCTCACAAAGGTACATTGATGGCTCAATTAATACCAAAATACCCTTTTAGAGGAATCGCAGAAATGAAAATAAATAGTAAGTTTTTGAGAGAACTTGCAAATAATGATTTTTTTCTTGATGGTATCGAGTGTATAAATTTCTTTACATACTGGGATTTAATGGTTTTCCCTGGCTGGTGGACTAATTTAAATTTTGGAAAGAAAATATCAGTTAAAGTTTATAAACATAGAAATCTTGTAAGAAAAAAATGTGTGGTTGACAAAATAATCAATGAAATTATGATGTAGCTCCAGATAGACCTAAGTGTCTTATTAAAGAATCTGTTTGTGGTTCTCTTCCTCTGAATAGTTTGAATATATCTAAAGGAGGTAAGCTTCCACCCAAGCTAAGTATTGTATCTTTAAATTTCTTTCCTATTAACTTTAAATCTTCAGAGTTTTCTAGATCGGCCTCCTCAAACATTGAAAAAGCATCTGCACTTAAAACTTCAGCCCATTTATAGGAATAATATCCTGCAGAATATCCGCCTGAAAATATATGACTAAAACAACAAAGAAATTGATCTTCTTGAATGGGGGAGATAACTGTAGTTTGCTTTGCAATTTCTCTTCTTATTTCATCTGCTGTTTTACCTTTGTTTTTATCAATACTACTGTGTAATCTGAGATCTGTAATTGCAAAATGTAGTTGTCTGAGAGTAGCCATGCCACAATTAAAAGTTCTATTCTTTAGAAGCTTTTCAAAATTTTCATCGGATAATTTTTCTCCTGTTTTATAGTGCCTTGCAATATTTAAAAGTGTATTTTTATGGAAACACCAGTTTTCCATAAATTGACTTGGAAGTTCAACTGCATCCCATTCAACGTTATTGATGCCAGCTGCTTGAGGAAGATTTACTGTAGTAAGCATATGTTGAAGACCATGACCAAATTCGTGGAAAAGTGTCTGAACTTCTTCAAAACTCATCAAACTAGGTTTGTCTTTTGATGGTGGAGTCTGATTACAAACAAGATAAGCTACGGGGAGTATCTTTTTGCCAATATCATTTTTATTCAAACATTCATCCATCCAAGCCCCTCCTCTCTTAGATTCAGGTCTAGAATATGGATCGAGGTAAAAAGATGCTATTTTGTTATCTTCTCTATTGAGGATATTAAAAAATAAAACGTCATCATTCCATAAAGGTGCTTCATGAGTTGCCTCTACTACTTTAATTTCGAAAAGCTTTTCACTTAATTTAAATAAACCTTTCAAAACATCATCGAGTGGGAACCAAGGTCTCAAAGACTCTTGATCCAAATTGAGCTTTTCCTTTCTAAGTAGTTCAGACCAATAACTAATATCCCATGGCTCAATACTCTGTGATTTTGGAAAACCATTAGCTTTAGAAAACTTATCTAGCGTTTCTAATTCAATTTTTGCAGTTTTGAATGCTGGTTCTCTCAATTCTTCTAAAAGGTTTTCAACATTTTTGATTTCTTTTGCCATTTTCGTTGACAAACTTAGTTCTGCCCAACTTTTATAACCAAGAAGATTAGCCTGTTTAGTTCTTAGAGATAATATCTCTTCGATGATTTGAGAATTATTTTTTTCTCCTTGGGACGCTCTACCTACGAAGGCCTTATATAGTTTTTCCCTAAGGTTACGGTCCGTGGCATATGTCATGAATGAAGTATAAGTTGGAATATCAAGACTTAATTTCCAAGGGCCATTCTTAGTATCAACTTCTTCATCTTTCTTTAAGTGCTTGTGCGCAGAAATTGCCATCAATTCAAGCACACGTTCAGGAAGGCCATCGACTTCAGATTTTTTATTTAACATTAAAAACCATTTATTAGTAGCATCAAGAACATTGTTACTGAAATCTGTTGATAGCTTTCCAAGCTTTTCTGAAATGTTGTTGAATTCTTTTTGATCATTATATTGTAGAGAAATTCCTCTATGTTGCATCTCAAGTATTTCTTTGTCTAAAATTCTGTTTTTAATTTGATCAAAGTTATTTGTCTCTTTAAGCTTTACTAAAGAATTGTAAATTATTTTACTTTGTCCGAATTTGTTACTCAAGCTAATAATCTCCGGAAGAAATTTTGAATAAATATTTCTAAGCTTTTCAGAATTATTTACAGCATTTAGGTGACTTATTACTCCCCAACTCCATCTCAGAATTTCATTAACTTCGTTTAAAGGATTTATAACCTTATCCCAATTTAAATTATTCTGAACCAAATAAATAGATAGATCTTTCTCTATGTTTTGAAAGTCATCGGCGATATTTTCTAGTACTATCGGAAACTGTTTATTTATGTTCTCGGGAGTAAATTTTTTAAATTCTGGTAGTTCTCCATATTTAAAAATTGAAGTATCCATTTATTAAAATAGTTTAATTTACTAAAGTTGGTAATATCCCTACTAACTTAGCTAAAGTGAGCTGCTGACTGAGAGCATTGGTTGAGGATTCGTATAGATTTATAGCGATTTTCGGCCAAAAACCAATTACTAAAGTAGGCAGCAATAAACTGAACCCTATCGTCAATTCTCTACCATTCATCTCCTTAACTGTAGCTAGTGCAGGAATTCTAGGCCCGAAAAATACTCTTCTACACATTGATAGTAGATATATTGGTGTTAGAACTAAACCTATTGCTGCAATAAGAATAGTAATCGATCTAAATATAGAGCTAAAGCCTTCTTGACTAGTGATACCTAAAAATACGGTTATTTCACTTATGAAACCGCTCATCCCAGGTAGTGCTAGAGAGGCCAAAGAGCTTGTTAAGAAAAAAGCAAATGTTATTGGCAAGACTTTTGCTAAACCGCCCATATTTGGTATAGAAAGAGTATTTGTTCTTTCGTAGAATGAGCCAGTAACAAAAAACATTGCTGCAGCGATAAGTCCGTGACTAATCATTTGGAGCATTGCTCCGCTTATACCTAATGCATCTACAGCTCCAATCCCTAATAGAACAAAACCCATATGACTCACTGAGCTACATGCAATTCTTCTTTTAACATTATCTTGTGCAAATGCATTTAGTGCTCCGTAAATTATATTAATGATTCCAAGAATAATTAATGCAGGCGCAATTTGAAGATGTACTTCAGGTAGTATTTGAACATTAAATCTTAAGAGAGCGTATCCTCCCATCTTTAAAAGTATTCCAGCAAGTAACATTGATACTGGTGCATTAGCCTCTCCATGTGCATCTGGTAACCAAGTATGAAGTGGAAAGATAGGTAGTTTCACTCCAAAACCAATTAAGAATCCCAGGTAGGATAATAATGCTAGGCTTCCTGATACGTGTTTGTTGGTTAAGTCGGTAATATTTAAAGTGAATGCATCACCACTCAAGGCAAGAGCTAAACCGCTTATTAGAATTAATAAAGAAGCTAAAGCAGTATAGAGAATAAATTTAGTAGCTGCATATAATTTCTTTTTCCCTCCCCATATAGCAATAAGAAGATATACTGGAACCAACTCAAGTTCCCAAGCCAAGAAAAATAATAGGAAATCTTGAGATAGGAAAACTAGCGCCTGAGCTGATGCTTGAACTAATAAAAGAGCAAAATATAAATTAGATTTTTTCTTTATTTTCCAACTTGCTGCGGCTGATAAAAATGTAATCAATCCGCTCAAAGCTACCAATGGAGCAGATAACCCATCTACACCAAGAGACCATTCTAAGCCTATTGAAGGAAGCCATGTAGCTCTTTCTACAAGTTGCAAGGAGCTATCTGAAGGATTAAATTTTTGGAAAAGTACTCCTATTATCAGTAAAAAATCTACAAATAAAAAACTCAATGAGATATTTCTTGGAAGTATATTTTCTTCTCCTTCCTTCGAACTTAAGAAAGGCATTATTATTGCCCCAATGATAGGTAGTAAAACAATAGAGGATAGCCAAGGAAAAGATTCTAAATTCATTTATGGAATGAATAATTTTTTTATTCTAGTTGAAGTTGCACTAGCTTGAGACTATAACATTAAAAATGCCTAAGTAAAACTACTTACCAGAGATAGTGCTAATTTGACTGCCTATTGTTTGAACATTTAAATATGGTGCTCTACTTGCGACACCTGACTTCTCCCAAGCTTTAACCATTGCATTACTGACGCTTTTGCCATTTTCCTTTTTACACAAGGCTAAGATACTTGGTCCGGCCCCACTAATTGCGCACCCCAATGCTCCTGCTTGAAGTGCTGCATCTTTGACTCCCATTCCTCCTTTAATAAGTTTCCATCGGTAAGGTTCATGTAGTTTATCAAACATTCCCTCTTTGATTAATTCCTCATTTCCTGTCTTTAAGCCATTTAGTAATAAAGTAAGCGCCCCCATATTTGTTACTGCATCAGATATAGGTACATTTTTAGGCATCACTTTCCTTGCTTCACTAGTGCTTAATCGAATAGCAGGTATAGCTACAACAGCTTTAATGGTATCGTGCCAATCACATTTTATGATTCTCCACCTTTGAGAAGATGTCCGGGCGGTCAAACAAAGCCCCCCTAGTAGAGAGGGAACCACATTATCAGGATGACCTTCAATATCGATGGCAAGTTCAAGGAGTTTTTCTTTAGACAGGGGGGAGTCCATTATTGCATTTGCTCCGATTAGTCCAGCAACTATTGCTGTAGCACTACTCCCAAGTCCTCTAGCAGGAGGCACAGCTAGCTTAACTCTTGCTTCAAGTGCAAAAGAAGTCATACTTGCGCTCTCCCATACTTTCTGAGCAGCTCTAAAAACTAGGTTTTCAGGTCCTCCTCTTAAGTGATTACCATCTGTACTTTCCATAATTAAATCAAATCTATCTCCATCGCCTTCGATTCTTGTGAAAATAAATTCATTATATAAATCTAATGCTGCACCAAGGCAGTCAAACCCTGGCCCTAAATTGGCAGTTGTAGAAGGTACTCTAACTCTTATTTTTTTACCTACTTCTGGAATAGACATTTCTTTTCTAAGTTTTTAAAAGCATTTTTGCTCTGCAGGCTGCACTATAAAGTCCAAACTCTTCATCTAAAATTACTTTGACAGGTATTGTTTTAAGAATATCTTTTAATCTTCCCTTGTCGAAAAATTGTTTCATAAATAACTCTGATTTAAAGTTTTTGAAATGTTTTGGTGCGGTCCCGCCAGAAATCCATAATCCGCCAAAGCATAATTCTTGAAGTGCAACGTCTCCCAATAAAGAGGCATAAGTGCCTAACCAAATCCTCTCAACTTCATTCATTAGTTGATCCCCTTCTTTAGAGAGATTGCAAATTTTTTCAGGTAGTTCTTTTCTTACAGCATCAGAAATTTTAATTTCTTTTAAATATTTTTGTATAGGATGGTTTTGAGCGTCAGGTTTGCTTAGTCTCCATTCGGCAATTCTTGATAAACCAGTACCGCTAACAATTCTTTCACAAGAAATCCTCTCAACTTTTAGATAATTCTTAAGCCAAATTTTTAGTTCCCATTCTAATTTTGACTTTGGCGAGTACTCAACATGACCACCTTCACTAGCTAAAACTTTAACCTTTTCCCCTGATATTATGCCTCTTGCAATGCCCAAACCAGTCCCCGCTCCAACAATGGCATGCAAATCATTATTAGCACCTTCAGAGTGGGATCCATCTTGGATTGTAAGATATTGACTTTTATTTAAATAAGGTATTCCATAAATTTGGACTGCGAAATCATTTATTAGCTCGCAGCTTTTAAAATTAAATTTTTTCTGTAAAGCATTTCCAGAAATATTCCATGACAAGTTAATGATTTTTGCTTTGTTGTTAGATAAAGGACCAGCTACGGCGAAACATGCAGAATAAGGATGAGTCAAATTTTTGCATTCATTTTTGAGAAAGTCCTCTAAAATATGTTCAAAAGAATCCCAATTAGAAGATAGATATTTTTTTTTGAATATTAACTTGGGCGAATCATCATTTACATCTTTTCTATATATTCCCAATAAAACCTTAGTACCTCCTAAATCACAAGCGAGAAAATTCATCAATTTAAAATTATTCTATTCTCCCTTTTTTTTCTATTAATTGATCCATTAATTTGTAAAGATTAGGTAAATTGAAAATTCCTAAATTTGTTCCATCCAAAGCTCTTAAGGCAACTGAATCAATTTCTTCTTCTTTATCTCCAATGACTGCAATTAATGGAATTCTTCCAAGAGTTGCCTCTCTTATTTTATATCCAATTTTTTCATTCCTAATATCAACTTTTGATCGGTAACCATTATTATTTATAAATTCATTAAACTTTAAACATTTTTCAATATTTCTATCGGTAATGCTCAATAAAATTATTTGATAAGGCGCAAGCCAAATTGGGAATTTTGCCTCATATTGTTCAATTAAGATTCCTATAAATCTCTCAAATGAGCCTAAAATAGCTCTATGTAGCATAACTGGATTTCTTTTTTCATTATCAATATCTACATAAGTTGCATCCAATCTAATAGGCATTGAGAAATCAACCTGAATAGTTCCGCATTGCCAAACTCTATTAAGACAATCTTTTAAAGAGAATTCTATTTTTGGACCATAAAAAGCACCTTCTCCAGGTTGTAGTTCCCATTTTAGATTCTTGTTATCGAGAGCTTGAGTAAGAGCCTCTTCTGATTTATCCCAAATATCTTCACTGCCTACCCTTTTTTCGGGACGTGTTGATAATTTGATAATGATTTCATCAAAACCAAAAGTTTTATAAACCTCGAAAACAAGATCTATAAAAGTAGATACCTCTTCTTGAATTTGCTCTTCTGTGCAGAATATGTGTGCATCATCTTGAGTAAAGTTTCTTACTCTCATTAAACCGTGTAGTGCTCCAGAAGGCTCATTTCTGTGACAAGAACCAAATTCAGCAAGTCGAATAGGTAAATCCTTATAACTTTTTAAACCTTGATTAAATATTTGAATATGGCATGGACAATTCATTGGTTTAATAGCATATGTTCGATTTTCTGATGCAGTAGTGAACATATCGTCTCTAAATTTTTCCCAATGACCGGATTTTTCCCAAAGAGATTTATCAACAGCTTGTGGTGTTTTAATTTCTAAATAATCATTTTTTTTGAGTATTTCTCTAATGTACTTTTCCAGTACTTGGTAAATTGTCCATCCATTTGGATGCCAAAAAATCATTCCTGGAGATTCTTCTTGTATATGAAATAGTGAATGCTTTTTACCAAGTTTTCTATGATCTCTTTTTTCCGCTTCTTCAATTCTTGTTAAGTAGTCATTAAGTTCTTTTTCTTTTGCCCATGCAGTTCCATATATTCTCTGTAATGATTCATTCTCACGATTACCTCTCCAATATGAACCTGATAATTTAAGTAATTTAAAGTGTCTCAAATGTCTAGTGTTAGGAACGTGAGGCCCTCTACACATGTCGATATATTCTTCGTGCTTGTATAAATTGATGAGACCTTCTTCCGGAATTTCTTCAATTATTCTTAATTTAAAAGTCTCATCTCTTTCTTTAAAAGTTTTAATTGCCTCTTCTTTAGTGACTTGTAAAATTTCAACGTCATAGTTTGTTTTAATTAATTTATTAATTCTATTTTCGATTTTTGTTAAATCTTCAGGAGTAAATCTGTATTCAGAAAAAATATCGTAATAAAAACCATCTTCAATTACAGGCCCAATCGCCATTTTAATATTAGGGTAAATTTGTTTAACTGCATGACCAATGAGGTGAGCAAAGGAATGCCTTATTATTTCAATTCCTTCTTGATCTTTTGATGTGATGATTACAACTTTGGAATCTGTTTTTATAGGGATAGTTGCATCAAGAAGCACATCATTTACTCTCCCAGCAATTGTTGCTTTAGCTAATCCAGCACCTATACTCTCGGCAATTTTTAGAATAGTTACAGATTTTTCGAAAACCTTTTTTGAACCATCAGGCAAGGTAATTATTGGCATAATTTATTTCTCCATTTCAAAGAATCCCAATTTTGATTTAACTCTTTTTAAGGTCTGATTTGCTAGATCTTCAGCTTTTTCCTTCCCTTCATTAAGTATTTTATTTAATTGATAGGGATCATTAATTAATAATTTATATTTTTTCTGAATAGGTTCTAGTGATTCAATAAGTTGTTCAGTAATTAATTTTTTAAATGTCCCCCATCCAGTTTCTGAGAATTCATTTTCACATTGAGAAATTTCTTTGCCAGATAATATTGAATAAATCATTAATAGATTTTTAGATTCTTGTCTCTCAGGGTTGTTAAATTCGATCCCTATAGAACTATCACTTTTTGCTCTTTTTATTTTTTTCGTAATTATTTCAGGAGCATCTAATAAGTTAATCCGACTGCCCTCATTAGGATCACTTTTGCTCATCTTTTTTGAACCATCAATTAAACTCATTATTTTTGATCCATTCTTCATGATTATTGGTTGAGGGATTTTTAAAACATTTTTATCCTTACTAAATCTGGCATTAATTCTCTGTTGTGCAATATCTCTAGCAAGTTCAAGATGTTGTTTTTGATCCTCACCTACTGGTACAAAGTCAGCGTCATATAGAAGAATGTCCGCAGCCATTAGGATCGGATAGTCAAATAATCCAATAGATACATTATTGCCCTGTTGTATGGATTTTTCTTTGAATTGAATCATTCTTTCCATCCAATTTATTGGGGTCATGCAATTTAATATCCAACAAAGTTCCGAATGTGCAGAAATCTGACTTTGGACAAAAATTGAGCATATCTTTGGATCTATCCCACAAGCAACATACAAAGCCGCAGTAGAGATAGTGTTCTTAGATAATTCTTTAGGATTATATGAAGCTGTGATTGCGTGCAAATCAACTACACATAGAAATGTTTCATATTGCTCTTGAAGCGTGACCCAATTATTTATGGCCCCAAGCCAATTCCCAATATGTAAATCACCAGTTGGTTGAACGCCCGAAAGAATTCTTTTTTTATTTGTCATCCTCTTCTAATTCTCTAGATTGGATTTCTTCAGTTGATGTACTTTTTACAGGTCTTGCAAAAGGGTCAGGCGCAGTTTTTGTTTTTTCTTCATAAGAGTTTTGTGATTGTCTATTCGGAGAAGAGTTTTTATTATTTTTTGCATATTCTGTGATTGATTCAATCAATTTTTCGTCTTTGATCATTTCGCTAAGTGTTCTAACAGAGAAACCCAAAACTGCAACAGTAGATCTCAATTGAAAGGTCTCTTGTATAGATTTAACAGCTTTCATTTCGTTATCACTTAATCTTATGCGGAATCCTCCTCCATCTCTTCTGCCGCCTGATCTTTCTCTGAAATTAGATCTTTCATTGTTAGAACGACCCCTGTAATTTTCTTGTCCATGATTATTACTGAAATTTGAATTAGACATCTTGATGTTTCTTAAGTTATTTAAATAGTCTATTAACTTAGCATCTTGTTATGCAATAAGTCTTTTTAAAAGCCTTAATTTCTTATCTTTTGATTAAAGACTTATGAAATTTTGCTTTTCTCATTCACAACTTGCTTTAAAATGTAATTAGAAAAATAAAGTATTGTGTTTGATATTAGTAAAGACAACCTTTTAAAGGATTTTATAAGGTTTCCAAAAAAAAATCTTTTTTTTATTTTATTACTAATAGGTTTTGGGGAATGGTTTGTCAGTGACTTAATTCATTTTGCGGGCGGCTCAATAGGATTTTTTGCGTTGTGTTTGGGGGGATATTTTTACTTAAAGAATGATAAGCCTAAATTTAATGAGCCAAATAATTTAGATGGTTGGATAAATCTATGTAATGAAGATTTAAATTTTTTTGAAGAACTTGAAGCAAAAAATGAATTAGAGAAAAAGAATTTAAAAAGAAAAAAAATACTTGAATCGATTCTTAATAGATGTGAAAAAGAAAAAATAAGTTGTATTGGACAAAAAGATTATCAAGGTTTTCAGTCTGTTTTAGAAAGCCATCTTAAAGCAGATAAGTTTGATTTTGATTTATACGAAAAACTGCCTAAATACAATTCATCTCAAGTTATTCCAGAAGAAGCTTTGAAGAGTGATGCAATTTTGTATTTTATAAACTTACCTTTGTCGGCGAATGATTTTTTGTGGCTAGAGAAGTTTCCTAAAAACATGCCAATCTGGTTGGTGGCTTTAACTTCTAACGAAATAGAAGCCAAAAATCAGATAGAAGACCTAAAGTCTCAAATTTCAATTGACTTTATAAATAAAATTATTACTTTTGATGTGAATAAGAATGAAATAACAAATATACCTTTTTCGTTAAGGAAGTTTCTCATAAGTTCATCTAAAAATATTGAAAATACAAAAAAGAGGCTGTTAAAAGAACTTCATGTTGCCTGGCAATCTGAAATTGAAGGGATAAGGAGAATGCAGTTAAAAAGTATACAAAGAAAAAATCAAATTCTTGTCGCGACAACTGTTTTCTTATCTCCTATCCCATCAATTGATGTTTTGGCAATGACAGTACTAAATTCATTAATGATTAAAGAAATTAAGTCTATATGGGGATGTAATTGGTCTCCTGAAATTTTAGATAAAATATCTAAAGAGATTTTAAAGACTGCAATTGCTCAGGGAGTTATTGAATGGAGTGGACAGACTCTAATTGGCATTACAAAATTACATGGACCAAATTGGCTTGTTTCTGGAACATTTCAGGCTATTAGTGCTGCTTATTTAACAAGAGTAGTATCAAGTTCTTTGGCTGATTTTATGGCAATAACAAAAGGAGTAGAAGAACCTGATTTGGATTTTATAAAGAAAAATTCTGAGAAAATTGTTGAAAAAGCTTTTGAAAAAGAAAAAATAAATTGGCAAGGATTTATTTCTGATCTTAAAAAACCACTTATGAAACTATCTTTTAGTTCATAATCCAAATATGAAAGTTAATTATGAGAAAAAATATTCTTTTTTTAAGTTTGTTACTTCTGCTATCTCTTGCTTCAGGCTCATGTAAGAGAATATCAAATAAAAATGAAAGCAAAGAAGTAATACTTGCAAGTTTCACTGTTTTGGCAGATATAATTAGCAATGTTGCTAAAGATGATTTTATTGTTAGATCAATAACGAAACCAGGAGTTGAAGTTCATGGTTACCAACCAACTCCAAGCGATTTGGTAAATGCCTCTAGTGCTTTTGTTTTTATTGATAATGGTTTTGGATTTGAATTATGGGCTGAAAAATTTGTTTCTAATTTAAAAGTTAAAAGAATTACTGTCGCGGAAAATTTAGATCCTATTTTCATCAATGAAGATTTTTATAAAGGGAAACCCAATCCTCATGCCTGGATTTCTCCAAAAAGAGGGATCCTATACGTAGATATTCTGGTGGATTCCTTATCAGAATTGAGGCCATCCAAAAGAACATTTTTTGAAGAAAATGGAAAAATTTATAAAGATAAACTCTCTAAATTAGATAAAGAATTCTCACTTTTTATTAATAACTTAAATAAAGATAGGAGGTATCTAGTAAGTTGTGAAGGTGCTTTTTCATATTTAACAAATGATTATGGATTAGAGGAAGTTTATTTGTGGCCAGTTAATGCTGAGAGTCAAATTACTCCCAAAAGAATGACAAGAACAATCTCATTAGTTAAAGAAAAAAAAGTCCCATCTGTATTTTGCGAAAGTACTGTAAGTAAAGAATCTCAAATGGTTGTTGCAAACGAAACTGGGGCTAATTTTGGAGGGAATCTTTTTGTTGATTCATTATCTAATGATAGTGGTCCTGCTAGTTCCTATATAAAAATGCTTGAGCATAATTTGGATTTAATAAAAAAAGGTCTTTTTTGAATTATGGAATCAATCAATTATCAAAACTTTAGGATTGATGCAGAGAATATTTGTGTAGACTATAACGGTAAGGTCGCTTTGTATGATGCCAATTTAAGATTGAAACCTGGCCAGATTTGTGGGTTAGTAGGGATGAACGGGGCTGGTAAAACAACTTTTTTTAATGCTTTAACTGGCTTTGTAAATATTTCAAAGGGAAAAATTAGAATAAATGGAGAGTCTTTAAGATCTGCTCAAACAGATCAGGTAATTGCTTATGTTCCTCAGAATGAGGGAATTGATAGTCAATTTCCAATAAGTGTTTGGGATGTAGTGATGATGGGAAGATATGGCTCGATGAATATTTTTAGGTCTCCTAGAGAGTCTGATATTCAGGCGGTCAAAGATGCCATTGAGAGAGTTGATCTCACTGATCATTTGTCTACACCTATTGGGAACTTATCTGGAGGCCAGAGAAAACGAACTTTTTTAGCTAGAGCAATTGCGCAAAGAGCATCAATATTACTTCTTGATGAGCCTTTTTCAGGTGTTGATATAAGAACTGAAAAACTTATCTCAGAATTGTTTATTCAATTTAAAAATGAGGGAAAAACTATATTATTATCAACTCACGATATGATTCATGTCCGTGAATTTTGTGATTTGGTTCTTTTAATAAATAAAACTGTAGTAGCTTATGGCGAGACCTCTGAAGTGTTTACACCTGAAAATATTACAACCACTTTTGGAGGGATCTCACCTGATTTCTTGTTTGGACCTGAATCCTAAATTTTAAATTATATGGAGCTCTGTTCTTTTTTAACTTTAGATTCATTCATAACAGATCCTTTGACTCATGACTTTATGAGAAAAGCACTTCTTATGAGTTCATTAGTTGCAGCTGTTTGTGGTTTTCTTTCAAGTTATTTGACTCTTAAAGGATGGGCTTTAATGGGAGATGCAGTGTCACATTCGGTAATGCCTGGTGTTGTGGTGGCTTATGCATTAGGTCTTCCTTTCTCATTAGGGGCATTTATTTTTGGAGTTGGTTCTGTAGCATTGATAGGGTTTATTAAGCAGAAATCTAGAGTTAAGGAAGATACTGTTATTGGGTTGGTATTTACCGGATTTTTCGCTCTTGGAATCGTATTGGTTTCTAAGATTAAAAGTAATATTGATCTGCACTCTATTCTTTTTGGTAGTCCTTTAGGAATATCACTTTCAGATGTAAAACAAACTATATTCATTTCTTTATTGGTAGTAATCCTTTTATCAATTTTTAGAAAAGATTTAATGCTTTATTGCTTTGATCCTAGGCATGCAAAAACAGTTGGTATTAATGTATTTTTTCTTCATTATTTACTCCTCACATGCTTATCTTTGGCAGCAGTTGTCGGCTTGCAGTCAGTTGGAATTATTTTGGTAGTTGCAATGTTGATTACACCAGGGGCAACAGCATATTTACTTACGGATAAGTTTGATAATATGACAGTAATTTCAGTATTAAGTGCAATAATCTCAAGCCTGATAGGAATCTATGTTAGTTTTTGGTTTGATCTTGAAACAGGTGGATCAATTGTCTTGGCACAAACTTTTATATTTTTATTTGCTTTTTTATTCGCTCCAAGATACGGAATATTTAAGTTAAAGAAATTATTTGCTGGGTATAAATGATAGTGGTGGAAGAAACTTTAAATAAAAAGTGGAATTGGTGGCCATTATTCCCCTTATATCCTTATGGCAAAAAGAAAACAATTTTAAGAGAATTAATTCCTGATCAAATTTGGTCTTTGGAACAAATACAGGGACTATATTATGTTGCGGTTCCAATAAGAATGACGGTAATAAAGGTTGATCATGGATTGATGCTAATAAATCCACTGCCTCCTACAAAAGAATTAATCAATGAGTTGGAAAAATTAATTGCGATGCACGGCAACGTAAAAACAATAATTCTACCGAGTGCCTCTGGACTAGAACATAAAATTGGACTGCCAGCTCTTTCAAGAATTTTTAAAGATGCAGAAATTTGGCTTTGTCCTGGACAATGGAGTTTCCCCCTAAATCTACCACTAGATTTTTTAGGGATTCCATCAAAAAGATCAAGAATACTGTTTGAGGAAGGTACTCCACATACAAACTTCTTTAAATGGTCTTCATTAGGCCCATTGAATTTAGGTCTTGGAAGATATCAGGAGATAAGCTGTTTCCATTATCCAACGAAAACTCTTCATGTAACAGACGCAATAGTTGGAATAGACTCAACACCACCTGAGATATTTAATTTTGATCCAACTCCACTTCTTTTTCATTCTAGAGAGAGAGGAGATGAACCTTTAATTGACTCCATCGAACAAAGAAAAAAAGGATGGAAAAGGTTAGTCTTATTTGCATCTTTTTTGAAACCAGGCAAATTAAATATCCCACCTTTAAAAAAAATATTTAAGTATTCATTCAAAAAAGATCTTAGAAATTGGAGAGCTCATTTCGGAATTTATCCCTTTCTATGGGATGAAGATTGGGAATCCTCTCTTGTTGAAATAATGGGTAAAGATACTCCTAAGATTCAAATTGCACCAGTTTTACAAAAATTAATTTTTCCGCGTTCAAAAGAAGTTTTACTTAAGTGGTTGGAAAATATAAAGTCTTTTGAAGATATGGAATATTTAATCCCAGCTCATTTTACGGCGCCTATAAAATTTACAACAGAAGATTGTCAAAAATTAATTAATGAAATTAATTCCCAAAAGTGGGACAAACTTCCTGAGGATAATAAATTCTTGATGGGTTTATATAAAAAGTTGTTTGAACTAGGAATAATTCCTGAAGAAGTAAATCTTTAAAAACTTTTATTCCTCTATAGACATGTTTTCATCATTTTTAAGGGTTTGTTCCAGTTCTTTTCTTTGCTCCATTTGTCTTAAGAAATACCCTGTCATCATTGCAGAAGATAATAAATTAGCAATGTTGTCTTTTGAAGATGTTATTTTTACATCAAATTGATCTGATGGAAGCATTCCAAGAAGACCTTGAACATTATGTCTAATAATTTCTTGAATATCTTCACTGGCTGATTTTGCTATTCTTTGCAAAACCTCTGGAGATTGTTTTTGTAAATATTGTATTAAATCATTCTCATCGTTTGGATCATTATTTTCAGTAGCAAGAAATTCTGGATTAAACATTTCTATAGCTTCAAGATATAAGAACCCTACAACATCACGTACCCATTAATCTGAATTATTAAGGGCAGGGAACCGAATAGGTCCAATTTTATTAAACGGCCAATATCTGAAAATAGCTTTACCAATAACCTTTTCATAAGGTAAAAACCCCCAAATATGTGAGTCCATACTGTTATTTCTGTTGTCTCCCATCACCCATAATGACTCTTCTGGGACAATAAAAGGCCCTATAGAATAATTAATATTTTTGTCAAAAACGTAATTTTTTTGAGCGATATCATTTAAGTAAAGGTTGCCTTCTCTTACTTCTACCTTGTCTCCAGGTATTCCAATGACTCGTTTTATTAGTGCAGTATCTGCTTCATAACCAGCATTAATTAATTGTTCCGGAACGTTAAAAACAACTATTTTATTTTTTAATGTTGAAAGATTTGATTTGGATGTGATTTTGGGGGTTACTTTCTCAACAAGAATTTTATCTTGTATTTGAAGGGTTGGAAGCATTGAACCGGATGGGATCCATCTTGGCTCTATAACCTGCCATCGTATAATTAAAGCTATAAATATCCAGATTAAAAGATTTTTTAAATCCTTTAAAATTGAATTTCTTTTTTCTTGAGTTGTAGACATGTTTTATTTAATTCATTTATAAGGAAAATCTCAAAGCATTTATATAAATTATGACATCATCTATTGAATGCAAAAATTTTCTTAGAAGTTTACAACTTTTGAATCTTCTTATAAAAATAGGAGTTCAAAATTTAATAGTATGTCCTGGTAGTAGATCAGCACCTTTGGCTATAGCTGCGGGAGAATTAAATAAATTAGGACTGGTAAATATTTTTAATTCAATAGATGAGAGATCTGCGGGATTCCACTCTCTTGGGATTTCTGCTGCATCAGGTAATCTTTCTTTAGTTATTACCACTTCTGGGACTGCCGTAAGTAACTTATTGCCAGCAGCAGTTGAGGCAGACCGATCTTGTAAAGGTATTATATTCCTTACTGCTGATAGACCCTTGAGATTAAAAGATTGTGGCGCTAATCAAACAGTAAATCAAGAAGATTTTTTGAGTTCAGTCTGTAGAAGAGTTTTAAGTACAAATCTAAATGGACTTCATGAATCACAAGAAAATGAAATCTTGGGTTTAGTTCGAATTGTTAAGAAACAAATATTAACCTTCCCTGGTCCTATTCATTTAAATGTTCCTATTGAAAGGCCTTTAAGTATTTCATTTTTGAATAAAAAAAATGTTTTAGAAATTTTTGAGAGAACTTACCTTAAGAAAAAATATATATTTCAGGAAGTTGAAATAAAGTCTGATAAAAACAAATTCTTAGAAATTTCAAAAAGTTTTAATTTAGATGAATCCGGTCTTATTTTGGTAGGTCCTTATCAAGGTTCAGTAAATGATTTAACTTCTTTCAATAAATCTTTAGAAAGATTACAAGAAATTACTGGTTGGCCAGTATTTGCTGATCCTGTATCAGGAGTTTATTCTGATTTGAGAGGATTAGTTGTGAATTGGGAATTAGTTTTAAGAAAAAATAAAAATTCAATAAATTGTCATCAACTTTTGAGGCTTGGCCCTATGTCATCCTCAATTGATTTGGAGAAGTTTTTAAAAAACTTCGAAGGTATACAAATTCTTATAAAAGAAAAAAACTATAGAAAATTGGACCCTTTAAAAAAATCATTTGAATATGATTTTGGGCTATCAAATTTTACTAATCTATTGTTAGAAGAATTTTCAATTAAAGAAAAAAACAAAAAGTCTCTTACTCCGATGGCTCTAGATCTAATAGAGGAAGGCGAGCAGATTAAAGAAATTTTAAAAGAGAAAATTACTCAAGATAATCAAATTACTGAGTATAAGCTTGCAAATCTTGTTCCAAAACTTTGGCCAGCTGAAAATCCTATAATGCTCTCCGCGAGTAGCCCGATTAGAGATTGGCTTACATTTTCTGAGAATGGCACTTTAACAAGAAATTGTTTCAGCTTTAGAGGAGCTTCTGGCATAGACGGTACTTTATCTCTTGCATTAGGTATTTCAAGGGTCAAAAATCCTCTACTTCTTGTGACTGGAGATTTGGCTTTTATTCATGATATAAATGGATGGCTGATTGAAAATTCAATCGACATGAATTTAACAATTCTTCTTATAGATAATAATGGTGGAAATATATTTAATCGTATTTATAAAGAAAATTTAGAAGAAGGTGAATTAAAAAAACTTTTTCTTATGCCAAAAGAAATAAACTGGCCAAAACTCGCAGAGGGATATCAAGTAAACTTTAAAAGTGTGGCAAATTTTAAAAAATTACGAGAGGCATTCGATTGGAGCATTTCTATCCAGAAATCTGTAATAATTAAAGTTGATATTGATCCAGAAAATGAAATTTGTAAAAAAAATGCCTTGCTAGAAAAAATAATTGGCAGTTAAATTTATCATTTTCTATCTTTGAATAATTAGGTTTCATGAAAGTATTACCTGGTAAAACAACTTTAAATTGGTCAGAATGCAAATCTTATGAGGATATATTGTTTCACAAATCAGATGAGGGAATTGCGAGAATTGCAATTAATCGGCCGGAAAAAAGAAATGCATTTAGGCCACAAACTATAGATGAACTCATCGACGCATTTGATATTGTAAGAAATGATGAAACTATTGGAGTAGTTCTCTTTACAGGTGCAGGACCTGATAAGAAAGGTATTTATTCTTTTTGCTCTGGAGGAGATCAGAGTGTAAGGGGTAAAAATGGGTATAAAAATGATGAAGGGAAGCAGAGATTAAATGTACTTGAACTTCAAAGGTTAATAAGAAGTTTGCCTAAAGTTGTTATTGCTTTAGTTCCTGGTTTTGCAATTGGAGGAGGCCAGGTACTTCATTTAATTTGTGATCTCAGTATCGCCTCTGAAAATGCAATATTTGGTCAAACAGGTCCAAAAGTTGGTAGTTTTGATGCGGGTTTTGGATCTAGTTATTTAGCAAGACTTGTTGGTCAAAGAAAAGCAAAAGAAATTTGGTTTTTGTGTAGAAAATATAATTCCAAGGAAGCTCTTAAGATGGGCTTGATAAATGCAATTACAAAGATTGAAGAATTAGAAGCTGAGGGTGTAATCTGGGCAAAAGAGATTTTACGAAATAGTCCAACTGCTATTCGTATTCTTAAAGCTTCATTCAATGCGGAGAATGATGGGATTGCTGGTATTCAAGAATTATCTGGATACACAACCCAATTATTCTATTCGACTGAAGAAGCTCAAGAAGGTAGAGATGCCTTTCTTGAAAAGCGTCCACCAGACTTTTCTGACTATAAGTGGACACCCTAGTTTATTTTTCAAAAAAACTTTTTTAAATAATTATCAATGAGAATTCTTCTTGCCGCTGCTGAATGTGCTCCAATGATCAAAGTTGGAGGTATGGGAGATGTGGTTGGTTCGTTGCCTCCATCCTTGATAAAACTTGGTCACGATGTAAGGGTAATAATTCCAGGATATGGAAAATTGTGGAGTCTTTTAGAGGTATCGAATGAACCAGTCTTTAGAGCAAATACAATGGGCACTGATTTTGCCGTATACAAAGCAAAACATCCCATTCATAATTATGTGATTTACCTAGTGGGTCATCCAACATTTGACTCTGATCAAATATACGGGGGCGAAAATGAGGACTGGCGCTTTACATTTTTTGCTAGTGCCACTGCAGAATTTGCCTGGAATTGTTGGAAACCTCAAGTTCTCCATTGCCATGATTGGCACACTGGAATGATTCCTGTTTGGATGCATCAGGACCCCGAAATTAGTACTGTCTTCACAATTCATAATTTAAAATACCAAGGTCCTTGGAGGTGGAAACTTGAAAAAATGACTTGGTGTCCTTGGTATATGCATGGAGACCACACAATGGCTGCGGCAATGTTGTACGCAGATAGGGTTAATGCCGTTTCTCCGACCTATGCAGATGAGATTAAAACCCATGAATACGGGGAAAGCCTCGAAGGATTACTTAATTATATTTCAGGTAAATTAAGGGGAATTCTTAATGGTATAGATCTTGATGAATGGAATCCAGCCAAAGATCCAGTGTTGCCTGCAAAATTCAGTATTAAGAATTTAGAAAATAGGCTAGAAAATAAAAAAATTCTGCAGAGAGAAATGGGTCTGGAAGTAAACTCTAAAAAATATCTTCTAGGTATGGTCAGTAGGTTAGTTGATCAGAAAGGGGTTGACTTACTTTTACAAGTTTCAAGAAGACTGTTAGCCTATACAGATTCTCAAATTGCTGTATTAGGGACTGGAGATAGATATTTAGAATCTGGATTATGGCAACTGGCATTAGATTACCCAGGAAGATTCTCAGTATTTCTTACCTATGATGATTCTCTATCAAGGCTTATCTATGGTGGCTCAGATGCATTCTTAATGCCGAGTAGATTTGAACCTTGTGGTATTAGTCAACTCCTCGCCATGAGATATGGCTCTATTCCAATAGTAAGGCGAGTCGGAGGTTTAGTTGATACAGTTTTACCTCATGACCCAGAAAATAATAATGGTACAGGTTTTTGCTTTGATCGCTTTGAACCTATAGATTTCTATACTTCTTTAGTAAGGTCATGGGAAGCCTTTAGGCATAAAGATAGTTGGGAATTACTGCAAAAAAGAGCCATGAGCCAAGAGTTTAGTTGGCAAAGATCAGCTCTTGAATACGAAGTTATGTATAAGGATGTTTGCGGAATAAAAGAACCATCGCCAGATGTTGCTGAAGTTGAAAAATTTTCTTACGGACAATCAGCTGATCCATCTTTAAAAAAAGTATGACTTAATTTTTTAATGGATTTCTCTTTATCAGAATTAAACAATGTTTTGGGGGATATTAGAAATCTGAGCGAGGGGAAAAGAGATTTATTAAATTTTAAGAATATAAGTATTGATAGTAGAACTTTATTAAAAAATGATCTTTTTATAGCTATCAAAGGTAAAAATTTTGACGGACATAGTTTTCTTCCAGAGGTTTTAAATAAAGGAGTTAAGTCTGTTGTAATTAAAAAAGGGATGCAGAGATTACTTCCTAATAATTTTCCTTATTGGGTAGTAAATGATACAACAGAGGCATTTCAAAAATTAGCATTGCTAAAAAGAAAAAAATTAAATATTCCTGTTGTTGCAATAACTGGCTCAGTGGGTAAAACAACTACAAAAGAGATGATTGGTGGAGTTTTAAATAAACTTGGAAGAATTAAATTATCTCATGCAAATTTCAATAATGAGATTGGAGTTGGTCTTACTATTCTTGCTACAGATGTAGAAGATAAAGTTTTAGTTCTTGAGATGGGGATGAGAGGTCTTGGACAGATTGAGAATTTATCTAAATATAGTGAACCCAATATCGCAATTATTACTAACATTGGCACAGCTCATATTGGATTGTTAGGCTCAAAAAAAAATATTACTCATGCAAAGTGTGAAATCAGTAAGTTCTTAAATCCAGACGGAGTTGTAATAATTCCAGCAAATGATCCATTCCTAGAAAAAACTTTAAGAGAACTTTGGAAAGGTAGAGTGATAAAAGTAAGACTATTAAATATTGAAAATCAAAAAGAGAGTTTTAAGAAAGATGATAATTTGCAAGGATTTTATAATCCTTCGAATAAAACAATTTTAATTGAAGAAAATATCTTTAAAATTTCATTTGAGGGATTTCACAATGCTTTGAATTTCTTATTTGCTTATGCAGTTGCTAAAGAGTTAGGTATTGATTTTGCAAGTTTTAATAAATTTGATTTTGCAAGTTTCGGTGGAAGGAATAAAATTCTTAAATCAGTAAAAACAACAATATACGACGAATCTTATAATGCTTCGCCAGAGTCAGTAAAAGCATGTATTAATAACCTGCTTGAAAAACCGAGAAATAAATTTTTCATATTTGGAAGTATGCAAGAATTGGGAAAAGAATCTGAAAAATATCACAAAGAAATATTCAACCTAATAAATAATTCAGATATAGAAAAGTGTTTATTTATTTGCGATAAAGAAAATGAAAAAATTTTCACCAATTATCTAAAAGATAAGAAAAAATTCTTAGTTTTAAATAATATTAAAGATGTACCTCAAGAAATAAACAAATCAACAAAAAAAGGTGATTCCATTCTTATAAAAGGGAGCAGATGTTGGCAACTTGAAAAAATTATTGAATTAATTAACTAGATTAGGATTTCTTTTTTTCCCAATTCTCTATATTTACTTGCTTAGTTCTTGAGATCGCTAATGAATTATCTTTAGAGTCTTTTGTGATAACTGAACCGGCACCTGTGGTTACTGATTCCCCTAGATTTATTGGCGCTACAAGAACTGTGTTTGCTCCAATACTGGAATTTTTACCAATTTTTGTTTGATGTTTTTTATGTCCATCAAAATTTGCAGTAATAGTGCCTGCTCCAATATTTGTAGATCTTCCAATAATAGAATCACCAATATAACTTAGATGGTTAACTTTAGATTCTTCCTCTAGTTGACTATTTTTGATCTCTACAAAATTACCTATTTTGCTATAGGAAGATATTTTGGAGTTGGGTCTTATATGACTGTAAGGGCCAATTTTTATATGATGCATTATCTGAGAATCATAAACAGTAGAGTTTGAAATTTCACATTTTAATCCCACATTAGAATTCTCAATAAAAGTATTTGGACCGATAATGCAATGACTATTTATTTTCGTATTTCCCCTTATATGTGTATTAGCCTCTATGATTACATCCTTACCAATTTCAGCTTCTTCACTAATTGAACAACTTGCTTTATTTATAAAAGTTACACCATTGAGCATATGCTTTTCTTTAATTGAATTCTGTATACATTCCTCGCACTCTGAAAGTTGAATTCTGTTATTAATTCCTTTTAGCTCTCCATTATCCTCTACCTCAAGACTTAAGGAATTTTTTAGCAAAGATATTGTATCTGTTAAGTAAATCTCTTTTTGATTATTATTGCTTTGCAAGGTATTAATTATTTCTGACAAAATACCCCAGTTAAAACAGTAAACACCTGCATTTATTAATGGATTTTCTCTTTCTAGATCATTGCAATCTTTTTCTTCAACAATTCTCTCTATAAAATCCCCCTTCAAAAAAACTCTGCCATATCCATGAGGATTTGTTTTCTTTGTGGTAATTAAAGAAACCTCAGCATTTTTTGAATCGTGAAAGGACAAAAGTCTTTTTAGAGTATTAGGCCTAATAAGTGGTACATCGCCGTTTAGTACCAAAAGTTTTCCTTCATTTTTTCTTACTTCTTTACAAAGTACCTGAATAGCATGACCTGTTCCTGATTGAGGTTGTTGAACAACAAAATGAATTTTTTTATCGTTTGGGATTGCCTTTTGTACTTCTTTTGATTTGTGTCCAGTAATTACGAAAATTTTATCAGGTTTTAATTCCAAACATGAATCAATTACTCTTTGTAGAAGACTTTTGCCAGAAATTTTATGTAAAACTTTTGGCAATGAGCTTTCCATCCTAGTGCCCTTGCCTGCCGCTAATATCGCAACACTTAACATGTTTATTTGAAATCCTAATTTAAATCTAACTCTTAAAGGATAACTTCGTCATTCCCCACTTCTCTCTCCATTTATTTGTAGATAATAGATTCGATAATAATTGCTCATCTAATCTTCTCCTCATTATATCTTCTTTACTTGAGTTCAAATCTTGATCTCTATATGGAATACTAGCTTTAGTTAAGAGATGTTCTTCTTCCATCAAAGTTAACTTTTCAAAATTGAAATTAGGTTTCAATTTATTCTTATCAAATTTTGAAATTGCGACAGTTCCCTGACTCCAAAAAGTTCTGTTGTTGAAACTTGGCTTAATAGTAAAAATTTCTAATCCAAGATTTCTTAAGGTTTTTCTTACTGCCGCTGATGAAGAATAAGTTATTAAATATCCCTGAGGATTAAGATTTTCTGTGACTTTGGATAAAAATTCAATTGTCCATACTTGTGGGCATTTTTGAGGAGAAAAACCATCTAAATAAATCAGATCGAATTTAATAGAGGAAGGAATAATGTTGATTTTTTCTCTAGCATCACCCCATAAGATACTGCATTTAAAAAATTGATCCTCAAAGTAATCTTTTTGATAAAGTGATTCAAATATTTTTTTGACTTTTGGATCCCATAATTTTAGGAAAGATTTATTTCTAAGCGAGTATTCAAGAGGCTTTTTATCAATCTCCAATGAATACAAATTTAAATATGATTTTTGTTTTATTAATTCATCTAATAAAGAAGCAGAATTGTATCCTAAACCAAAACATATATCCAAAACATTAAGAGATTTGCCCTTAAATCTTTGCAAATTAGAAGTAGCTGTAAACTTTGACTTTGTTTCCTCTAATGCGCCCAATAAACTATGGAAGTTCTCTTGAAAAAGCACACTTCTTAAAGAGTAACTACCATCTTTAGTTAAGACTTCTATTAATTCAGACAAAAACTTTTTAGGCTATTTAGTTAGTTTGGCCAGCTCTTCCCAAAAAGTGGGATACGAGACGCTAGCAGCATCAGATCTCATGATTTTTGAGGTACCTTTAGCAAGAAGTGAAGCAATAGCAAGACTCATTGCTACTCTATGATCTGTCTCACTATCTACCTCTGCAGAATGAAATTTTGATTGCCCATTAATAATTAACCCATCCTCTTTTTCTGTTATTTCCGCCCCGAATTTTTGTAACTGTCGTGCCATGACTTTTAATCTATCTGTCTCCTTAATTCTTAATTCTTGTGCATCCTTAATTTCAGAAACTCCATTACAAAAACAGGCAGCCACAGTAAGGATAGGAATTTCATCTATAAGTTTTGGGAGAATATCTCCTTCAATAGTGAATGATCTTAAATTATTTGAAGTCTTTACTTTAATAGATCCAATAGGCTCACCTGCAATAGTCGATTTATCTAAAATCTCATATTTGCAACCCATTGAATCCATTACTTTTAAAATCCCTGTTCTAGTAGGATTTAATCCGACATTCTGAATTAAAATCTCTGAATTTGGAACAATAGATGCAGCAATCATCCAAAAAGAAGCAGAGCTTATATCTCCAGGAATCAATACTCTCTGGCCAATTAAGTTGCCCCCTGACTTGATAACTACATTCCTTCCTAATTCCCCTCTGATACTGATGTCTGCACCAAATGCTTTTAACATCCTTTCAGTATGATCTCTTGAAGATGCTGGTTCAATAACAGAAGTAGTTCCAGAAGCATTGAGGCCTGCCAATAATATTGCCGATTTCACTTGAGCACTTGCTACTGGAGTTCCAATAACACATCCCTTAAGTTTTTTTCCGTCAATTGAGATTGGAGCTTTGTTACCGCCTTCCCTTCCAGAAATTTTGCCACCCATTAAAGATAACGGTTTGCCAACTCTCCCCATTGGCCTCTCGTTAAGAGAAGCATCCCCGGTTAAGATGAAGTTTCTACCTTCTAGTGCGGCTAATAAACCCATTAGTAACCTCATAGTGGTTCCTGAATTTCCACAATTGAGAATTTCTTTTGGCTCTTTTAATCCATCAAGACCCATCCCTGAAATCGTAAAAGGCTTATCTTTTATTATTTTTGGAATATTTACACCTAATTTTCTAAGACAATCAGCAGTTGAAAGCGGATCTTCAGAATATAAAAAACCCTCGATTGTCGTCTCACCCTTAGCAATACTTCCTATTATTAAAGCTCTATGAGATATAGATTTATCTCCAGGTACTTTTACTTTTCCGTTTAAATTAACTCCACCTTTTATTGTGCGGATATTATTCATTTTCAAATTAAATACTTGATAAGATTTCTGTAAAAACAAATTATTTATATATTATCAATAAGTTTGTTTTAAAAAAAAAATAATCAAATTAAGTAACTGTTTTCTATAATAAAGCTAGAAAAAGGGTTTAATCATTAATCTTACTTATTATCACGTTGCAAAGGATGTTCCAGAAATAAGACCAGATATTGCAGTAGTCATTGATGTTTTAAGAGCTACAACCACAATTTCTTGGGCTTTAAAAAATGGAGCTGATTCAATACAAGTTTTTGCAGATTTAAATTTATTAAAAGAATCTGCAATTAAGTGGCAAGCCGAAAAGAGACTGATGCTTGGAGAGAGAGGCGGAAAAAAGATTGAGGGTTTTGATTTAGGAAATTCTCCTTTATCAGTTACAAAAAAAGTTGTTAAAGGTAAAAGATTATTTATGAGTACTACTAATGGGACTAAATCATTGCAAAAAGTTCAAAATGCTAAGCATTTATTTGCTATGGGACTTCCAAATAGGAAAGCAGTTGCCGAAAAAATCATTTCATTGAAAAGTGAAAATGTTTTAATACTTGGTAGTGGTTGGGAGGGGTCTTATTCACTGGAGGATTCTTTAGCTGCTGGTGCTCTGGCCTCATACCTAGTAAAGAACTGTGATTTTGAAATAAATATTATGAATGACGAATTACAGGCTGCTTTGGCACTTTGGAATTTTTGGAAAAATGATATTTTGAAATGTTTAAAAACAGCAACCCATGGCAAAAGATTGACAAGTATTGGAGATTATGAGGATGATTTTAAATGTTGCTCTAGACTTGATTGCTTAGATATTGTTCCAGCTCAAGTTGAAAGGGGTGTGATTCGTGCCTCATAATTTACGAATTGGTTCATTAGGAGTAAGTTCTTGACTGATTTTTTGGTAGCAGCATTGCAAATTACAAGTACTTCAAATGTTGAAGCAAATTTTGCTGAAGCTGAAGAACAGATCGAATTAGCTTCTAGAAGAGGTGCTGAGTTAATAGGATTGCCTGAGAATTTTGCCTTTTTAGGAGAAGATAATGAAAAACTTAGATTAGCTTCTGAGTTGTCAATAAAGTGCACAAACTTCCTTAAAAAGATGTCCCAAAGATATCAAGTATTTCTTTTGGGAGGAGGGTATCCTGTTCCTGCTGGTGATGATACTCATACTTTTAACAGGTCAGCACTATTTGGGAAAGATGGACAGATTTTGGCAAAATATGACAAGATTCACTTGTTTGACGTTGATTTGCCAGATGGAAATTTGTATAAGGAATCATCTACTATTTTATCCGGGGAGGAATATCCACCTGTCGTAGATGTACCAGGTTTATGTAAAGTAGGATTATCGATTTGTTACGACGTTAGATTCCCTGAACTTTTTAGATATTTGTCTTCAAATGGTGCAGATCTAATTATGATTCCCGCAGCTTTTACAGCATTTACGGGCAAAGATCACTGGCAAATACTTTTACAAGCACGAGCTATTGAGAATACTGCCTATGTGGTTGCTCCAGCTCAAACTGGGATTCATTATGGTAGAAGACAAAGTCATGGCCATGCAATGGTGATTGACCCATGGGGAACTGTTTTGTCTGATGCTGGAAAAACTCAAGGGGCTGCAATAGCCCCTGCTGATAAAGAAAGAGTAAAGAAAATTAGAGAGCAGATGCCAAGCCTTAAACATAGAAAAAACAAATTGTTTCCGAACTAATGTCAAGGTTTTCAAATAATAAACTTTTTCGTTATTTAGCTGTTTTTTTATTTTTAAATTCTGCGATTCTCCCAGTAAAATCTTCAAGTGCCCTAGCGGCATGGGCTTTAAAAACTAATGGTGTTTTAGAATTAAGAACCAAATCAAATACAAATTTAAAAGCATATTTTCAGAAAGCCAACAAATTATATGGTGATAGATTCTGGGTAGATTTCCCTGGAGAATTGAAAAATCCAAGAACAATTAAAGGTAATGGTCCAATAGAAGAGATCAGGTTGGGTAAACCAAGCGATGGTAAAACAAGACTTGTAATTGAATTCAAGGAGGAAACTTATTTGGCCCCTTTGACTTGGAAAATGGTTGGCTTAGATCAAAATAGGTGGAGAATTAAACTATTTACACCAAAATATGTATTTAAGGAGATTGGTGAGGGCTCTGTTGGGAAAAGAATAGAAGTTTTTAAAAAAAATCAAAGCTCAAATTATGTGAGGGAAAAGAATAACTATAATTTGCGATTGCCAAAAGTAAAACAAAATAAATTTTCTGTTGTTATCGATCCAGGGCATGGAGGACCTGATCCGGGAGCAATAGGTATTGGCGGTATTAGGGAATCAGATGTTGTACTCGAGGTTTCCAAAATAGTTAAAAAGTTACTTGCTGAAAAAGGTGTAAAAGTTAGGTTAACTAGAAAAAATGAAGTTGATTTGGATTTGCCTCCTAGAGTTTCTTTTGCAAACAAAACTGATGCAGATATCTTTGTAAGTATTCATGCGAATGCCTCAAGAGGGAAAAGGCGGGATATTAATGGGTTAGAAACTTTTTATTTTAGAGGTTGGAGAGGTAGATTACTGGCTAAGAAAATTCAAAAAGAAATTTTAAGAGTTTCCCCCGGTAGTCCTGATCGAGGTGTTAAACAGGGTAGATTTTATGTAATTAAAAATACTAAGATGCCTGCAGTTCTTGTTGAAATTGGATTTTTAACAGGAAGATTAGATGCAAGAAGACTAGAAAAAGCTGTTCATCGTAAAAGAGTAGCTTATGCAATTTCAAAAGGCATCCTTGAATATCTTTCTAAGGTAGGGTGAAAATTAAAGTAGGTATATTTGACAGTGGAATAGGTGGTTTTACTATCCTTAATTCTTTACTAAAAACAAGGAAGGATGTTGAAGTTATTTATTTGGCTGATACAAAAAGAATTCCTTTTGGAAATAAGAATTATAAAGAGATAAGAGCCATTGCAGAAGAGATTTGCAGTTTTTTTGAAGATAAGTATTTGGATGCACTTTTAATAGCTTGTAACACTACAAATGCATGTGCCCTCGATATTCTAGAAAATGACTTGAATATACCTTGCTTTGATCTTATAAACTCAGTATCCGAAATAGTTAATAAAAAAATAATTGGCGTCTTGGCAACGCAAACAACAATCAGATCATCATTTTATAAAAATGCTATAAATTCTAAAAAGGAGAATTTGAAAATATTACAACAAGAATGTCCAGAATTTGTATCAGAAATTGAAAAAGAGGAGCTTAATGTTAGTAAATTAAATTATCTTGCTGATTTGTATTTAAGACCACTCTTAAATGAAAATATTGAAGAACTAATACTTGGGTGTAGTCATTATCCTTTGATTTTTGACTTTTTAAGAAAAAAAATAGATTCAAATATAAAAATTATTGATCCATCGGAAGCGTTGATAAAAAAATTCAATAAAGCTTTTACAATTCCAAAAATTAATCGCTATGAAAGTATTTCTTACGATAATGTAAAATTTTTTGTTACTTCAGAAAAAGATAAATTTTCCAGAAAAGTAAAATTTTGGCTTGAAATTAATAAAGAAATTAGCGTTGTTAACCTCCGAAGCAATGTTTGATTACTTAATATATAAAAGAGGTCAATCATGAACAAAGTTACAGAACTACTACAACCAGTTGAAAATGATCTTGATGATCTTATTCTTGAGCTGAAAAATTTAATAGGAGCTGGTCATCCAATTCTTCAAGCCGCAGCAGAACATCTTTTTAGTGCGGGAGGAAAAAGATTGAGACCGGGGATCGTTTTGTTAATTTCAAAAGCAATATCTCCTGAATTCAGTTTAAAAAGTAAACATAAAAGGCTTGCTGAAATAACTGAAATGATTCATACAGCGTCATTAGTCCACGATGATGTTGTTGATGAAGCCTCTACGAGAAGAGGAGTAGATACTGTTCATAGTAGATTTAATACTCGAGTTGCTGTTTTGGCAGGTGACTTTCTATTCGCTCAAGCAAGTTGGCACTTGGCAAACCTTGATAATGTCAAAGTGGTTAAATTACTTAGTAGAGTAATAATGGATTTAGCTGAAGGTGAAATTAAACAAAATTTAAACAGATTTGATTCGGCTCAATCTTTTTCAAAATACATAAACAAAAGCTACTGTAAAACTGCATCTTTAATCGCTAATAGTTGTAAAGCAGCTGGGGTTTTGAGTGATCTTAGCGATGACAAATTAAATTTGCTATATGACTTTGGTAAAAACATCGGTCTAGCTTTTCAAGTAGTTGATGATATTCTTGACTTTACTGGGAACGATAAACAACTTGGAAAGCCTGCTATAAGTGATCTTGCTAGTGGATATCTTACTGCGCCAGTTTTATATGCCTTAGAAGAGAATAAGAAATTGTCTGTTCTTATAAATAGAGAACTTGCTGAAAAAGATGATTTAGATAATGCTCTTGACATCATTATGAATTCTAAAGCAATTAAAAGTTCTAGAAAATTAGCTGAGGATTTTGCAATGCGTTCTAAAGAAGCAATTGTTTGGATTCCTGACTCAGAGTACAAGAGAGCGTTAATGGCTTTACCAGAATTTGTTCTTGGCCGTCTTTATTAAATTTATTAAAAAAAGTTTTCAGCTAAATTATTATTAAAATTTTTGAAAACCATAATTTTTTCGTCTAGGTTTATTAAGCATCAATCTATTTAATGTCATTAGATAAAAAAAATTCAATTAATAACATCCTTGAAGAAAGTAGAATTTTCCAGCCTTCAAAAAAATTTGTAGAAAACTCAAATATCAGATCTCAAAAAGAATTTATTAGTTTAAAAAAACAAGCCTTAGATAATCCTATTGAATTTTGGGAATCTTATGCAAAATCTGAAATAGATTGGTTTGCGCCATTTGAAACTGTATTAGATAGTGAAAACGCCCCCTTTTTTAAGTGGTTTAAAGAAGGGAAAATTAATATCACATACAATTGCTTAGATAGACATATTAAAAAAGGACTTGGAGCAAAAACTGCGCTCATATGGGAAGGTGAACCTGGTGATAGTAAAAAATATACTTATGAAGAACTCCTTAAAGAGGTATGTAAAGCAGCTAATGCATTAAAAGAAATTGGAGTAAAAAAAGGTGATTTGGTATGTATTTACATGCCAATGATTCCTGAGGCTATGTTTGCGATGTTAGCTTGTGCAAGGATTGGCGCTCCCCATTCAGTTGTCTTTGGGGGATTTTCTGCAGAAGCCTTGAAGGATAGATTAATTGATGGAAATGCCAAATTTATTATCACAGCAGATGGCGGTTTTAGAAAAGATAAGGTGATTGAGCTTAAGAATGCAGTTGACGCAGCAATTGAAGGTGGAGCAGATAAAATTGTTGAAAAGGTAATTGTTGTTCAAAGGACTAAAAAAAATATTTCTATGGTAAAAAAAAGGGATTTTTGGTGGCACGAATTATTGAAAGATCAAAATAATTGGTGTGAACCCGAAATCATGAACAGTGAAGATAGACTTTTTATTCTTTATACTTCAGGTTCTACAGGTAAACCTAAAGGCGTAGTTCACACTACAGGTGGTTATAATCTTTGGTCCCATTTGACATTTAAGTGGATTTTTGATTTAAAGGATGATGATATTTACTGGTGCACAGCTGATGTTGGCTGGATCACGGGCCATAGTTACATAGTTTATGGGCCTTTATCTAATGGGGCTACAACCCTAATGTTTGAAGGGGTTCCAAGGCCTTCTAATTTAGGAGCTTTTTGGGAAATTGTTCAGAAATATAAAGTCTCGATTTTTTATACTGCTCCAACAGCAATAAGAGCATTTATGAAGTCGGGACGTGAAATTCCTGATAAATATAATTTAGAGAGTCTTAGACTTTTGGGTACGGTCGGAGAACCAATTAATCCTGAAGCATGGATTTGGTACAAAGAGGTTATTGGTAAAAATAAATGTCCCATAGTTGATACTTGGTGGCAAACCGAAACAGGCGGTGTGATGATAAGCCCTTTGCCAGGAGTTGTTGCAACAAAGCCAGGTTCAGCTACCTATCCTTTACCTGGCATTGAAGTTGAAGTTGTCGATAGAAATGGAAAAAAGGTAATGTAAAATGAGGGTGGTTATTTAATTATTAAAAAGCCTTGGCCTGGAATGATGAGAACAATTCATGGGAATCCACAAAGATACTTGGATAGTTATTGGGAGTATATTCCTTTTAAAGGAGAAAGCTATGTTTATTTCGCTGGAGATGGAGCTCGCATTGATGAAGATGGATATATATGGATTATGGGGAGAGTTGATGATGTTATAAGTGTTTCAGGCCATCGGTTAGGAACAATGGAGATAGAGTCTGCTTTGGTAAGTCATAAATCAGTAGCTGAAGCTGCTGTGGTAGGAAGAAGAGATGATCTTAAAGGTGAGGTTATAGTTGCTTTTGTATCTCTAGAGAAAGATGTAAATACTTCTTCGGAATTTGTAGAGGAATTAAAAAAACATGTTGTTAAAGAAATTGGAATTATCGCAAAGCCAGAAAAAATAATAATTTCTGAATCTCTTCCTAAAACACGAAGCGGAAAAATTATGAGGAGAATTTTGAGATCTTTAGCTTCTGGAGAAAAAATCAGTGGAGATATAAGTACGCTTGAAGATAGTTCTGTTTTGGAAAAGTTGAAAGAAACCGCTTAATCTGATTCATCAATTAAACGGGAAATTTTTTTTATAGTTTTTCTTTTAAAATCATCATCAGCCCAATCTCCCAATAAATTTTCTCTTAATCCTGCACTTGCTATTGTAGTGTGCGTACCTTTTAATATTATCCCCTTAGTATTATCTTCTTTTCGTGCTTTAAGACGAGAAAGTAATTTATCTGTTTGATCTAATTCATCCGTGTTAAATTTTATTAGGAAGTTATTTTTTTGATTATAAGTTTTTTCAATTATTCGTAAAGTACGCTCAGGACTTGGGCTAAATTCACTATTAAATTCCAATTTTTGGGCAATTTGTTTCAATAATGGGATTGATTTGTTGGCACTGAAATTATTAAAACTGATTGATATGAATTTCTCGCAATTTCTTCCTCCATCAGGAGAAATTAAATGAAGTTTACAGCCTAGACTATGACCAATTCTAATTGAAGGAATTGCTACACCTATTCTTTTAGATAATGATATTTTGCAATTTTTAAAATCTTTCCATGCTTTAATAGCAAGTTGTTGGTGATCAAATTGTGGAGTGTATTTGTAAGCATGTACTGCATAGTTTGTATTAATTAAGCTTTCTATGAATCTTCTATAAGTTAAGTCTGGTTTAGACGCAAGATAACTTCCACCTATAAATTCCACAATTTTCTTAGGATTTGGAGGCCAATAACAAAAAGTATTAAATTGATATTTTGTAAAAGTCATTATATTTTTTTAAATCTCAGAGGATTTTAAAAAATTATTTTCTAATCAAATTTTTAATTTATATTAATTTAAAAGATATTTTTATTAAATGCGTCAAGATAAATGAAAGTCTTTCAACTAATTGGAACTATTTAACAAAAAAGAATTAAATCAATTGGATTTTCTTCAAGATCAAATTAATAGTGAACCTTTCGAAGAAAGTGTGGCTAATCAAAATAAAAAAATTGAAAAGATTTTAATTCTTGATACTGAAACAACAGGTTTAGATGAAAATAAAAATGAAGTGATAGAGATAGGGGCTATTTTGTTTGATGTATCTCATAAATGTGTACTTTCACAAGTCTCATTTTTATTCCCAGTTAATAGTAATGAAGCAGAAGATGTAAATGGTATTTCTGCAGAAGTAACTAATATCCCTCAACCATGGCAAGATGGAATGAATTTCTTTTTAAAACTTGTAGATTATTCCGATTTCATCGTCGCTCATAATGTAGAATTTGATAAGAAATGGTTTGGAAAAGGAAGATTACCTAAGCTTAATAAAAAATGGATATGCAGTTTAGAAAATATTAATTGGTCTTTTAAAAAATCACTTAAAGCAAGACCCTCAGTAACTGATCTAGCCCTTTGTTTTTCAATACCAGTTTGGAATTTACATAGAGCTTTATCTGATTGCTTTTATTTATCTGAGGTCTTGAAAAAATGCGACAACTTAGAGGAACTTTTACTTAAAGCTACTGAACCGAGGTTCTTATACAAGGCTTTGGTTAGTTATGAAGAAAGGTCTTTAGCTAAAAATGCTGGGTTCAGATGGAATAGTCCTGTGCAAGGAGCTTGGTCAAGAAAATTAACTATTGATGAGGCAAATAATCTTGATTTTAGAGTAGAGATTTTGAATTGATATTTAATAATCTTTTGATTGAGAAAATATTTAGTGCATCTCACAAGGCATCCATTTATTACCCATTTTATGTGCTCCAATACATCCATATTTTGAGGCAGCCTTTTCAGCCTCTTATTTCGTGTTAAATAGATCTTGCATTTTATTTCCCTTATTTAAGTTTGAAATTTGTTTACCATGATTATGATGATTGTTTTGAGAATTTGGTGAATACTCCCATATACCCATAGTATTAACACCGGCAGAGATAATACCCATCCCGACTACTGATAAATTAACTATTCCCATTGCTACTGCACCAAAAGAAAATACACCCATTGGGACTACCCCAATACTTATTACTCCCATTGGTACTATTCCTATTGAAACTATACCAAGAGGTGCTATTCCAAAAGCAATTTTTTTGGGTTTTGTACCGCAATGCTGATTCTCTTTACTTTTATTAATTCCCAATAGTTTTTCTAAATGTTAAGTTAAAATTGTCTCACAGAATAACCAATCAAGGATTAATTTCTAGATGAATTAAAAATTTTGAATTATTTTTTAGAACTTTGAATAACTTAAAAAATCTAAGAGGAACAGTAGACCTATTTCCTGATCAATTAATAAAGTGGCAAAACGTTGAGAAAGTTGTATTGCAGCAGCTTTCGAGAGCATCAATCAAAGAAATAAGAACACCAATATTGGAAATGACCGAATTATTTATAAGAGGAATTGGTGAAGGAACAGATGTTGTTAGTAAGGAAATGTATACATTTCTTGATAGGGGTGAGAGATCCTGCACTCTCAGACCTGAAGGAACCGCCTCCGTCGCACGAGCGTTAATACAAAATGGAATATCATCTAATCCACTTCAAAAACTTTGGTACATGGGTCCTATGTTTCGATACGAAAGACCTCAAGCAGGCAGACAAAGACAGTTTCATCAGTTAGGTGTTGAGTTTATAGGGCATGATTCAGTTAGAAGCGATGTTGAAATTATTGCTTTAGCTTGGGATATGTTAGATAAATTAGGAATAAAAGAACTCAATCTTGAAATTAATACGTTAGGTGATACTAATGACAGATCAAATTTTCAAAAATCCTTTTTAGAATGGCTAGAAATAAACAAAGATTCTCTAGATTTAGATTCTCAGAATAGGATTACTAAAAATCCTTTGAGGATTTTGGATTCAAAGAATATTCAAACAAAAAAAGCTCTTAAAAATGCACCAAGATTATTTAATTATTTGTCTGAAAAAAGTCATAAGAGATATTCAGAATTAAAAAAACAATTAGAAGTTTTAAAAATACCTTACGTGGAAAATTTTAATTTAGTAAGGGGTTTAGATTATTACACCCATACTGCTTTTGAAATTACTAGTAGGGCTTTAGGTTCCCAAGCTACAGTTTGCGGGGGAGGAAGATACGATAATTTAATTAAACAAATGGGGGGGCCAAATACCCCGGCAATTGGTTTTGCTATTGGTCTAGAAAGATTAATTTTACTAGCAGGAAAAGAGCTTGAGGTTCCTAGAAATACTGATATTTATATTATTAATCAAGGCCTAATTGCTGAGTCATTAGCTATGGATTTATCCAGAAAATTAAGAAATTATGATTTGATCGTTGAGTTAGATTTAAGTGGAGCCTCATTTTCTAAACAATTTAAAAAGGCAAATAAACTAAAATCTAAAAGTATTATTGTAATTGGTGATGATGAGGCAGCCAAAAAGGAATTTTTAATAAGACTCTTTGATCAATCAGGTAATGGGAATAAAGAAGAGGTTATACCTTTTGAGAATAATATTGAATTGGAAAAATGGATAAATAACAATTTACTTGCAAAGTGATGCTCTTACAGTTTGTGATAATTTTTCTTTTTATATTTATTTTCATTTATTTAAGGAATTTTCTTAGATTGAATAGAAAACAAAAAGTTTTGAAGGCTAAAAAATTAACAACTTTCAATAAAAAGAATCTTAATAACTGGATGAATTTAACTAAAAAAGAAAGATATAACTTATCTAAACAAGATTCTGTTAACTATATGGATAGAAGAAAACTTTTATTAGACGAAATTAGATCTGAATATAAGAAAATATCTAGAAAAAATTCTGAGCGGAATATTAAGAAAAAATAATTATGGAAAATTACTGGACTTCGAATAAAACCATAAATGGATTGAGACATTTTGTTTTAGTAAATGAGACTAAAGAAAAAGGAGATATTAGCTTTTTAATGGTTTCTGTCCTTGATTCTGAAATTAACTTAACAACTACATACGACGAATTAATAAATGGTGGAAATTGGCAAAAGGGTTGGATCAATCTTTCAAAGCATCAATCGATTACAGAAGAATATCGTAGCTATAAATCTACAAATAAAGGTGAGGGTGCAGATGAGATATTCATAAATGCAGATTCTTTATTTAATATTTCTTAAATTGATATAAATCTTTCAAGTCTTTTTTCTCTGTAAATACTAGGTTTTTTGTTATTTAATAATTATTTAAAAGTTTTACCCCTTTCAAAAAAATAAGATTAACGTTATCAAGGATTAATAATATTTACTTTATTCAATGTTAGGGGATATGTGGAGCTCATCTGAGTTGACCGCGGAACAACTAGGAATAACTGAAATTAAACTTTCTTTTTTACGTGAAAATGGAATCCTTAAGCCAGGGATTCATTGGAAAAGCTCTCCACTAGGTCAGAAAAAACCTTGGAAACCCAAAGCGCTATACAATATAAAAATGTGCAAAAAAATAATTAATAAATTTTATTCTGAAGAAAACTATAATATTGCAGCCTAAAAAATATTTTATTTATTGATTTGGAAAAATAAATATAAATTTTATTCTATTAGATTTTCATCCTTACACTCAATTAGAGTATTTTGCAAAGTTGGATATAAGTTAATCATATTTATATATTGTTTTGATTTTCTGTATGATTTCGCAGCCTTTTTGTAATGAACTTCAGATTTCATTTCTAGTGAAAATTTTCTAGAAGACTCTTGAGAAGTAGTCATAAATATATAGATGTCTTATCCCATATTTAATAATTGTTTGAGAATGAGGCAATAAATAGGATGGTTTAATGAAACAAAACATCGTTTAATGTCAGCAAAAAGAAATTTAATAAAAAAAGATTTAAATTAAAACTCTTTTAATTTGATATTTAATCTATTCTCTAGCAATAACTTTGCTGTTGAAATCTAACTTATTCTATATTTAATCGCTTTGGGAAATTAATTAATTTTTTTTCTTAGGATTACTAATTTTTACAATTTTGTTGTGAATTCAACCGTTTGATGAAAATTAAAGTATTCTCGAAACGTTTAAGCTAATCATTTCCTAAATGCAAACCTACGGTAATCCAGATACCACTTACGGGTGGTGGGCTGGAAATTCAGGTGTAGCTAATCGCTCAGGAAAATTTATCGCTGCTCATGTAGCTCATGCAGGATTAATTGTTTTCTGGGCTGGTGCTTTCACCCTTTTTGAACTTTCACGATTTGATCCTAGTGTTCCTATGGGTCATCAACCTTTAATTGTTCTTCCACACTTAGCGACTCTAGGAATAGGGTTTGACGCTAATGGCGTCGCGATGGGAGATACTAAACCTGTACTTGCAATAGCAATCGTACACTTAGTTTCTTCTATGGTTTTAGCTGCTGGTGGACTTTTACACTCTCTACTTCTTCCAGGAAATTTAGAAGATTCAGATATTGCTAGAGCAAGAAAATTCAATATTGAATGGGATAATCCTGACAAATTGACATTTATTCTTGGACATCATCTACTCTTCTTAGGATTTGCGGTTATTGCTTTCGTTGAATGGGCCAGAGTCCATGGAATTTATGATCCAGCTATTGGTGCTGTAAGACAAGTTGAATACGAATTAAACTTAGCAAAAATTTGGAATCATCAAACAGACTTTTTGACTATCGATAGTCTGGAAGAGGTTATGGGTGGTCATGCATTCTTAGCTTTTGTAGAGATTACAGGTGGTGCATGGCATATTGCTACTAAACAGGTAGGAGAATTTACTAAGTTCAAAGGTAAAGGTCTTCTATCAGCCGAGGCTGTTCTATCTTGGTCTTTAGCCGGAATAGGCTGGATGGCTATTATTGCAGCTTTCTGGAGTGCAGCAAATACAACTGTTTACCCTGTTGAATATTTTGGTGAACCACTAGAGTTGAAGTTTAGTATTTCTCCATATTGGGTTGATACTGTTGATCTTCCTGATGGTGAGTTTACATCAAGGGCATGGTTAGCAAATGTTCACTACTACTTTGGTTTCTTCTTTATTCAAGGCCACCTTTGGCATGCTCTAAGAGCATTAGGCTTTGATTTCAAGAGAGTTACCAATGCTATTAGTAATATTGATAGTGCCACAATTACTCTTAAGGATTAAAATCTCAAGTTAATCATTTTATTAAAGGCCCTTTTTAAGGGCCTTTTTTATTTGAAAAATTTTGTTTATTAATTTAGATTTAGAATTATATGTTTCTGAAATCATTGAATATTTTTTCTCTGCAGAATAAAGATATTTTTTCAAATTCTCTGTTGATAAGTTTTTTGGGATTAATAATTATATTTTTTTTGTTGATTTTTGGGAGGAAATTAAAACTAGCTGTTCAACTTGAGAGATTTGGATTACCAATAGCAGTTATATCAGGGATTTTAGGTATATCTATAGGTCCATTTGGGGCAATACATTTTTTGCCAAAAGAAACAATCAATGTTTGGAGTAATTTTCCTACTCCTCTTTTATCTTTAGTCTTCGCAACTTTAATGATGGGAAGACCTATTCCAAATATTAATGGTTTAGTTAAACCAATTTTCAATCAATTTCTATTGGCTCTTTCACTAGGTTTTGGTCAATTTTTTGTTGGAGGTCTAGTTGTTAAATACTTTCTGCCGCCATCTATGGAAGCAAACCCTCTAATGGGATGTCTAATAGAGGTGGGTTTTGAGGGTGGTCATGGAGCTGCATCAATAATCGGTGAAAGTTTTAATAAACTAGGTTTCCCAAATGGTTTAGATCTCGGTTTGGCTATGGCAACAATGGGTCTATTATCCTCTTCAATATTGGGTAGTCTATTTATCTTTCTTGGTAGAACTTTAGGTCTTTCAGATACTGAGGAAATTCTTGAGCAAAAAGATAATCTTAAGGGAAAAAATAAGACAGGAATTTTTGCAGATTTAAGAATTTTTATCATAAATCTTGGATTCTCAGGTATGGCAATTTCTTTTGGTGTTTTGCTACTTAAATTTTTAAGGTATATTTCAAGTTCTTTTGGTGATTTTTCGAAGGAAATTATTTTTTCACTACCAGTATTTCCTTTTATTCTAATAGGTTCGCTACTTATTAGATATATTTTAGAAAAAACCAAAAATACAGAATTTATTTCAAATATTCTGCAAAGGGAGATTGGCATTTTATCCACAGACTTATTGATTTTTACAGCTATGGCGAGTTTGGATATTGCAGTTGTTTTTGATAATTGGATACTTATTTTAGTGTTTACTATTTTCGGTTTATTTTGGAATTTAATCTGCATTACTTATTTCGCATACTTTATTTTTGATGATTATTGGTTTGAAAAAAGCTTGATAGAGTTTGGAAATTCTACAGGTGTAGTAGCTTCTGGGTTACTTCTTTTAAGGCTTGCAGACCCTAAAAATATTTCTAAGACGTTACCAATTTTTACGTCAAAACAGCTTTTTGCTCAGTTAATTCTTTCTGGGGGACTATTCACAGTTCTTGCACCATTAATGATTTCTAAAATTGGATTAGATTATTGGACAGAAATTTGTGCTCTAATTACATTTGCAATTCTTTTTATTGCATTGATTTTTAATAAAGTAGAGATGAAAAAGTTTCAATAAGAACCCTAGAATGGTATTAGCCTAAATTTTATTTTAATGTCATTTACTTCCTACGATATTCCACCTCAAGAAAATAAAGGAAAGTGGTTTAGGAGTCATTTACTAGGAAGGGAAATCGAACTTGGTGAATTGTATAGTCTTGGATCAAATGATTTAGATTTGCTTATGGCGGAAACTGCAGAAATTAGAAGCGATCTTGATTTTAAGGAAAAAAATATAGGCAAATTTAGGACTGCAGGATATTTTTTGGAGTTGGCAAGAATAATTGAAAAAAGGAAGTTATTGGAAAGTTAATTTAAAGGAAAATAATTCTTTCTATAATTTGGTTCCCATAATTCGTATTTATACATTAAGGATTTAAATTCTCTATTTTTCTCAAATGCATCTAACCAGTTTTTTATTGAGGGTTCAAAATAATTTGTTCTTTTTTGACTTTCACAAGCGATTCTAAATTGTCTAACAAAAGGCCAAACAGACCAATCAGCAATTGTGGGGCTATCTCCAAAAAAATATTTGTTTTCTGAAAGTAGTTCGTTCCATCTCTTTATAAATTTAATAGCATTTGTGAAGTGAAATTCTTCATCACTATCTTTATATCTTGTGGCATATTTAAATCGATCTAAATGATATTTGAATTCGTTATCGTTTTCATTAATTATTTCAAAAATATCCTCCTTTTTGTTCTCAGGAAAATAAATTAATTTGATGTTTTCCTTTTTCGACTCTGAGAGAGCCCACAGGATGATGTCAAGACTTTCTTCAATAACTTCACTATTTTTTTTTATAAGTATTGGAACCGTTTTTGTCTTTGAATTATTTAAAAAATCTAGAGGTTTATTTTTTAAATCAATTTCTCTTATCTCTACTTTTATTTCGCAAATTAAAAGGGACCATCTTGCACGAATTGCATATGGACATCTTCGAAATGAATATAAAATATCGTTTTTCATATTGTAAAAACTTTTAATTTCCCTAATTCTTTTAGTATTATCTAAGTAGGAACAGTATTAATTTTACAACGCAAATGTCGGGATATGTTTATCTTATTAGAGTAGGAGACCTTTATAGGATTGGGAAAACGGATAATCTTGAAAAGAAAATTAAAAAATTAAAGCCAGATGAATTATTAACATCAATTATGACTAAGGAGCCAGAAACTCTTGAAGCAAGATTACTAAGAAAATATAAGTCGCAAAGAATTCCTGAAACTGGTTATTTAAAGCTCTCTAAAAGACAAATTAGAGAATGTAAAAAGCAATTTGAATTAAAGGGTAGCTTACCTCACACTTTAGATGCTGAAGTTTCCATAACTCTATTTGCATCTTTTTTATTGTTTTCATTAGGTTCTTTTATTTTTAATTATTTAAATTTTGGATTTGTTAGATCTATTTCTTATTCTTTCGGAATGGCATCTCTACCAATGGTTATACTATTTATTACAGGTAGTTTTGGCGGATACTTTTCTGAAGATTTATCTCTTTTTTCATTGTTAACTAATCGAATAAAAGGTTTATTTATTGCAATTGCAATGCTTTCAATGGCTTACTTAATTTTTAATTTAGGTTAAATTTCATAGTTACAATTTAAGGCTATTTCAAATGGAACCGATTGGGTAGGTAACTTAAGAATAGTTGAGCATATTTCAGCGATATCTTCCGGTTGTGTCATGCTTGATTTGTCTAAGGAAGAGATATTTTGGGCCATTTTTGTATTGACCCAGCTTGGGCAAATTGCAGAAATCCTTATATTTTTATCCCAACCTTTATTTTTCATCGTTTGGCATAATCCCATCAAAGCAAACTTTGAAGAAGAATAAGCTGCTAAATCACCCTTGGATCTTTTCCCGCTCATTGAAACTAAAACAATAATTCTCCCCCTTCCAGAGGTACATAAATGATCCCAAGAAAGCCTACATAAATGCCAAATTGCCAAAAAATTGATATTTAATGTTTTTAAAATATCTTCTTCATCACCATCTTTGTATAAGAAAGGAACTTTCGATAATACGCCAGAACAATTTATTACTGAATCAAATCCTCCAAATTCATCTACGGTATTATTTATCCAATTTTCGGCTGTAACTTTTTTTAAAGCATCATAGTGGTTGATTATAATTTTCCCTTTTGGCCATTTTTTTGGATCAATAGCGCTTCCTTTTAATGATTCTAAATCTCTTATGCCAACACTAATTCTATTGCCTTCTTTTAATTCTTTATGTGCAATATTTAGTCCAATACCTCTACTGGCTCCACTTATTAATATGGTTCTCATTTTTTAACTATATGTTTGGAAATATTATCCTAAGTAACATTTTAAATTCTCTTCCATGCATAATCATAAGTCCTTTCTTTACACTCCATGGAGCCTTTATAAACATTATGCACATCGCATATACAATCTCTTTTAAAGAAAGAGTATCAGTTAGAAAACCATACCATTGATTTTTAGGTAGTTGGAAAAAACTGCCAAAAAATTCTCTCAATAGTTTCTCGTCAAACCTCATGAGTTTTTCTAATCCAAATTGATAAAGTGATTTCTTCCTAATTAATTCTTTTGACCATAAAGTTTCCCATCCTTTTCTAGCAATATGATATGTACTTAGATTTTTGTTTTTAATTGCTTCTGAGACTGCCTTAGCGACAAGTGGAGCTCTTCTTAAAACATTACCAATTAAATATCCAGATGCAGGATGTACCATTGAAGCAGCACCACCATATCCAAGTATTTGTTGTTTGAAATCTGGGATTGGCATATTCATAGGGAGAAATAAGCCAAGCTCTTCGTGCTGCATGCTTGTGATTGATATATTTCGATAAGAAAGCCTCTTCTCTAGTCTCTCTTTTAAATTTTCCATTGTTAGAGGATTTACTAAACCAAGAGATGTCTCTTCAAGAAAATATTTCCCATCCCCCATATCCATGGCATAAAGAAAAGTTGGCGGCTCTTTTTTTTGCGCATCGTTAAGATGGTCATTTCTATAGTCCATTAATACAAACTGCCCTTTCTTGAGTGGAGGTTTACTAAAATTACCTACTATCCCATAACAAGTTTGGACTGCTAAGGGACCGCACGATTTTAATTTAAGAAAAACAGGAACATACCCTGTTGCATCCACTACTAATCTTGCAGAGTAAGTTTTGCCATCTTTTGTAGTTACTGTACTTTTGTATTTTTCAAAATGTATTTTGTTTGCAAAGCCTTGATGCCATTTAATTAAAGACTTATTGCATTCATTAAACCAATAATTGTGGAGTTTCTTCTTATCAAATAGTCCATAATCTAGTGAATGTTCCGTGGCTTTATTCTCGTCGTCCTGCTCTTCTAAAGCGCCATGCCCAAAAAAACTTACAGTATTCTTCCATCTATATTCGAGTAAATCCTGAAGTCCGAGTTGATCAACTTCTTCCCCCCAAATGCCATATGTGTTTGGCCAAGGTTCATCTGGTCCATTTGGAGAAAGCACTTCAACATCTAATTTTTCCTTCCCTAAAGCTGAGGCAATAGCCATACCTGCAGGCCCTGCACCCAAAACAAGAACATCTGGCATATTTTCTTTTGACATTAAATATAAATCTTATGATTAAAGAAATTTATGGAACAAGTTATTACTTCTGCGCCTAGCATTATATTTTTCATCCAATACTTATAATGAGAGTAGATTAATAATAATCAAATTACTCAAATACTAGTGACTAAGTTTTCAGTGTTTTAACAATAATTTATAAGATTACAAAGTAAAAAAAAATACTTAAAAAGTATTTATTATGTAAAAAAATATAGCAAAGTAAATGATTGAAAATAAAAATATTTTAATTACTGGAGGTAATTCAGGTATAGGACTTTTGGCTATCATTAATATACTTAGGACGAAAAATAATTTATATGTTGTAATAAAATCTGAATCAAGAAAGAATGAATTTCTCAAAACAATTCAGAAATATTTTGATAAAAATTACCTTTGTAAATATTTAAGTATAATTGAAAATTGTGATCTTTCAGATCTAGAGAATATTAAAAAAATTAAAGATTACTTTATTAGTAAAAAGATTTTTTTAGATGTCATTATTTTAAATGCAGGATTGCAATATACAGGCTCTTTTTACCCTAAAGTATCAAAACAAGGCATAGAACTAACTTTTGCAGTAAATCATCTCGCACATTTTTACTTGGTAAATCTCCTTAAAGATTTTATTAAAGATAAAGAAGAATCTAGAATCATTATTACATCATCAGATGTACACGACCCCAATAGCTCAGGCGGAAATATAGGAAAGAAAGCAGGGCTTAATAATCTAGTTGATTTTAGAAAAAAAGTTACGGGTAAATTTTTAAATTTTAATGCTGATGAATCTTATAAAAATAGTAAGTTATGTAATATTTTGTTTGCAAAAGAACTTGCAAATAAATTAAAAATATCCTCTAGAAAAATTTCTGTAATCACTTGGGCTCCAGGTCTCGTAATACCAAATGATGATTCAGGTTTTTTTAGATATAGTAAACGTTTTAATCTCTTTGGATATTTAATTTTTTCTAAAGCTGCAAAAAATATTTTAGGAATTTCAGAAAGCCTTGAAAATGCTGGTAAGTTACTTTCTGAAATTGTTTTTGATTCAAATTTAAATAATATTAGTTACGTTCATTTAAGTAATAAACTTATATCTTTTAAAAAACATAAATTAGTTGAAAGTAAGGTTAGTGATGAAGCAAATAATTCTGAGTTGGCTTCAAAACTCTGGATTTTAAGTGAAGAGATTTGTAGATCATTTGGCTTTGTTACTTTCAATATTTAAGGTTTGTGTTGGGAATGCAAACTCTATATTATTAAGAGAAAATTCCTCAATAATTCTTAAATTTATAGTTTGTTGAGCTTCCATCGCAGCAAGATAATTATTTGTTGGGATGTAATAAACAAGTTCGAAATTAAGACTGAAGTCTCCGAAATCCGTGAAATGACATCTATCAAAAGAAGCGTCTTTTGTTTCTTCAACTATTTTTTTAATAATTTTTGGAATCAATTTCATAATTTTTGGAGAGGTTTCATAAATAACTCCCAATTTATGTACTAACCTCCTTTTTTCCATTTGTGCGTAATTTGAAATTATTCCATTTGTTAGGGCGCTGTTGCTCATTACTATCACTTCCCCATTAATACTTCTTATCCTTGAGGATCGTACTCCCACTCTCTCAACCATTCCGAGGACTCCATCAGATTTTATAAACTCACCTTTTTGAAAAGGTTTATCAAGCAAAATTGTTATATATTCAAAAAACTCCTGAACTGGATCTTTCAAAGCTAATCCTGCTCCAATTCCTCCGGCACTTAGTAAAGCCCAAATAGCAGTCATTTGAACACCTATATTTTGTAAGAAAAATATTGAGCCAATAGTCCATGTTAATGCTTTTATCAATGGAGTTAATGAAGATACCATTGAACTAATTGAGGAATCATTAATTTTCGAGGTCGATTCTGTTAAAGATCTTATTAAAACTTTGTTAAGAGCTTTTATGATGATTATTAATATAAATAATTTCAAAATATTCAACAAGACAGAGATGAAAGTTATTTCATCAGCAAAAAAATAGTCAATTGAAAAATAAAATGAGAGGAGGAACCCTATAGGTTTTATAATTCCAGAGATTACTTCAAAAATAAAATCATCGAAATTTGTTTTTGTTCTTTTGGAAATCTTTTTAAAAAATATTTTTGAAAGTTTAGAAATTATTATCGACAATAAAAATCCAATAAAAAAAATAGATATTGCCAGAAGGAAGTTTTCAGTAACTAATTTCATATTCAAATAAACCCAAAAAATTTATCTCTAATAAAATTTTAAATTATCTCTAAACAACAAACCAGTCTTTATTTTTCTTTAACTCATTATTATATTTCTAATTTCTTTAAATTCTTTTCTATCCGCAGTTTTGCATAATTCAAAAATTATTGATTCAGTTGTTGTTAAGATCGCCCCACTCTGATTCATTCTTTGTAATGCTATTTCATGATCAAATTTATTTCGACTCCCCATGGCATCTGATATGAGAATAACTTCAAATCCTTTTTGTAAACAATCTAAGGCAGTTTGTTGAATACAAATATGCGTTTCGATCCCACAAACTATCAAATTACTAATTTTTTTATTTTTAAGTTCATTTAAAAAATCTTGTATATTAGCTAAGCTAAATACCATCTTTTCAATCTTTTTAAATCGAGCTTTGGGTAATAATTCAGGGATCGTTTCTCCCAATTTAAGTGGGTTCTGTTCAGATATAAATATGTTTTCTTCTAAAATCTGATAAGCATTTATTAGCTTTTTAATGTTTTTGATTATTGAATCCTTATTAAAAATTGGTCTTATTATTTTTTTCTGAATATCAATAATTATCAAGGCGTTTACTTTCGATGATAATTTATCAGAAGAGATTTCTTGATCATTCATCATTTATATATAAAGATACACTTAACATAATATTTTGAAGAACTTTAGTAAACATTTTAAATCAATAAGTTGTTTTACTCTCATCAAGAGTTATTATTGAGAATAGCCATTGGTTAATTTTGTCATTATCCTCTCAATACAAAGTAATCACATCTCCTCTTGGTGATGGATTACATAAAGATGGAAAGAGATTAACTCCTCAGAGGTTAAAAGTTCTTAATTTATTTGAAAATATTGGCTCTGGAAAGCATCTTAGTGCTGAAGAGGTTCATGAAAAGTTAGTTAAAACAAGCTCCAAAGTTTCACTAGCAACAATTTATAGAACTTTAAGACTTTTAGTACAAATGGGTTTGCTTCATGAATTAGAACTTAGTGAGGGTGGACACAGATATGAATTGCTTAGTAACGACACACCGGACCATCATCATTTGATTTGTATTAGATGTGGAAGAACAGAAGAATTCGAAAATGAAGAAGTTTTAGAAGCAGGCAAAGTTGCAGCAAAAGTTAATGGTTTTAAACTAATTGAATCCTCTTTAAATGTAAGAGCTATTTGTCCTAATTGTATTTAGTAGGTTTTAACTTAAAGTCCCTCCACAACTTGATCCAGCACCTGCAGTGCAAGCAAAACAATGTTCTTTTACAGCTACCCCGTAGTCAAAAGTAAATGATTCATCCAATAGATCAAAAAGTGTCTTTGGTCCTTTATCCTCTCGGAAATTTATTTGTTGGTTAAAGTCACAATCATAAATTTCTCCTAACCAATTTACGCTAATTGTCTTTTTACACATAAGATTTTCTAAATTCTTTTCATTAAAATTTTCTTTCAGTAATTTGTAATAAGTTTCTAGTTTCCCTTCTCTTCTAAGAGATTCTTCATATCTATTTATCGGCATATTAGTTATTGTGTATAAATTATTAAAAACAATATTGTATTTTTCGAATAGTATTTTTTTATAATCCTTCTCCAATAATTCCTGAGAAGGAGGAAGAATTGGGCTTACAGGATTGTAAACAAGGTTTAATTGTAATCCATTTTCTTTTTTTCCATAGCCTAAATCATTAAGAATTTTTATGGCATTAATACTTTTTTCAAAAACCCCAAAACCCCTTTGAAAATCAACATTATTTTTTTCATAACACGGTAGCGAAGCAGTAACTATCACTTTATTATTTGCAAGAAATTGAGGAAGATCTTCATAACCTTCTTCAAAGAAAATTGTCAAATTGCACCTGTCAATAATATCAATTTGTTTTGTGCTCAAACTGTTTATTAGGTTTTTAAACTCTGGGTGAAGTTCTGGCGCACCACCTGTAATATCTAAAGTCTTGATTTTGTATTTTTCAATTATCTTTGGAATAAGAGATATCATTTCATTGGACATCTTTTCAGTCCTTAGGGGACTCGAATTGACATGACAATGCTTGCAAGCCTGATTGCATTTATAACCTATGTTAATTTGCAGTGTTTCTATAGGTTCTTTATTTATTGGGGGGAATTTTTCTTTCATAAATATATTATTTATCAATTATTATTCGAAAATTCAAAAGTCAACTATTTTTTTTAAAGTTTGATCTCTTACTAGCAAGTTCAATAAACCAACTTATGTATTCTTTGGGACCATTTTTAAAAACTATGTCAAATTTTAAATTGTCATGGACATCACTGATCCCTATTAAACCAGTTTTTTTTGTTGAGGGTCTTTCAACTTCTCCAGAACTACTATCTACAAAAATTATTTTATTCTTAATCCCAAATTCATTACCTAATATTTGTATTAATTCTAGAAAAGACCTGTCACTTCCTCCTCTTGAATAACTTTTTTCATCATTATTTTTTTTTGATGTGACTGTGTCACCAACTCCTACAATCAAAGGCATATCTTCTTTTTGAATAGTTCTTTTGCATAAATCAATTTTTTCCCTAACAGAATTTGGAGAGTTTCTAAAATTAAAATTTCTTCCAAAAGGAGCTTTACCAGTTTTATCCGCAATAAATTTATTTAAAAGAAATAAAACTCCAGAATCTTTAACTGCTCCTTTAATAAGTAATTGAATGTCTGTTGATCCAATATCATCTTGAGAAGAAAGTTTAATTGTTTCTCTACCATTTTTATTACCTAAATTTGGTGAAATATGAAGGAAAAATGAGTTTTTGAGCCCTTCAGATTCAGCTTTTAAAATGATTTCATTCATCATTTTTTCAAAACTAATTTGAATAAGCTTTCTTTTATCAGAATCTTCATGAACTAAATCAAATAGACTATTGAAATTAATTGTTGGCGAGAAGCGTGTTTCACAAATTGATTTTACCGCGTGAAAATTGATATCTTCTTGGCTAAGTTCAGGAAAAATATTCTTAACTATGAAATTAAATTTTGGTCTTATTAAACTAGGTACTTTTGATAAAAAATTTAGTTCTTTTTCTGAGACTCCTTCAAAACTTCTTTCACCATTGTTGTCTTGATACTCTACTCCACAGGCAGCTAAACCTCTTAAATATAGTTCTTTGTTTTTAGGCTCAGTAGTGCTCCTTAAACTCCTCTCTATTATTCTGTTAACTCCTCTTGGGCCTTCATGTTCCCCGCAAGTTAATACAAAGAATTCCTCGGCAAATTCTTTTACTGCATAGATATATTTTGATTCTAATTCTCTAGTCATTGGATCTTTAACTAAAGGGATACAAACTCCGTCAATGTCTTGAATAAATAAGATATTTTTAGAAGAAATTAATTGTTTTTGTTCATTTAAATTACTTGCCAGATATTCCATATTTATAATTTTTTTTCTTTTAATTTCCACTTTCTCAAAAATTATAAATTAAAAAACTCAAAATTTTCAATAAATAATTTGCTATGTTCAAAAATTGCTTTAATGTAGAAAAATGTTGGTTTGGGTAAGAAATTAAAAATTTATCAAGAGTTTCCAAAAATGAAGAATAATTTCGTAGAAAACATCAAAGATGAAAAATTTTTTTATTCATTAATTGAAGATATAGAGAATAGCAAAGTTGGATTTTACAGTGTTGGTTTATATCCTGCATCACTAGCATACAACTGTGCTATGCATGGAAAATCAAATAATATTCTCTTGGCTCCTAGGGAAGATAGAGATTTGTTAGGTGCTTTCTCAAATGATGTTATTTCTGATATGGATAATGAGATTATTGAAAAGATTAAGAGAATGGGAAATTATTCTTCAGAGGGAAAAATAAAGTCTTTTGATCTAAAAGATCTTCTCTTGAAATGTGAGATGGTTATTCTTGCTTCAAATAGTAATCACATACAAGATGATGTTACAAATGCTTTAGAACTCAGAAAAAATTTAAAAAGAGAAAATGTTGTTCTTGGCTGTCTAGTCGGTTCTTTTTGTATTGATAATAAAAATAAAAACCCTTTTATTCTTTGTAATAAATATCCAAATTTAGCTTTTTTTACAGGATTTCATCGTCACGGAGCTTTACGAAATCCTAATGATAGTTTTACTGCAAATTTCTGCCATCCTGATGCGCTAACAGCATTAATAGGAGCACGCATTTTGAATCAATTATCACCGAAAATTCAAGTTTCTCCTGGCGTTCACAATATTGAATGTCAATATATAAAATCAATAAAAAACATCTCATCAATATTTGCAGGTTTTGTAAATAACTTTCATTCCGATAAGCCAGGAATGCTGCCTACCATTAATACGATTTTGTTAACTCAATGTTTAGATCAGGCCGCAACAATATCAATAAAAGTTAGAAAAGAAAATAAATTAGATAATAAATATCTTTCATTAAAAGAACTTGGTTATGGTGAAGAAATAATTAGTGCAAGGGAAATAATTAATGATAAATTTTGTGAAAAAGGAGATTATACTTTTTCTCAATTAAATGCTGTTAAGGCTGATGTCTTAGGGAGTATGACTCTACCAAATGAAGGAAAACCAACACGGAATTTTCAAGCAGGACAAGTTTTATCAGATATGCTTTTGCAACTCAAAAGATGTCCAAAAGATGTCTCAGAATTTGTAAATTGGTGTAATAAATACTCTCTCAGTCAAGGAGGTTTAGAAGGTCTAAAATCTTTAAAATTTTGGCCAGACATTTATAAAGAATTCAAAATTAAAAATAACAATTGTTCAATGATTAATCTGATTTATTTATGCTTTAATGCTAATTTAGAAGAAAAAAAAGAAATTTATAAAGTTTTAATTAGTTCAGAAGAAATCACTAATTTTTGCCAAGAATCTGTCAAATCTGAATTATCTTTCGAACTAAATGAAAAATTAAAAGGAGATTATCTTTTTGATAATATTGAAAACTTTTATAAGAAATTATTTATTGACAAAGAGCAAAACGACCTTAAAACAAATAAATATAGTAATCAAATTTTAAAAAAAAATCCTAGTTATATCAATGTATTGAAAATTATTAATAAATATTTTAATAATTGATTATTTTTCTAATTTACTAGAAAGCAAAGTTCTTAATTTATTTACTAATCTTGATTGCAGGGTTAGAATTATTATGGTTTAAAAGGTTTTTTTTGAAAAAGGAATTAACTCATCGTTCTCATGAACTTAAAGCTCTTGGTTGGAATCAAGAAGACTTAACAAGATACGAAGATTTATGGGACTACAGTCAAAGATGGGGATTAATAAATTTAGAAAGAGAAGACAGACAATTTCTTAAGAAGGCAGAAAAGTTACTCCCAAAGATCCAAAATAAAAAGATATCCGTTAAAAAAACTATTGAAGAAAAATCTTATTATCTATGGTTAAATTTTTACCTCGATGAAATTAATATTTTTAGTAATTCTAATCTTCCAAAAAATAAATATGGTGTTTGGACACTCTTAATTGAAGAGGAAATAAAACTCCTTAGGGAATTACAACCAGTTATGGGTCTTCCAGATACTTTAAAAGCTAAGAATCTATTCGAAAATAGAAAAGAGCTTATAAATAAAGCTTTTAGCGAATTTGATGCTAAAAGTAATGATAAGGTTTTTAACTTTGATGAAGTTTTAAACAACTCTGAAAAAGATGTTGGTAAGAATTGGAAATCAATTACTGAAAAAGATCCTGAGGCTAATAAAACTTTTCCAATAATTGAATCTGCAAATATTGAGAAACTCAGATCTGCGATAAAAGAGGATTTGAGTACATATATGAAAAATAATTACCCCTCATTAAAAAAGGATTTATAAATATTTATCTTTTTTTTGTTTTTTTTTTGGACTTTTCTAAGTTAAATAGATAATAGGATTATTTAAAAAAATTTTGAGCACCCAAAAGTTCGAGACACTTCAGTTACATGCAGGCCAAGTTCCTGATCCAACTACAAATTCTAGAGCAGTACCCATCTATCAAACTAGTTCCTATGTCTTTGATAATGCAGAGCATGGAGCGAATCTTTTTGGATTAAAAGAATTTGGAAATATTTATACTCGACTTATGAACCCCACCACAGATGTCTTCGAAAAAAGGATGGCAGCTTTGGAGGGAGGTATGGCAGCACTTGCAACATCCTCAGGTCAAGCTGCTCAATTCTTGGCAATAGTGAACTGTATGACTGCAGGGGATAATTTTGTCTCTACTTCTTTTCTATATGGTGGGACTTACAATCAATTTAAGGTACAATTTCCAAGATTAGGAATAGAAGTTAAATTTGCAGATGGCGATAGTATCGATAGTTTTAGAAATAAAATTGATGATAAAACCAAAGCAATATATGTCGAATCAATGGGAAATCCTCGATTCAACATCCCAGATTTTGAGGGACTCTCTGCTTTGGCGAAGGAAAATGGAATTCCCTTAATAGTGGATAATACCCTTGGTGCTGGTGGTGCTTTAATAAGACCAATTGATTTTGGAGCCGATGTTGTTGTGGAAAGTGCAACAAAATGGATCGGTGGACATGGAACAAGTATCGGAGGGGTTATTGTTGATGCCGGAACCTTTGATTGGGGAAATGGTAAATTTCCACTAATGAGTGAGCCAAGCGCTGCTTATCATGGGCTCGTTCATTGGGATGCTTTTGGTTTCGGTAGTGATATCTGCAAATCTTTGGGAGTACCTGATAATAGAAATATAGCTTTTGCGTTAAGAGCAAGACTTGAATGCCTCAGAGACTGGGGATCAGCTCAAAGTCCTTTTAATTCTTTCTTGCTATTGCAGGGTTTGGAAACTCTCAGTTTAAGAATAGAAAGACAAACCTCTAATGCTCTTGAATTAGCAAAATGGCTAGATTCTAATCCTAATGTAAGTAGTGTTAATTATCCTGGCCTAGAATCTGATCCATATTACTCTAGTGCCAAAAAATATACTACTGGAAGGGGAATGGGTTGCATGCTTATGTTCTCTCTCAATGGGGGTTATGAAAATGCAGTAAAATTTATTGATTCCTTAAAATTAGCGAGCCACCTTGCTAACGTAGGGGATTCAAAAACATTAGTAATTCATCCTGCTTCAACAACTCATCAGCAATTATCTGAAGAAGAACAACTATCTGCAGGTGTTACCCCAACTATGGTAAGAGTTTCTGTAGGAATTGAGCATATTGATGATATAAAAGCAGATTTCGAACAAGCACTTTCACAAATCGCATAGGAAAGGAGATTTATTGGCTTTAATAATTCCTAGTAACTATCACAAGATTAGTGATGTTGAGAAAAATCATATATCTTGGATCGAACCAGAATTGGCAAAAAGACAGGATATACGTCCTCTTAGAATTGGTATTTTAAATATCATGCCTCTAGGCAAGCAGTATGAATTTAACTTGCTACATCCACTTGGTTTATCTCCCCTTCAAATTGAGCCGGTTTGGATAAAGCTTAAAACTCACTCTTATAAAACATGGGATCTTAATCATCTGAATAATCTATACATTACTTGGGAAGAAGCAAATAATCCAGTACCGTTAGATGGAATCATTATTACTGGAGCACCTATTGAACACCTAGCCTTTGAGGAGGTTAGGTATTGGGATGAATTTGTAAAAATTGTAAATGAAGCCAGAAATTCTTGTGCGAGCACTCTTGGATTATGTTGGGCTGGCTTTGCGCTGGCTTATTTGGCAGGGGTCGATAAGAAAGTTTTTGATAGGAAATTATTTGGGGTATTTCCTTTAAAAAGTCTTGTTCCTGGACACCCTTTGATGGGTACACAAGATGATGAATTTATTTGTCCTCAAAGTAGATTTGCTGGATTACCAGATTTGGAAATGGAGAAAGCCCAAAAAGAAGGGAAATTGAATTTGTTGGCTTATGGAGAAAACGTTGGATATACAATATTTGAATCTTATGATCAAAAACAACTTATGCATTTAGGTCATCCTGAATATACGGTTCATAGAATTATTAGTGAAATTGAAAGAGACAAAGAAAAGGGAGATGTTCCTTCTCCTAAAAATTTTGATCCAAATAGTTCAAAAACCTCTTGGAGGTCTCATAGGAATTTGCTTTTTCAACAATGGCTTTGGTTCTGTTATCAACAAGTTAGTCTTAATTAACTTTTTTAATGAGCGCTTTCTATACCGCCTAGTCTTTCAAATAAGTTAAGACTTTCTTTATTTAATCCTACAATTTCAACTTTAGAACCACCATTCTGGAACTTTCTAATAATTTGCTCAAGAGCAACAACGCCACTTTGATCCCAAATATGAGCTAAAGACATATCAATTACAATATTTTCTGGATGTTCATGAATATCAAATCCTTGTAAGAAATAAATTTTACTTACAAAAAATAATTGTCCTTTTACTTTGTAGGTAGTCAAATTATTTTCTTTAGCTCTTGAGACAGTTATAACTTTTGCAACTTTTCTGCTGAAAAGGATTGCAGCTAATGCGACTCCAGCAATAACTCCAAGTGCAAGATTATGAGGTTTTGTCAGCATTGTAACCGCAAAAGTCATAAGCATTACTGCAGTATCACTTTTAGGTATCTTTCTAATATTTTTTAATCCATTTATATCTGCTGTACTTATCGCGATCGTTATCATGATTGCAGCTAAAGCAGCCATTGGTATTGCTCCAATCCAAGACTTCAAGAGGATAATCATAATTAGTAGAGATATACCTGAGGAGAGAGTTGATAATCTAGATTTACCACCATTTTCGGTATTCATAACAGATTGCCCAACCAATGCACATCCTGCCATTCCACCAAATAAGGATGCCACAATATTTGCGATTCCCTGTCCTCTTGCTTCTTTATTTTTATTAGAATTTGTATCAGTCACATCATCTAAAATGTCTTGAGTTAAAAAGGTTTCCATTAAACCAACGAGAGATATTGCAAGTGAAGTCGGTAAAATAATTCCTAATGTTTCAAGACTAAAAGGTACTTTCCCATTTTCTATTGATCCAAAAGGAAGAGAAATACTTGGTAATCCATCAGGTAATTTACCCAAATCGCTAACTGTCGGGACATCTAGATTCAAGAATATGCTTATGAGAGTAATTACTACTATCGCGATAAGTTGAGATGGGACTACTTTTGTGATTTTTGGAAGCCCATAGATAATTATTAATCCTAGGATTACAAGAATCCAAACCACTGGGATCTGAGAGTTAACTGGATACTGACTCAAATTTTGTTCAATTAATCCTTTTGATTCTTTAATACCTATTCCTAACTGAGGTAGTTGTGCCTGAAATATTAAAAGCGCCAGTGAATTTACAAATCCACTTAATACTCCCGTTGGCACGAATCTCATTTGGTAGGCAAGTCTTAAATATCCCCAAAGAATTTGGAAAATTCCAGTTAATATTCCAGCTGCAATAAGATACGGGACTCCTAATCCAGGAGCTTGTGATTCTCCATAAGCAACAAGTCCAGTCATCAAAAGAGCTGTTGAACCTGTAGCTGAAGTGATCATCCCCCTTCTTCCTCCAACAATCGCAATTGTTATAGATAAGCAAAATGCACCAAAAAGGCCAACTTTAGGATCTACACCAGCTATACCTGAAAAAGCAATTGCTTCTGGGATCATTGCAAAAGCAACAACTAAGCCTGAGAGAATATTTGACTTTGGATCATCTAACCAATTTTTAGATAAATATCTTGAGAAATTTGACATTTTAAGTTTCTTTATAATTAAGAAGTTACCTCATAAAGGAGGCAAAATACCTTGTGGGTCAAAAATATTCTTTAAAGTTTTTAATTCATTCATTCTATCTCCAAAGGCTAATGTAATTTCTTCATCATGAGAATTTAAATGATTATGCAATTGGGCTAAGTGAATATTTGGATAAAACTTTTTTAGCTTGCTCCACGATTTATAAATCCATTCCAAAGCGCCTTCTTTTTCTTGAAGATCATTTTTTTTCCATGATGCATATATCCATGGTTTCCAAGTGCTTTTTCTATGAACAAAAAAGCTTGAGCCATGATTAAACTTTTTGGTTTTGCAACCTAATTGTTGAGAAGCAATGTAACAGGAATTATTAGGTTTATTATCCATTATTTCATCCAAACATTTTATGAAAATTGGGATATCATTTTTTAAATCTTCTCCAAGAAGACTAATTACCTCAGAATGGTTATTTGCATTAAGTTCATATAAATTCAATTCCTTAGGGAAGAAATTTATTTTGTTAAAGTTTTCATAAAATTGTTTTTCTAGAGTGGGGAATTTGTCTAGAAGTATTAGGCATTCTTTTGTTCTTTTATCCTCTAAATTATTTTTGAGTTCAGCAAAAATATATATGTAAATTTTTTGGGCATAAATCCATTGAAGACTAATATTTTCTGGAAATTCCTCTGATAGTTTTATTATTTCTGTAAGTTCATTTAGATTTACAAATCCTTCAATAACCTTAATTGAATTAGATTGGATAGTCTTAAGTTCTATTTCGGTAATAATTGAAAAGAAGGGTGCTGCGCCTTTAATTCCTTCCCAAATTAATTGTTTTTCTGTATTTATTTGATTTTTTTTTAATGAAATAAATGTGCCATTACCCAAGAAACCTTTTATTGATTCAATATTATCAATTGCTAATCCGTAGGTTCTACTGAGCGGGCTTACTCCACCAGTAAGTATATAGCCTGCTCCAGGAAGTTTAGAAAGTCCGATTGGAAAACTTCGATTATATTTTTGTAAATGATTTAATAGATCCCCCATTATTACACCACCTCCAATTGTTACTAAATTGGTTTTTCTATCTAGATGAATTTTGCTGTGATTTTTTCTTAGATCAAGAGTTGTAAAACCATTTTTTGCACAGCTAGAAGTTGTGCCTCCACTACACACGCAAAGGTGCTCGAAATTTTCGTAAGAATAGTTATCCTTATTAAATAAGGATTTATCCACGTCATAAATTAATTTCTTTAATTTTGCATCCTTTGAGTTGATATTTGGAACTTCAAGCAAGTTATTATTATTTTTCACTACATGATATTGATCTTTACTATTATGGTATAAGTAATAATTTGAATTTGGATAATTTAGATTTGAAGTTAAATAATCAAGTAGCGATACTTATCTGTGGACATGGGAGTAGAAATAAACTAGCCATTACTGAATTTCAAGAATTAACTAATTTCATCCAAAAAAGATATCCAAACTTTTTGGTTGAATATGGTTTCTTGGAATTTGCTAAACCTTCGATTGTTGATGCTTTAGACAAGTTAAAAGATCTTTCTATAAAAAAAGTAATTGCAATACCTGCAATGCTTTTCGCTGCTGGTCATGTAAAAAATGATATACCTAGCCTGCTTATGAATTATTCAAGTAAAACAGGAATTGAAATAATTTATGGAAGAGAATTAGGTATTAATAATTTAATGATTAGTGCAGCTTGTGAAAGAGTAAAAGATGTATTTAAACAAAATAATAATCTCAAACCTGAAGAATCATTATTAGTTGTTGTGGGTAGAGGCTCTTCTGACCCAGATGCGAATTCCAATGTTTCAAAAATTACTAGAATGATCGTAGAGGGTATTGGTTTAGGGTGGGGGGAAACAGTTTTTTCTGGAGTAACTTTCCCCCTTGTTGAACCTGGCTTGAAAAATGTTGTGAGACTTGGTTATAAAAATATAATTGTTTTCCCTTATTTCCTTTTCTCAGGTGTCCTTGTTACAAGAATAAAAAGGCAAAGTGATTTAGTTGCGATTAATAATCCAAATATTTCATTTATACATGCAAAATATCTTTCGTCACAGTCTTATGTGGTCGACACTTTTGTTGAAAGGATTGAAGAGATTCTTAATAACGAAGGTAATAATTTTATGAATTGCTCAACTTGTAAATATAGATCAAATTTATTTGGCTTTGAAAAAGAAGTTGGAATGGTCCAAGAAAGTCATCATGACCATGTGGAGGGCTTGGGTATCAGCTGTGATTTATGTGATCCTGAATGTAATGGTGCTTGTGAAATACAAAATCAAATTCCAAAATATAATCAAGGAAAATCAGATACAGGAGGAGGTGATTACTTAGAACATGAACATGTAGAGGCTCATCAACATGAACATAATCACCATCACCATAGTATTTATCCAAATTCAAAACACCCTTTAGGACCTGTCACGCTTCGCTTGCCTAATAAAGACTAAATCTTAAGAAAATCCGTCGAAATCAATGAATCACCTGTCTCTTTCTCGGCTTAGTCTTAATAGACTCAGTATATATAAGTATTCTTAATATAAAATTGTGAAAGTATTTTGAGCTAGATTTTCCACAATTTGCAGGTTGTTTTCCACGTCCAAATCCACACTGGATTAGAAATGGCAGTATTTTTCAAAAAAAACAGGACTTCAACATTATTGTTGACTTTTTTAAAAGATCTATTAAATTTCCCTTATTTGAAAAAGAAGTTTATTAAAAACCTACTTATAACATGAGTCTTATTTGATAATTTGAAAAGTTTACTAGAAGATTTTTCTTGATATTTTTAAAGAAAAATATCATCATTGTTCATGTAGAAAATAAACTTATGGATCAGATTAACCAAACAAATTTAACTGATAAGAAACTCGTAGAGTGGTCTTCAAATAAAGTCTCATTAGAAACGGAGCTTTCAGAAACTCTTTATAACACTATGAAAGATTTTGTATTAAGTAACCCGACCTGGGATCAATATAAGCTTATAAATTCAGCATTAGCAACTTTTCTCGTTCAAAACGGTTGTACAGATAATTCTGTCTCAGAAATTTATTTAAATCAATTATTTACACCCTCTAAGTCTTTTTAATATTTAAACAGGCTCTTCTACTCAAGGCCATCATTGTAAGTGTGGGGCTTTGCCAAGATGATGTGGGCCAGCATGCTCCATCTAGTACCAGTACATTCTTACATCTCCACAATCTGTTAAATTTATCAACTACGCTATTTTCTTCATCTAACCCCATTGGTGCTCCCCCTACCTCATGAATATAATATCCAGGAGGAGGAGGACTACCTGAAAGTGCTATCAAATTTTTTGTAAATAAACTCCCTAATGGAATATTCATTAGTTCATCAATATTTTTTATTTTCCCATTTGCAGCTTTGACTGATTTTTGTATTGTTTTTTCCATATGTTTTGCCATATTTAACTCATTCTCGCTCCATTCGAATTCAATGTAGGGAATTGGTATTCCCCATTTATCTGTTTTTCTTGAGAGAGAAACTGAGTTTTTCTCTCTAGGAAGGACTTCACCGTGGGCGATAAGAAAGCCAATGGATTTGTTAGCGTCTTTTTGTAAAAATTTAGGTATCCCTAATCTATCAATTGCCCCCCAGATTCCATAACCTCTATGGAAATTTATGTCTTCAATTTCTGGTAAATTTGAACCAAAAGGAATAAAGAAGCTGCCTGCTCCAGAAAGATCGGGAGGATTATCTAGTGATTTATCTGAGTTTTTTGCTTTTGGGACTGAAAAAAATCTACAGATAGATATATGATCCATTAGGTATTTACCTAATTTCCCAGAATTATCTTTAAACCCTGAGGAATTTGATTTGTATTCTGAGTTCAGTAGTATTCTAAGTGTTGAAATTGTTGATGCGCAAAGAAGAATCAAATCACAATCCAATATTTCTTTGTGTCCATTTTCTAAGTTTACAATCGTTAGTTTTGAGGCAAGCTCTGTTATCTTGTTAATCTCAAAAGACTCCACTAGGTAATTAGAGATTATTTGTACATTTCCAGTATCTAGAGCTTTTTTTAAAGAGCTTCCTATGCTTGAGGACTTGGGCCAATTTTCTTCTTTTACAGATGAATTACGGTCAAATCCTCTTGATTGGATAAATGGATAGTTTAATTTTAATTTAACTTTGCTGCTAAAAACATTTTCGTTTTCTGTAAGAGGAATTTCACCAATATATTTACCGTTTGGAACCTCCTTGATATCATCTTTTCGTCCATAAATCCCGCAGAAATTTTCAATAAAATCGTAGTGCGGGGAAAGTTCTTCGTATGAAATAGGCCAGTTTGGCCCGAATCCGTCTTTTTTAGCCGGATGAAAGTCTTCTGAGGAAAGTCTTAATGTTATGCCTCCCCAAGTTAATGATCTCCCCCCATATTGTTTACCTTGTGTCCAAAGAAATGGCTTTTTTTTTGGGAAGTCATAAGGATGCTTCAATTCATTTGAATATAAGTCAGGATTATTTTTCCAATAACCAGGATGTTGGCACTGATTGGCATGTTTTTTTGTTATAACTCCTGATAATCTTTTTAATGTACTTTTTGGCTCATAATTACTAGCTTCATCCCTTTTAACTTGAGGACCTGCTTCTATTACTAAAACTTTGATCCCTTGTTCTGCCAATGTAAGTGCTGCTATTCCTCCTGTAGCTCCAGAACCAACAACAATTGCATCATAAGGACTTATATCCAAAACCTATTTCGTGATTTGCTATTTCAATAAATATAGCATTCAGTAAATAATTAATTTTTAGATTTCAGCTTAAGAAGTTAGAATTTACTGAAATACTACTCAAACAAATGAGATTTATAATTTTAAGTTTTTTAATAGTTGTTTTAACCCTCCCTTCTAGAAGCTTCGCTGCGTTGGATTATGGTAAACAATCTTTGGTAGGGGCTGATTTTTCTGGATCTGATTTAAAAGGAGCAACTTTCTATTTGACTGATTTACAAGACGCAAATTTGTCAGGTTGCGAGCTCCAAAATGCGACTCTTTATGGAGCAAAATTGAAAGATACTAATTTAAGTAACTCCAACTTAAGAGAAGTAACTTTGGACTCGGCTGTTTTAGATGGAACAGATTTATCAAATACTAACTTGGAGGATTCTTTTGCTTATAGTACCCAGTTTGAAAATGTAAAAATACAAGGCGCAGACTTCACAAATGTTTTTTTGCCAAAAGATATTATTAGGAAATTTTGTGAAAGTGCTACTGGAACTAATCCAATTACACATAGAGAAACCAGAGAAACTTTAGAGTGCGATTACATTTAAATTTATGCACATACAAGTTCTTTTTTAATCTTTCTTTGTTTATAAAGTGATTTTCCAACAGGCCAACCTAAAGTACATAAATGTTTCATTAAAGAACCTGAGTAATTGAAATAAAAATTGTCTGAATATTTGATGCCAAGTTCATTTAGAGTGGTTATTAATAAACATAGATCTTTCTTTTTGCCTTTTTTCATATCCAATAATATCAATGCTTCACTGGATAATTTTTTTTCTAGTCCCTTATCATTTTCAGCAAAACCAACTTTAAGTGAATTAAATGCATCAGAATAAAGAGTATAAATTATTCCACTATTAGATTTATCTAGAGAAGTATCTACATTAAATCTTGATGATATTAATGTTTTGTATCCTTTAATGATTTTTCTGTTATTCATAATTATTTGATTCCATCCTGAGCTAATTCGTATTTTTCCAATAGATTGTTTACTTCTGCTAGTGCAATCCTCTTTTGACAGGCCGAGTCATATCTATTTACTGCAATTGAAGGTATTGAACCTTTGCTTTTCATTTCCCTTATACCAGTTTCTAAACATTGAAAAGCAACACTTGATAGATCTCTTCCTTCTGCTGCGGCCCAAACTTTCAAAAGATAAGTAAGATTTGATGGTACTGAGATCTGTACTTTGTTTGAATTTGAAGTATTTAATGTAATATCATCGAGACTAATTTCTTTAGAGGAAATAGTTTCTTTAACCTTTTTCTTCAAAAATTTTACTTTACTTATAGCGTCCTCTTTATTCTTTATTAGTTGTTCTATTTCAAATAAATCTTCTTCAGAATTAATTAAAGCTTCTAATGCCCATTTAGCATCATCTTTCGCAACCGCGGTTCTATCAAGCCATTCATCTCTTATTTTTGACCAATTACTAGGCATAAGCTTTATAAGATAATTCTATGATATATAAATCTATATAGATTGTCTACGCATTCTAAACAGAATTAATATAGATTGTTTAAAAATTTTATTTTTAATAATTCCTTATCTTAGAAATAATCTTTTACAATAATTGAAACTGCAAAATCCATCCAATGTGATCTTAGAGGTATTTTCCCCGCTAATTGAAAACGATATATTTGATAACTCAATCTTTTTAAATTTTAGTTATTTGTTTATTTAATTAAAAACTTCTGAGCTTTTAATCTCTCTCAATAAGTTCAATTTTATAACCATCAGGATCCTCAACAAAAGCCAAGACAGTAGTACTGTTTTTCATTGTTTTAGGTTTGGTTGTTATTTTACAACCATTTTTTTCTAATCCTTGGCAAATTAGATGAATATCTTTTACTCCAATAGCTATATGACCATATTTATCTCCAAGCTCATAGTCTTCAGACGTTTTATCCCAGTTATAAGTTAATTCAATTACTGAGTTTTCTTTTTCTGAGCCATAACCAACAAATGCCAAAGTGAATTTTCCATGAGGGTAATCCTTTTTTCGCAATAAATTCATTCCTAATCTATTGACGTAGAAATCAATTGACTTATCTAAATCTCCAACCCTCAACATTGTATGTAGGATACGCATTTTGAATTATGAACCTGAATCAATTATCTAATATTTAATAACCATCTGCCAAAGTTGATTTTTTCGAAAGTAAGTTTTTTTTATTAAGTTCAAAAAATTAGGTTAAAATATAAATGCGAAATTCCAATAATATATTGAATCAGATATTCCAAAGACTCTCATCAGTATTTCTGTATACTTTGCCACTCAAGGCATCAATACCTTTTGGATATTATTTGTTCTATAAATATTCATTTTTAAAAATACTATTATTACTAACTTTTCCCATAGCAATAATTGAAAAATCTTTGCCTTTTGGTAGTTTTTTATTATTTATAATTTTGTTTGCTGGATTAGTAAGAAATCCAAATGTTCCCTATTTCGTAAGATATAACGCATGCCAAGCTTTATTAATTGATATTGCTTTAATAATAATTTCATATCTCCTGAGAATATTTCCCATAGTTGAATTAGGCTCAATAATTTTTATATTTACTCTATGTATTTTTATTTATTCGATTTTTAAATGTATTTATGGAGTTGAACCTGAAATCCCCTTGATTAGTAAATCTGTGAGAATGCAAATTTAAAAGTATTTTAGATTTACTGACTTTCTTCAGCACTCATTCAAAATAGATTCCCATCTTTGTTGACTTGCCTTTATTGCTTGCATTGGTAGATTGGCTCCCTCTATTTCGAAGGCTTTAATTAATGATTTATTAGCTAATAGACCTAATCTTGCTGCCTCTCTTTGCCTAGAGCATACTTTTTTTCTTGATCCCTCTTTTAGACTATTTTCGATTTCTTTAAGAATTTGGCTAGCTTCATTCGATTTAGAATAAAAATCATTCATATACACATCAAGTGCCGTATCAGCAAGGATTCTTACTGGAGAGATTATTGTGACTAAGCACACTATAAAACTTGTAAATAAAAATATTTTCATAAGAATCTTAAGTAAATTTTTTGCCCGATCTCTTTAATACTAAATAAAAAGTTAGAACGCTAATTGTTCCAGATGGGCCTATTAAAACATGCCAAAATTGATCGCCACTCATTGAGAGCCTTGTTCCAAAGAAAGTCGTAAAAAAAATACCAAATATTGGGTAAAGGATAAAAAGCCAATCTTTAAAAACTCTTTGCCAAGTAATAATTAGAACTATACTTATTATTACTTGAAAAAGAAGAGCAATAGATTTATCAAATAAAAAATATGAGATTATTGAACATAAAGAAATACAAAAATTAGTTTTTTTAATAAATTTATTTTTTATAACTGATATCGATAAACATGTTAGACCTAAAGATAGGAAAGAATAAAATAACCAATTAAATAAAGAGGAATGATCTACATAAATCCAAGATGTTTGTGTATGATCTATCATTTCAGAAATCGATGCCAATCCTAAAAAAATAAAACCGAAAGGTATCAATTCGTTCTTGCGAATATGTTTGAATTTTCTGATAGATCTAATTCCTAATAATATTGGAATGATTGCTGCCTGAAAGTGGGCTAATAATAAAATTGAAAAAAACAAAATAAATTCTTAAACTAAATTCATCTAAAATTTAAAAATAAAAAATTAGCTTCAAGTTATCTTAGTAGAGATAGATACCATTGCCCGATTACTATTATCAATATTGTAAGAACAAAAGGGAAAGCAGGATATCTTGTCTGAAAATCTGCTGGTGGCCAAGGAGACCAAGATATTAGCCTTCCCTGAGGTTCGTTTGAAAAAACTTTTTTCTTAGATTTCTTGGATATTAAATTATCTGTAGCAAATCCTTTACTCATTGTCTAAATAAAATTATATTAACAAACAGGTACCAAAAGAGCGTTTATATTATTCGGTTGAAGTTCAGTCGCTTTTTATTCGGAGGGAGGGGGATTCGAACCCACGGTGCCCTTACAGACACGCTAGTTTTCAAGATTAGATGGTGTTCAGTTATACCAATGGATTTGATAGTGCTAGGCGAAACAAAAAAACCGAAAGTTGACCACCTTTAATTTATGTGAATTCCTCAGCATTAACAGCAGTAGGTAAAGCGATAGCAGCTAGAAGTGGGAGTAGTAAGCGTTTCATTTAATTATTAGGTCACTAGTTTCTTCTAAATTGGTATATTTACGAAAAATAGAATAATTCAAGATTATTAAAACTGCTAAAAATATATGGAATTGTTTCCCATAGGGGATTCCCATACCATTTATGGCTACCCATGTATTTGTATAAAATGCCCATATATTTGTTATGAGAAGAGGAATAAAAACGCGTATTTTCTTTAATTTTGAACGAATATTCACAAGAATACTGAAGGTACTAAAAATCCCAATTATTAATCCAATTGAAGTATATCCATGCAATATCCTCATTGAAGCATCGGAGTGTTCATGAGCAAAAAAAGCCGCCAAAATATTTAATGGCACTAAAGTACCTGGCTCAGGACCAAAAAAATCTCTAGCTCTACCAAATAACCAATTAATGGTATTTGTATAATTTTCCATATAAAAAACGAGCTAATTGCCCCTTTATTTTAGTTCGACTGTCAATTAAGATAAGTTTACATTTAGTTGACCGAAAGTTGACCACTTTTCTTCATATAATTACGTGAAATTACATGAAATCTAACGAAATCAGCCCAAGATATTAATCAATAAAAAAACTCCTAAAAGGAGTTGTAACTTGAAAAGTCAGTTGTGGAGCACGGAGGGGGTGGGATTCGAACCCACGGTGCCCTTGCAGACACGCTAGTTTTCAAGACTAGAGCCTTAAACCACTCGACCACCCCTCCAGGCAAAAATATTTAATTTTTTGCACTTTAATTATATCAAAAGACGGTTAAATTTTTTGGAACTGATCTGGAACCGCATGTCGATCTGTTTCCCAAATTATTGGTACAACTAAAACATAATCTAGATTTCAAGACTAGAGCCTTAACACACTCGACTGCCCATCCAGAGGGTTATTCAATTTCATTGAACTTGCTTAGCCCAGTATAGAAACTAAGTCACAGCCAAGAAGATCTAGCTAATGTTTTACTACTTCACTATTTAGGTATGTTTGGAATAATGAGAAAAACAAAATAAAATAAGGGTAATTAACAATATTTATTTTCAAGAATCTCTTTTCTTGCTAATAATAGAAAGCCAATAAAAAAATATAAAAATGCTTTACGTTCAGCATTGGTCATTTAAGACTGGATATCATCAAAAAGGTGCGGAAAAATTTCTTGGTGGAGGAGGAAATTATCCTGGAGTTGAAATAATTGGAAGATATCATGCGCCAGGATCTCTAGAAGGGTGGATAGTCTTAAAGACAGATGACCCACAAGCGATATATCAGCATGCAGCTGAATGGGGTGAATTCCTTAATTGGGAGACCACACCGGTATTTACTGATGAAGAAGCCGGTCCAATAGTCGCCAAAGTCTACTCATAGTAAGTAAGTGAAATTCGATCTACAATAAGGGGCAATTAGGTCCTTTTTTATGAACACACTCATCATTTCAACTTTTAGCTGCACATTTGATGAATTCAAAACTGACGTTTCTGGATTTATAACAGCAATGGGTAAAGAAGTGGTTTCAGAATATGAGTTCGTACAAGCTGGCGAGCATAAATCTCATTTACTCATGAACGTCTTAGATATGGGAGCACTTGAAGCTGAAATGACTTCAGATGCAGCTAAAGAGTGGGATAAAAAAAATAATTGTAAGGATACCGTCTATGCAATTGAACTTGTTGAATAAAAATTAAAAGCTTACTTATAACACTATCCGAAATTCACATTTTCTTGGAATAAGCCAAATAAGTTATTACCAACTATTGCAGCGATTATTAATATGAAGGCAACTATAGCGAAAAGGGCACTAACATCTTTTATGTCATACGGTGCTTTAAACAAAGGTTTCTGGTCTGCCATAGGTATTAAATCCATAAATGCAATTGAATCACATTTTTTTAATGCTTGGGAGAATTATTAAGTTTTTTTGGTCTAAGATTGAACAATAAAAAAGCCACTAAAAGTGGCATTTACTAATTATTTGTTAAATAAACTAGCTTGTGTAAGTTTTACCTCTGTAAGTTAGTTCATTATGCTGCTTCTTAGCTGCTTCTTTGTTTTGGACGTACTTCTGTCCTCTGTAAATTAGAGTCATTTTTAAGCTCCGTTTCGCTTAAGTCCCCGTTCCATGGCTTAAGTCGATTTGCGGCTTGCTAAACGCAAGTTGAACGTTTTGGTAGCGGTTGCTACAAATTTATAGTAACATCCAAGAGAATTATTTGTCTAGCTCTTTAAAAAATAAACTTTTCTATTAAATATAGATTTGGTTTCTGCTAATAATATTTATACATCATCCCTAATGTAATTCCTTACAGGTTACATTTTGTTCGTTTTTGAGAAGTATTTTTTATTTAATGAACTTTTAAATGTAAAATTCTTAAGATTATAAAATTTGTTTTATGTTTTCTAGAAGCAAAAAACCTACAGTAAAAAAATCCGCAATAGTTGAAGAGACTCCATTATTTGCTCAATTACTACCATTCGCAAATAGAATGAATGATAAGGTTCAATTGGTAAATGCTTTAGCTTTTACTTTTATTATGGGATTCTCAATTTTTGGAATTGCTCTATGGAAACTTTCAGGGCTTACTTAATTATTTAATTTTTGCAAAGCATTAATTTTTGATTCTTTGTTTTTTATTATTGTTTCTAACCATTTAGAGGCAAGTCCCCTGGATATTGATCTATTTTTTAGAAATCTACATATATATATGTGTAGATTTTTTTCATTTTTGGAATTAAATTTTTCTTCAAAGTCTAAAATTTCTTCTTCGGAGGTCCTTTTTCGTAGCTCATCCACTAGAGCATGAGTAGAGGAATCATTGAATAAGTTCCCAATATTTAAGCTTAATGTCATAAATAATTTATGTCCCTATTTAAGAGGTAGCCATAAATTAAATTTTTAAAAACTAATTTAGATTTATATTTACAAAAAATTTAAAACTTAATTTTTTGTTTTAGCCAGAGGAAGCAGACACTTATCTGAATCGCACCCGGCTGGCCCAGCTTCAGATAGTTCTCCAACATCATATTTATTGAGAGCATCAAAGAAATCGTTATTAACTTTCTTCTCTATTACTTTATTTTGCAATGCTATATATTCCTCTTTACTTATTGGTTCAAAAGGCAATCTCGGAAAAGTTGCATTGGCACTAAATCGAGCTAGTAATGCTGCCGAAATATATCCTTCATTATTTTCTATTGCATTATGAATAGCTTTGGCTAGATCCTCGATTTCATTTTCTCTAAATTCTACGGTTGCAGAAGTATTATGCTCTGTATAAAATTTCTGCACCTGCATATAAAAATCAAACTGGGCTAATGCTGAAAAATTATTGATGTCTATTTTGTCTGCGCCCTCTATATTTGCCCAGCTAACTTCTGTAGGGATTTCAACTAACCATTCTGTACATCTTGGATCAAATGGATTATCAAGTAAGCAGCCATTTTCATCTTTATCAGATTGAGATGGAACAACTGAGTAACCATAATCCATGCAAGCTAAAGCGATTGGGTCATTTTTCCTGAAAGTTATTCTTCTTATGAATCTTTGAGCCTTTGGAGGATGCCAACCTGGAGCTGCTCCAGTAAGAAGACTTTTAGTTCCAGCTGGCTGAACTGTTGTGCATCTATTTGGTCTCCTTAGATTATGCTTATCACAATATTCCCATACAGTTTCTTTTACTATTTTTCTCCAAGAATCTAAGAATTTAGCTTCCTTTTCTTTGAAGGCCTTCCCTTCTTCGCTATTTGGCCTTCCTGCTTCCCACCATTTCAACCATGGTGTCCCAAAGGCATGGACACAAAAATCAAATAATCCAGTGAAACTTACTCCTACGATAGGATCATATTCCCTACTTTTTCTGTAACGCTCAACTTCAAATTCATGATTAAGTAAGCATGCTACAGAAAGAGCGGCTGCTTTAAAAGCTTTTTTTTGCTCTTCAAAATTTCCTGGATCAATCTGATTTAAATGAACTTCAGCCAAATTGCAATGGAAATCATTTCCCAAGATCTCCCCACAAGGGTTAAGTCCATATCGGCTCATCCTGTGGTCTAACTCTTCTTCTGAAAAAGGACCATAACTACTATTTATCCAATTTCTCGCTTCATCCTTGCCTTGTTCTGAGTAGATTTCAATAAATTCCTTTCTCAATTCATCATCTTTGAGAATATCTGCATTTGACCTTGCGATTGCTTCTGGTGCAAATTGAATGGCTCCCTCACCTGAATGGAATTGTTTTGTTACTGCATCCAAAACAGTTTGGTAAGTGGGTTTTGTATGGTAAACCCTAGTATGATTGGCCATTCTGAGGGCATCTTTTTCAGGATCTATTCTCCAATTACCATTCTCATCTTGACTCCATAAATTTTCTTTTGCTGATGCGGCTTCCTTATCATCTGAAGCAAATTGTCTCATTCCAGCACTTCTTCTTATATTCCCAGCAACTATAGTTACTGCAGCTTCATCAATTAATAAACAACACTCTACTGTACTTAATTTCCTACCAATTGCCTTTCCAAGAAGTGATGCGACTCTAGAGTAAAGATCTTTCAATTTGATCGGATTTGCCATACCACCAAAACCTTTTAATGATTCTCCCGCAGGCCTAATATCTTCCAAATCAATATAAACATCAATTTCTCTTTCAAGACTCTCGTTACTTGATGCCTCAAGAAGATATTTATAGCTATCTACCCATCCTCTTCTGCTATCTCCAACTTTTATATGAAGATCTTTACCCTTGATTTCTAGTGATGACTTTTCTTCTCTTTGATCTTTAGGAGTTATTCCAACTTCACTGACTGATTTAATGTTTATTCTGTTAATTACCGTAGGTAGATTATTTATAAAATGAGGCTCAATTATTGCACCTGTTCCACATCCCATCATTGCTAAGTCCATCATTAATGCGAAGGCTTCCCAATCAATTAAGTTTGTTGAGGTACAGTTGTATGCTCCTGAGAAATTTTGGTTCTTATTAATCCAAGGGGTTCCGCCTATCCATAACCATCTTCCTGAAGGTTGAGCTTTTTGGTTACTTTGCATCTCTCTCATTAGGATTAATTCTTCTTCAGAAAGTTTTCCTAATTCTTTTAATCCCGATAAATTCCTTTCGCCTACTTCGCTCCAGTTCTCCCTTTTGCCAGATGAAGTTTTTCTACTATAAGATCTGAAAAAAACTGGGTAAGCAGCTGGCGCAGTCTTTGGAAAATCATCTTTTTTAAGATTATTGGAATTGCTCTCTGAAGAAGCTTTATTTGGTGCAACAGTCACGATAAAAAAAAACGTATGTAAATAACCCGTACTGGAAGAATAACTCTACCTGTGGCGTCTGCAACTATTCTTACCACTATTTAACGGTTTGTGTAGAATTATGTTTAATATGAAATCTTTGTTTCAAGAAAGGATATGGAAAGAGTCCCCGAACCTGAATTAATGAAAGAAAAAGAGCAGGTCATTTCTTATGACGAAGCTGATTTTTCAGAAGGGGAAGTTAATCTAATTAATCAAATAAATCAATATCTTTTAAAAAAAAATATTTCTTTAGGTGAAAAAGATTTAATAGTTGATTTAGGATGTGGCCCAGGAAATATTTCTGAGAAGTTAGCAATAAAATGGCCTAATACTGCAGTCGTAGGAATAGATGGTTCTAAAGAGATGATTTTGAGAGCAGAATATAATAAGAGTATTTCTAATAATCAAAAAAAATTAAAAAATTTACGCTACATTTGTTCTGACATCAAAGACATTAAATCAAATAATTTTTTATTTAAAAAAAGAATTAGTTTACTTGTAAGCAACAGTTTGATTCATCACATTACCAATCTTGAAGATTTCTTCAACACAATAAGAATTTTATCTAGTAATATTACCGTAAATTTTCACAAGGACTTAAAAAGGCCATTAGATGAAAAGTCTGCTTTAGAACTCAAAGCACAATGTTCAACTAAATATAATGAGATTTTAACTAATGATTATTATGCCTCTTTAAGAGCTTCTTATACTTTCAAAGAGTTAAAAAATTTCATCTTAGAAAATGATCTGTCCTCTTTAAATGTGTTTGAGGAAGGTGAAAATTATTTAATAGTCTATGGTAATGTTTAAGAACTAAGTGAAAGGCCCTTATATTATATAAATGAGCTTAGGTACTAAAATTCTAAATAATAAAGAAATACTGGATGCGGTAAATAAAAGAAGAAATTTTGCTATTATTTCTCATCCAGATGCTGGGAAAACGACTCTTACCGAGAAGCTTCTTTTGTATGGAGGTGCCATTCAACAGGCAGGAGCAGTAAAAGCTAGGGGTAATCAGAGAAAAGCCACCTCAGACTGGATGGAACTTGAGAAACAAAGAGGTATTTCTATTACATCAACTGTATTGCAATTTGAATATGAAAGATCTGTAATTAATCTATTAGATACACCAGGACACCAAGATTTCTCCGAAGATACTTATAGAACATTAGCTGCTGCTGATAATGCAGTTATGTTGGAAGATGCTGCTAAAGGACTAGAACCTCAAACTAGAAAATTGTTTGAAGTTTGCAAGATGCGAAAAATACCAATATTTACTTTCATAAATAAAATGGATAGACCAGGGAGAGAGCCATTTTCTTTACTTGATGAAATTGAATCAGAACTTGGATTAAATACCCTACCTATAAACTGGCCAATTGGGAGTGGCGAGGAATTTAGAGGGGTTATTGATAGAATTTCGAGAGAGGTGATTTTATTTGATAAAGCAGTGAGAGGGAAACAATCGAATGAGAAAAGATTAAGTCTTGAAGATAAAGAGCTATCAAAATATGTAGAGAGAGATTTACTTGAAAACTCACTTGAAGAATTGGAGGTTCTTGATGAGGCAGGATCTAAATTTGAAAAAGAAAAAGTTTTTAATGGCTCTTTAACCCCAGTTTTCTTTGGATCTGCCATGACTAATTTTGGCGTAAGGCCATTTTTAGATAGTTTTTTAAAAATGGCACAAAAACCAACTTCAAGAAATAGTAATAAAGGGGATATTGAACCTGCAAGCGATGAATTTAGTGGGTTTGTTTTTAAGCTTCAGGCAAATATGGATCCAAAGCACAGAGATAGGGTTGCTTTTATAAGAGTTTGTAGTGGCAAATTTGAAAAGGATATGTCAGTTAAACATTCCAGAACTGGGAAAACAATTAGATTATCAAGACCACAAAAAATATTTGGGCAAGATAGAGAAGTAGTTGATGATGCCTATCCTGGAGATGTTATTGGTTTAAATAATCCAGGGATGTTTTCTATTGGAGATACTCTTTATACGGGTGCTCATCTGGAATATGAGGGCATACCATCCTTTAGTCCTGAAATATTCAGCTGGTTAAGAAATCCAAATCCCTCAGCATTTAAAAACTTTAGAAAAGGTGTTAATGAACTTCGAGAAGAAGGAGCTGTTCAGATTCTTTATGACTTTGATGAGAGTAAAAGAGACCCTATACTCGCAGCCGTTGGTCAATTGCAGCTGGAGGTAGTAACTCACAGATTAAAAAGTGAATATGGTGTAGATGCAAATCTTGAAGCAATGCCATATCAATTGGCTAGATGGATTTCTGATGGATGGCCAGCCATTGAAAAACTAGGCAGAATATTCAACTGTAAAATAGTTAAAGATTGTTGGAATAGGCCAGTTATTCTTTTCAAAAATGAGTGGAATCTAAATCAGTTTGTTGAAGACAATAATCAATTAAACTTAAACAAAGTTGCGCCCGTTGTTAGTGGAGTCGAACCAATTGTTTTATAAAGTCTTAATGGATTATAAAATTAGTTAATCTGTTAGTATTGGTAAAAAATTTTGGATTCAAACAGTAATAAAAATAATAACGAAAAATCACCTTATGAAATTTTAGGTGTAAAAGAAGGTGCTGCTTTTGAGGATATTCAGAAGGCTAGAGACATTAAAGTTAAGGAGGCTGGTGAAGACTTAATTTTAAAAGCGAAAATAGAATCTTCCTTTGATCAATTACTCATGGGTAGTTTGAAAGCCAGGCAATCAGGAAATGTAAGCTATGAAGCTGTGAGTGCCTCAAAAAAAGAAAAACAAATTAATCAATTTGCCAATAATAACTTCCCACTTCTTTCTAAGATAAAAAATTTAAATAATAACTCTAACAATTCAAGTCAGTATAGTCTGCCAAAAATAACTACCCCCTCATTTGATAATCTTTCAATAAAAATATCTGTTGGGTTATTATTTTTAATTTTGTTATTTATAAGTCCAGACTCTAATAATAGACTTTTACTCTCTATCTCAACATTAATACTTACCTATACTCAAATTAAATCAGGGAAAAGATTTATAGGTTCTCTCGGTTGGAGTGTTACCTTTCTCTCGATAGGATTAATATTTGGTGGATTGATTGAAAATAATTCTTTCGTTCAGGAAGTATCAAACAACTCTTTATCAATACAAAAAATTCAAAGTATTCCGGCCATGGTTATTTTATGGCTAGGCGTAATTTTTTTATGATTGATTTTCTATCATAGATTTAATTTCTTCATAATTTATAAGATATTTATTTTTACAAAATTCACAAACCAACTCTGCTTTGCCATCTTTCTTGAGGATGTCCTCCAACTCGCTCTTATCAAGCATTTTCATAGCATTTAAACTTCTTTGTTTGGAACACTTGCATTTAAAACTTACTTCTTGAGAACGAGCTTTTTCAGAGATTGATTTATCGTCAATATCGGGAAATATATTTCTAATTAACTCAAGAAGATTATCTTTTGACTTAAATAGATCTTCGCTGAAAGAATTAATTTCTTTGCATCTTTCTTCAAGTAGTGAGACTAGCAGAGGGTCAGTATCTTTTTTAGGTAAAACTTGAGCTAATAAGCCACCACTACAAATAACACTTTTATTTTGAATTTTTTCTCCAATAAATACAGCAGAAGGAGTTTGCTCTGAGTGAAATAAATATGAAGCTAAGTCTTCAGCAATATTCCCATTTACTAATTCAACAGTGCTTGTAAAGGGTTCTCCAAATCCACTATCTCTAATTACATTTAAATATCCTGTACCTAATGCTTTTGTGAAATCAAAAGAATATTTATTATTATCTATTTTGACTAGGTCCAATTCTAAATTAGGATTCCCTACATACCCCCTAACGTTCCCGTCTCTACCTGCATCAACTAGTAATCCCTTTAAAGGTCCGTCAGATCTAACTCTTAAAGTGACTCTCCCATGCATTATTTTCATCGAGCTTGCTAAAAGCAGTGAAGCACTAAATGCTCTGCCTAAGATACAGGTGGTTAAGTAAGAAAGGCCGTGTCTTTTTTTTGCTTCTAAAGAAGATTCTGTTGTTAAGACCGCAACTAATCTTATTCCTCCATTGGCTGCAGTAGCCCGAACTATCCTATCCTGCATGATTTTCTTTCATAAAATTTTTGACTTTCCCTTTTTCCAAGAATAATATCCTAGAAGGAATTCCCTCAAATAAGGCAGGTTCATGAGTAACAATAATAATTGTATTTTTATTTTTTAAATCAAGAATTAAATTCTTCACGTCATTTCTCATTGAATAGTCTAATCCAGCAGTTGGTTCATCAAGTAAAAGAATTGAGGGGTTTCTAAGTAGTTGAACTGCAACAGCTAACCGCCTTTGTTGTCCGCCACTTAGCTCTTCTGGTGGTTGAGTCAGATTAATTTTTTTCAAACCAACTTTATTTAAAACTATTTCTATATTTTTTTCTCTTAAAGATTTATGGCCTATTTTTAATTCTTTACCAATGGTTGTACCTATAAAGTATCTTTCAGGAAATTGGAATACTAATCCACAAAACCATCTTCTTTGTCTAGAAGACAAAATTTTATTCTTCCAAGTAATTTTTCCCTTTTGCGGATTTGTTAATCCGCTTATTATTTCGAGAAGTGTTGTTTTCCCAGAGCCACTACTGCCGCAAATTAAAATGATTTCATTTTCATGAACTTTTAAATTTAAATTTTCTATAATTTTTCTTTCACCAGTTTGGGGTTGATAAGATATGTCTTTTAAATCAAGCATTATTAATTAAGTTATAGGTATGAATTTGAATCTAGTAATAACTTACTTATAATAGCTTTAGATCTAAAAAGATATTAGTCAATATGAATATTATTTTTAGGGAAGTTGATCCTTTTAATTGTTGGATATGGATCAGGTTTTCAGAATCACCAACTCAAGACGAAAAAAATTATTTAGATGGTGTTTTTGATAGTTGGTACGTTTTAGGAAGGTTAGGTGGATTTAATTCTGAAAATTTGCAAACTCATGAAGAGGGTTCCGATCTAAGTTGGATGTCCTATGATAATGACCAAAAAAATGCATCTCTTCCAGCCTTAATGCATAATTTAGGAATTATGGAATATCAAAATCTTTGGGGAAGATGTTGGGTTGATTTTGGAACTTCAGACTCCATTTCAATAGATATTTTAATTAATTCTTTGAATGAGATATCAAATAATTATGTAAAAATTGAAGAGTTAATTATTGGGGGTGAAAATAATGATTGGTCAGTTGAAGAACATGAAGATTTAGTTTTCAAAGATTAAGTGTTTTAGATGGAAAACTTTACAAGATTAATTATTTCCCATGAAAGAATTGAAAATATTAAGAACAATAATTTAGAACTTTCTAAAGAAGAGGCTCATTATTTAAATAAAGTAATGAGGATAAAAAATGGTAAAAAAATATTTATAGCTAACGGAGAGGGTTCATTATGGAAAGCTATAAAAGTTAAAAATGATTGCTTAGAAATAATTAAATCAAAAAAACCTTACTTATTTCAAGAACAAGAAATTCACTTATTAGGAATAGCTGTTGTTATACCAAAAAGTGGTTTTGAGGATATTTTAAAAATGTGTACTGAAATAGGAATTGATTATATACAGCCATTATTTTCAGAAAGACAGGTAAACAAAAATTTAAATTTTTCTAGAAAACTTTTGAGATGGAATTTAATTATCAATGAAGCTGTTGAACAAAGTGAGAGATTATGGAAACCATCTATTTTAAATGGAATGGATATTATTAAATGGCTAAAAAGTAGAGATAATCAAGAAAGAGTTTCAATTTCTATAACTAGAGAAGAAACACTATATGACTTAAATCAATGGTTAAGAAAACAACAAGAATCTGGAAATAAAAAAGGAGGTATATTTTGGAATGTAATTGGTCCTGAAGGAGGTTGGTCCGTTAAAGAAATTGATTTTTTTAAAAAAAATAATATTACCTTTGTTAAGCTTTCCGACACTATCTTGAGAACTTCAACGGCTAGTATTAACGCATCATCAATTCTAAATCAGTGGAGAATTGATTTGAAATTAAAGAATTAGATAAATATGGATTTAATTAGAAATCAATTTTTTATAGGTTTTTGCATTAATTTTATTTTGATTTATATATTTTGCAGGATTCCTTTGATGACGAAAAGTGGTTGGGTAAGTGCAGGCATCTTAGGCACAATTTTGTGGGGATGTTTGTCTTGGCAGGGATGGATGTCAGTTGTAATTTATTTATTATTTGGATCCCTCGTTACCAAAATAGGTTTTAAATTTAAAAAAGCACGAGGAATTGCTGAAAAAAGAGGTGGGAGGAGAAGTCCTGAGAATGTATGGGGCTCAGCAGCTACAGGATTATTTCTTGCCATTATGACCAAATTTAATGCTGCTAATGTAGTGATCTTTAAAGTAGGTTTTGCTGCAAGTTTTGCTGCAAAGTTGGCGGATACTTTTGGTAGCGAAATTGGAAAAAGATTTGGTAAAGACACATACTTAATTACTTCACTTAAAAAGGTGGATAGGGGAACTGAGGGAGGAATAAGTATAGAAGGAACATTAGCTAGTGTTTTGGGATCAATATTTATGGCTTTTATAATGCTTCGTCTATCAATTATTTCTACAAAATATCATTTTATAATTGTTGTAGTTTCTGGATTCTTGGCAACACTTTCCGAAAGTATTATTGGTGCTAAATTTCAAAACAAATATAAATTAAGTAATGAATTGGTAAATGCTATTCAGACAAGTATTGCTTCTGTTTTTGCTATCTTTGCTCTTATTTTATATTCATATTTTTTAAATTAATAATATTTGGAAAGACCTAAGATCCCTTCCATTTTGTAAGAATCTCCCAGCTTTTAAGTCTTTGGAAAAGCCAGAAATGACCTTCGGAATTTAGATGAATTCCATCATGCGTAATCCAATTTTTACTCCTTTTATCAGAGTACATTTCTCTAAAAGTAGGAAGAAATGGGACATTCTGATGGAGGCATACTTCCTCCATTCTCCTTTCATAAGAATTACAAAAATCATTTGAGTACCATAGACATCCTGCGAACGGCATTTTGCTTTCATCAACTGGTGTCAAACCAATAACAAATACATTTGTTTGAGAGTTCATTTCATTAATTAGCCTCTCTAATCCATATTCAAATCCATCTATATCTAATTGATGTCTTCCATTTATCTGACCAATTGCTGCAGTGTCGTTAAGACCTACATTTAGTAGGATTGCTTTAGGTTTATTTCTTCTCGTTTCTCCTCTAGATGACCATTCTTTTTCCCATCTAGATGAAACTTTTTCTATCCCATCTCCCCTAACGCCAAGTTGATAAATAACTGGCCCATTTTGGTTATTACCCCAATCTTTTCTAAGCCTCTCACACCATCCACCACCCTCATTATCTCCCCATCCATAAACTGAGCTATCTCCAATTACAACAAGCTGTTTTGGTAAACTAATCACTATAACCGGAAAAAAATAATTACTTGATTTAACAAATTATTCTTACAAATCAAGTTAAACTATTTTTGATTTTACCATTTATTAATTCTCCAACAATTGCGATGGAGCTATAAGCTATCAAAACTATGGTGACTTCTTGCCATGCGAAGGAACTTAGTGATTCTTGCAATTGCCAACCTAGACCAACACTTCCAATAATCCCAACAATTGCAGTTTCTCTAATAATGATGTCAGATCTATAAGCGCAATATGCTAAGTAACTTTTTGCTTGTTCAGAAAATAAACCTAAAAGCCAACTAGTCTTTTTTGAGATTCCTAGAGATTTCATTGCAATATAATTTCTCTTGTCTTGGCTATCTAGATTGGAAAACAGTAATTTGCTAGTAATACCAGCGTTATGGAGACCTAATGTTAAAGCTGCTAAAGATAAAGAAGGATTATTAAAAGTTAATAGAGTTAGAAGTATTACAGGTGTAGGTATTAAACGTAATAAAAATGCAAAAATTTTTATAAAAATTTTAGAACTATTGTTGTTAAAAATTCCTATTACTAATGGAGGTAAACTAATTGCGATTCCTGTTGATAAAAGACTTAAAATTATTGTTTCTAATATAAGTTTTAAGAAATCAAATAATCCTAAATCTGAGCTTGATTTAAAAAGAGAACTAACGGAATTAAAATTTTCAAAATTATTATTAAAAATAAAATAAAGAAAATATGAAAAAGAAAATAAAATTGTTGTAAAAAAAACTGCAATAAAAAAAATAGATAGGATTTTATTTGTAGTATTAAATTTTATTTTTTTGAGTATTAATCCACAAAGAATTTTTAAAATTGCTAAGGACCATAAATAAGTCCATAACTCTCTAAAATTCAAAGTTTGGAAAGATAAAAAAATACTGGTACCTATGCCTCCAATCCCAAAAAGTCCTAAAATCACAGTACTTCTTATTGAACACTCTAATCGATATAAACCAAAGTTTTTAAATGTATTTATTATTGGATTCCATATTAAAGTTAGTAAAGAAGAAAATTTAGGTGCATTTATTTGATTTATAGATTCAAAACTTTTGTAGTCAATAGTTTCTAATTGTTCAGCAAAAACTTTTGAATTTACAGCAATATAAGGTAAGCATATAGCTATTATTCCTATCGAAAAATTTATTCCATATATTTGCATTAATATTATTCCCCAAACCAATTCGTGTATAGATCTAATTATTGTTAGAAAAAACCTTATTATGCGGTAGAAAAAATTTGGAATATTAAAGATTTTATAAAAAATATTTGAGGAAATTATTCCAAAAATTGCTCCAAAAATAATACTTACTAACCAACTAAAAAAACCAATTAAGATTGTTTCATTTAATCGCTTAATTACGGTAATAATAATTTCATTATCGATCTTGGGATTAAATGCAGAAATTAAGAATTCTTGGAATAATTTAAATCCTCCAAAATGAATATTGTTTATTAATTGATACCCTAGAGGTATGCATACCAAAATTGGAAGAAAAGATAATGAGGTATAGTTTAATTTTAATTTGTTCAACTAATTAATATATTTTCTCTAAATGAATCTTCTTTAAGTTATTTCTTTTGATATTGAAAAAAATTTTACCATCCCTTATTCCAATAACTTTATCGAAATCGTTCAGCAAATCTAATCTATGTAATGCAACTAATGCCGTCTTTGGGGATTTTTTTGTATTATTTTTATCTACATTTTCTAGCAGAAGGTTTTTAATTGTTGTTATCAATTTAGGATCTAGATTATTAAAAGGCTCATCTGCAAGTAATATATTTGATTCTTGAATTAATGATCTAGCTATAGCCACCCTTTGTTTTTGCCCCCCAGATAGTTTTCTTATTTTTTTGTCGTAAATAGAGTTATGAAGTCTACATAATTTCATATATTTATGCGCCTTCTTAAAAGAACTTATATTTAGTAAATTTTTAAAAGCGAAATAAAAATTGTTTTCCGCTAGTAGTCCACAATTAACATTTTGTTCTGCAGAGAGATCTTCTATTAATCTTAAATCTTGCCATATAGTTGTTATTTTACTTTTCTGCTTTCTATCTAATTCCTCGAAACTTTCATTGAATATTTTAACCTCACCTTGAGTTGGCTTTATAGTGCCATTAAGAATTGATATAAGTGTAGTTTTTCCTGAACCGCTTTTACCTAAAAGTGCAATTTTTTCCCCAGAATTTATTTTTAAATTTATTTTATTTAGGATCAGATCATTTTTGTATTTATAAGATATATTATCTAATTCTAAGACAGTATTATTCATCTAATTTTATTTAATTTCCTCCCGATTTCCTCTATATTTTTATATTGTTTTGATTCTGCGTTTATAAATCTTTTTGCATTGAACATATCTAATATCTGTTTATGTGATTTTTGCTTTATATCTAAATTTAGAATTACTGATTTAAGTTTTTTTGTAAAACCTTCCCCGAATCTATTTTCAAGATCACCTTGAGCTAACCAATGATAGTCAACATATTCTGGTGTGATCCAGAATAATTCTAAATTACTTGTTCTTTTGGGATTATTTTTAAGATTGTTTTCCCAAACCTGTTTATTTAAAGCTCCAGCATCAAATGCCCCACTATTAACTAAAGCTATAGTGGCATCATGACTCCCACTAAAACCTGCTTTTTTTCCTTTAAAATGTTTAATTTCTACCCCTGCTTGATTTAAAAAATATTCTGGCATTAATCTTCCAGAAGTTGAGTTTTCAGAGCCAAAAGTAAATCTTAAATTCTTTAGTTTTTTAAGTCCTTTAATGTTTGAAATTGAGTTAAGTTCTAAATTTTTGTTTACTATAAAAACACTTTTAAATTCCTTATCGATATCTCTTTGAGCTATGACAATTGAATTAGGTGTTTGTAATCTTGCTTGAACTCCTGATAAACCGCCAAACCAAACTAAATCTAAATCTTTAGTTCTAAATCCAGTTACTGCTGCAACATAATTAATAACAGGAATGTATTTAACTTCTACACCAATTTGTTTGGATAATTCTTTTGAAAATAAATTAAATCTTTTGTCCAAAATATCTTGGTTTTGATCAGGTATTGCTCCAACTTTTAAAACTTTGGGATTTGAAAATACAGGTGATGAAAAAACAGAAAATAATAGAGATGAACTTAGTAGGAAATTCTTTAAATTAAACATGTCTTAGTTAAATTAATAGTATTCAGAGATTGCTTTTTCAATCCTCTTTAGTCCATCTTTTATTTTACTTTCTGAAGCTGCACAAGATATTCTTATACATTGATCAGCCCCAAAAGCTTTTCCAGGTACAACAACTAATCCGTAATCTTGAAGAGCTTTATTGCAGAAATCAATAGAAGTAATTGAGGAGTTGGGTAATTTTGGAAATGCGTAAAATGCTCCGTTAGGTTCTTCAATATAAATCCCATTTATATTATTAAGGCCCTCATAGAGAAGTCTTCTTCTCTGATCATAATGGTTATTTATCATTGAGAAAAACTCATTATTAATTTTTAAAGCCTCTAAAGCACCTTTTTGAACAAAAGAGCAAACATTACTTGTACTTTGACTTTGTAATGCTGAGGATGCTTTGATTACATCTTTGGGACCTACTAAATAACCTATCCTCCAGCCAGTCATAGCCCATCCTTTCGCAAACCCATTTATTATAAAAATTCTATCTTTTAAGTCATTTGCTAATGAAGATAAACTGTAGTGTTTAAATTCTTTTTTAAGGATTAGTTCGTAAATCTCATCAGAAAGAATATTGATATTTGGATTTTCTCTAGCTAAATCGGCAATTTGTAATAATTCTTCCTTTGACATAACTCTCCCAGTAGGATTATTAGGAGAATTGATAATTATAAATTTAGTTTTTGAAGAGATTTTAGACTTCAAATCTTTTATATTTATTTTGAATCCATCTTCTGCAGAAGAATTTGTAAAAATTGGCTTCCCACCCGCCAATCTAACCATCTGGGGATAACTTAACCAATATGGAGAAGGAATAATAACTTCGTCTCCAGTATTTAACAATACTTGGAAAAGATTATATATTGCTTGCTTAGCACCATTTGTGACCATTACATTTTCAAATTCATAATTTAAATTGTTTTGAATTTGAAGTTTATTTGCAATTGCTTTTCGGAGATCTAAATTCCCTGATGCGGGCCCGTACTTTGTAAATCCATCAAATATAGCTTTACTTGTACCCTCTATAACTTCTTTTGGGGCATCAAAATCAGGTTCACCTGCACTTAAATTGCAAATATCTACTCCTTCTGCAGATAATTGATTTGCTTTAGCACTTATCTGCAATGTAAGAGAAGGCTCAATTGAAAGTGCCCGATCAGATAAATTAACTTGACTCATTGACTTATGACTTTTCAAATATGACTTTTAATAATGACAAATGCATAAATTAAGAATAAATAAAACTATCACACTATGGTTTAATTTAGTTCATTTTCTTAATCTATTTTATTTTCATGTTTTGAGTTCTTAAGATAAAAATATTTAAAGTTTTATTTTCGGTGAAAAGGTTAGTAATTGGGAGAGGAAGTGTATTTGCAGATTTGTTAGTAATTGGTGAGGCACCTGGAGCCCAGGAAGATTTAGAAGGAAAACCTTATGTAGGTAAATCTGGTAAGTTATTAAACGAATTATTAGTACAAGCTGGAATTGACTATAAGAAGGATGTTTATTTTTGTAATGTAATAAAATGTCGTCCACCAAATAATAGAAAACCTACTGCTAGAGAAATTAATATTCATAAACCTTGGTTATTACAGCAAATAAAGTTAGTCGATCCAAAATTTATATTACTTACTGGTTCTACTGCTATGAGAGCTATTTTAGAAGTTAAAGATCCTATAAGTAATTTAAGAGGTCAATGGATAAAAAAAGATGGGAGAGAAATTATGGTAATTTTTCATCCATCTTATTTGTTGAGATTTCCTTCAAAAGAAATCAATAAACCCTACCATCTAACATTGAAAGACCTAGAGAATGTAAGTGGTAAACTATATGCCGTATAATTTAGTGAAATCCTTTTTGAATATCAAAAATTTTAATGTCATTAACTCAATCTAAAGAGGTTAATAGTCTCTCCAAAAGATATTCAACTCATATTGAGAGAAGGATAACTAGAACAGTAATGGTGGGTGATATAGCTATTGGAAGTGATTATCCAGTAAGAGTTCAATCGATGATAAATGAAGATACTATGGATGTCGAAAATGCTTACTTAGCTATCAAAAGACTTCATGATGTAGGTTGTGAAATAGTAAGGTTAACTGTCCCTTCCTTAGCACATGCCAAAGCAGTAGGAGATATAAAGGCAAAATTACTAGAAAATAATATCAATACCCCCTTGGTGGCTGATGTTCACCATAATGGTATGAAAATTGCAATGGAAGTTGCAAAACATGTTGATAAAGTAAGAATTAATCCTGGATTGTTTGTTTTTGAAAAATCAGACCCTACAAGAACTGAATATACAGGTGAGGAATTTGAAACTATTAAGCAAACAATACTTAAAAGATTTACCCCTTTAGTTGAAGTTTTAAAGGCTGAAAACAAAGCTCTAAGGATTGGAGTAAATCATGGGTCTCTATCTGAGAGGATGCTTTTTACTTATGGAGATACGCCATTAGGAATGACAGAATCTGCGATGGAGTTCGTCAAAATTTGTGATGAGCTTGATTTTCATAACATAATTATTTCTATGAAAGCTTCTAGGGCTCCGGTCATGATGGCAGCTTACAGAATGATTGCAGATAGGCTTGACTCAGAAGGATATAACTATCCCTTACATTTAGGAGTGACTGAAGCTGGTGATGGTGATTATGGAAGGATTAAAAGTACTGCTGGAATTGGAACGCTTTTAGCAGAGGGATTAGGAGATACCATCAGGGTTTCCTTAACAGAAGCTCCAGAAAAGGAAATACCAGTGTGCTACTCAATTTTGCAATCTTTAGGATTAAGAAAAACAATGGTTGAATACATCAGTTGCCCCAGTTGTGGTAGAACACTTTTCAATCTAGAAGAAGTTGTAGATAAAGTTAGGAACGCTACCTCACATTTGACGGGTCTAGATATAGCAATAATGGGATGTATTGTTAATGGGCCAGGAGAAATGGCAGATGCTGATTATGGTTATGTTGGAAAAGGTAAAGGAACTATTGCCTTATATAGAAGAAAAGAAGAGATAAAAAGAGTACCTGAAGATGAGGGTGTTAATGCTTTAATCCAACTTATTAAGGATGATGGGAAGTGGATTGATCCTTAAGGATTTGTCAAATTTTTGAATTATAAATAAATTCTTTTTATAATAAAAAATATCGAATTATTTGAAGAATAGAAAATTGCTTAAAAAAAAATATATATTTCTGTTTGCGACATCCTTTTCTGGGTTATTTTTAAATAATTTTGCAGAGGCAACAGTTTTAAATAATAGTTATAAAGAAGTAATTGATCATGTTTGGCAAATTGTATATAGAGATTTTCTTGATTCAAACGGCAAATTTCAAAAGTCTAATTGGATTAATCTAAGAAAAGAAGTTTTATCAAAAACATATTCTGACAGCAATGAAGCATATGATGCGATTAGAGATATGCTTTCTAATTTAGATGATTCTTATACAAGATTTTTAGAACCTAAGGAATTTAATCAAATGAGAATTGATACCTCTGGCGAATTAACTGGAGTTGGTATCCAAATAGTTAAAGATAAAGAAGCTGATGATTTAATAATTATTTCTCCTATAGAGGGTACCCCTGCATTTGATGCTGGAATTAAAGCTAGAGATAAAATATTATCCATAGATGATATTTCTACTGAAGGAATGAATATTGAGGATGCCGTGAAATTAATAAGAGGACAAAGAGGTACTAAAGTAAAGCTTGAAATTCTTAGAGGTTCTCAATCCTTTTTTAAGACTTTATCAAGAGAAAAAATTGAAATAAAATCTGTATCAAGTAAAGTCAATCAAACCAAAAATGGCTTATTAATTGGCTATGTAAGAATTAAACAATTTAATGCAAATGCATCCAAAGAAACTAGAGATGCTATTAAGGATTTAGAAACAAAAAAAGTCGCAGGATATGTTCTTGACTTGAGAAGTAATCCTGGAGGTTTATTAGAATCAAGCATTGATATCTCTAGGCACTTTATTAACAAAGGAGTAATAGTAAGTACAGTAAGTAAAGATGGTTTAAAAGAAACAAAAAAAGGAAACGGTCAAGCTCTAACAAAAAAGCCCTTAGTTGTTTTAGTTAATGAGGGTTCTGCTAGTGCTAGTGAAATAGTGTCTGGTGCAATAAAAGATAACAAAAGAGGAAAATTAGTTGGGAAGAAAACATTTGGTAAAGGTCTAGTTCAATCCATGAGAACTCTAGTTGATGGTTCAGGTCTAACTGTTACAGTCGCTAAGTATTTAACTCCGAACGGCACTGATATAAACAAATCTGGAATTATTCCAGACATAGAAGTAAGAATGAATATAAATCCTATACTTCAAAGAGAGATAGGAACTAGAAAAGATAAACAATATAGAGCTGGTGAAAAAGAGCTAATAAATATAATTAATAGAAAGAATCAGATAAGCGAATTTAATCCCGACACCACAAACCTTAATGCATTCCTAAAGACTAATAAGGAAGATAAAGTATTTTCATTAAATTAATTACTCATATCCAGCATTCTCTTTATTGGCACATAGGCTCTTCTTATTATTTCTGGGTCTAGTTCAATAGACGGGGAATTATTTTTCAAACAATCAAGAATTTTTTCTAAAGTATTTAATTTCATATATGGACACTCGTTACATTTACAACCTTCTAGATCGGGAACTTCAATAAAAATTTTATTAGGTTCTTTCTTTTTCATTTGATGAATTATTCCAGGTTCAGTTAGTACCAAGTAAGTTTTAGATGGATCTTTACTTACGAAATCAAGCAGCTTACTTGTTGATCCAATAAAGTCTGAGAGAATTAGTAAATTTTGACTACATTCAGGATGAGCAATTACTTTTGATCCTGGATTTTGATATTTTAATTTTAGAAGTGCCTCTTCACTAAATGATTCATGAACAATGCAGCTGCCAGGCCATAATTTAAGATCTCTTCCTGAATTTTTCTGTACCCATCTCCCAAGGTTCTGATCTGGCGCAAATATTATCTTTTTATCTTCAGGTATCTTTTTAATTAATGAGACTGCATTACTGCTTGTACATATCAGATCACTTTGAGCTTTTACTTCTGCAGTGCAATTTATATAACTTACAACATAGTGATCTGGATTTTCTTCCCTGAATTTTTGAAATTTATCTGAAGGACAATCGTCTGCTAATGAGCATCCTGCGTCAATATCTGGTAATAGGACTGTTTTATTAGGGCTAAGTATTTTTGCGGTTTCGGCCATAAAGTGCACACCGCAAAAAATTATTATATCTGCGTCATTATTTGCAGCTTTCCTAGATAGATCTAATGAATCGCCAATAAAATCTGCAATTTCCTGAATCTCTGGAGCTTGATAATAGTGCGCAAGAATAATTGCATTAGCTTTTCCGCAACGCTCCTTTATTTCAGAAATCAAATCTTCTTCGTTTTGAACTGATTTCTGTTTTGCAGTAGAAGTTATACTGGTCAGGATTTAGAATATCTCTAAATAGATTATATGCCTTTAAACAGAAAAAATTCTGACAAATTTAAAAATTGCTATTGTTGGTGACTGTCATGGTCAATGGTCTGAATTAGACTTGAAAGTTTTATCGATTATCAACCCAAATATTGTTTTATTTGTTGGTGATATTTCTGATGGAAGTGTCAAAATAATTAAAAAAATCAATGAGATCAAAATTCCTACTTTTGTGATTTTAGGAAATCATGATAGAGGGAAAGATTCTACAGGCGAAACTCTCTCAAAGCAGATACGTGTTCTTGGTGAAAAATATTGTGCATGGGATTTGAAAGTTTTTAATAATCAAATAAATTTATTGTCTGCTAGACCATGTAGTTCTGGCGGCGGCTATTATCTTTCAAAAGAAGTTAAAGGCGTTTATGGACCAATAACCGAACAAGATTCAATAAATAAAATTATCAAATGTTCAGAAGAGACTATTGAAGAAATACCTCTAATAATTATGTCTCATGCTGGTCCTTCGGGTTTAGGTTCAGAACCTAAAAGCATTTGTGGGAAAGACTGGAAATTACCCTCTTTAGATTGGGGAGATAGAGATTTGTCTGCTGCTATTTCTCAAATACAAAAGAGAAGAAAAGTTGATCTTGTAATTTTTGGTCATATGCACAATCGGCTTAAGAGAAATCTTGGTTTAAGAGAGATGTTTAAAATTGATAGCAAAGGGACAATTTATTTCAACACTGCTGTAGTACCAAGATATAAAACTGATCAAGATGGGAAATTGCTAATTAACTTTTCATGGATTGAGTTTGAAAATAAGGAATTAAGGCATGTTTCTCATCGATGGTATTCGGAGTCTGGTGAAATTCGTGAAGAAGATAATTTTTTTTAGGATTAAATATCTCTGATCATATTTTAAGTATTATTGGGCTTTTCATATCTTGAAAATAATGTTTGAGACAAGATATAACCCGCAATTCCTGCGGCTGTAAAAGCTAAACTATTTTTAAATAAAGGTAATAAATCATTTGTTCTGGATATTATCGGTGCCAAACCAAAAATTCCAAATAACATTCCCCATAAAGGAGAAAGAAGAGCTAAAAATCCAATTGAAATGACTTGACCTTCTTTTCTTGGGGCAGATGCAAAACCTGCTACTAAACCTCCAAGAATCGATGTACATAAAGTCCATACATATTGCTCTTTGGGTAGGCCAGGGACAACTTGGCATCCTCCTCTTTCGAGACAAATCTTTACTGAATCAATTGCATCTAATACTGCACCATCCTCACCGTGATCTTTAACATAGTATTGGTTGCCAAATCTTGTTTGAAGTTCAACCCAAAATAACCTTGGCATAAAATTAAAATAAGCCTCTCCGACGTTAAAGTTCAGCAAATTTCCCCCTCTAGGATCCGCGACTATCAACAAACTTGTCTCATCTAAATCCCAATAGTCCTTTATTGCACTACCAGGTGAACTTTCAAACTGAGATAAATATTTAATTTTCCACCCACTTTCAATTTCTAGATTATTGAGCTTTTCCTCTAAAGATTTTTTCTGATTAGGGCTTAATGTTTTAGCCAAATCAATTACTGGTGTTTTTTCTTCTGGTAAGAGATTTGGATTATTTATAGCGAACACGGGTTTATGTGAAATTAAAACTAATATAGATAGAAATATTCCTAATAAATAGTTAATCTTTGAAGGCATAAATAAGTTCTGTCTTTTTATATTTTCGCCGATGAATAGCTTACCCGCGAATAATCCAGATTGGTTAGTAAAAAAAATAATAAAAATGGGAGGGACTATAAGTTTTTATGACTTTATGAATTTCGCATTAAATGATCCTATTTATGGTTATTACGGCAGCGGTAAAGCTGAGTTAGACGTTCGAGGAGATTTTGTTACATCACCCTCTTTATCTGATGATTTTGCTTTTTTGGTTGGTAAACAAATAGAAGATTGGTTGATTCAGTTCAAAAATAGTTTTTTATCTAATCAGAAATTAGCTGTAATTGAATTTGGAGCAGGAGATGGAAGCTTTATGAGTGGATTAATTAAATATTTTTTAGAAAATAACAATAATTTTTTGGAAGGAGTTTCTTTTGTAATTATTGAACCTAATGAAGGGATGGTAGAAAAACAAAAAAATAAATTGGAAGAATTTTTAAACTTAGGCATTGATATTTTATGGAAAGGTTTGGATGAAGTAGAGGAAAATAATATAAATGGAATAGTTCTTGCAAATGAGGTTTTGGATGCTTTGCCAGTAGAGAGAATAACCTTCTCAAAAGGAAAATTACTTCGACAAGCAGTTTCTATAGATAAAAAATCTCATAAATTATATTTTGATGAAATGCCAATTACAAGTGAATTAAGAAAAAGTATTGAACTTGCTAAAAGTGAGTTGGGAATCACTATTCCGCCTGAAGATGCTCTTGAAGGATGGACTACAGAATGGCATATAGATAATTCAAAATGGTTAAAAGCTATTTATCAAAAAATTAATAATGGTATTTTATTGATTATTGATTACGCTAAAGAAGCCAAAAAATACTATACCTCTAAGAATTCTGATGGGACTATAGTTTCTTATGAAAATCAAAAAATGACGAATAATGTCTTAGATTCTCCTGGAAATTGCGATTTAACATCTCATGTGTGCATAGAAACTTTAATTAATGATGCTGAGACTCTTGGATTTAATAATGTTGGAATAACTAAACAAGGAGAGGCTTTGTTGGCACTTGGATTGGCAGAGAGACTTTATGGGATTCAGAAAGAATTTAAGGAAGATTTATCGAATGCCCTTTTAAGAAGAGAGGCATTACTTAGACTCGTTGATCCTGTTTGTTTAGGTGATTTTAAGTGGGTTGTCTTAAAAAAGTTTAATGAGAAGAAAATGAATATAAATTCACTCTGTTTGCGTTAAGAAAAAAACTTTAAAAATAATGAATCTTCTACGTCATCATATATATCAACAGCACCAATTTCTTTCGGTAATATGAATCTCATTTTGCCATCACGAACTTTCTTGTCGCCCATAAGTATTGTTAGAACCTCTTCTTTATTTATTTTGGGGATTTCAGTAGGAAGATCGTAACTCTCTAATAGAATTTGCTGTCTTTCTAATTCCTCTTTAGACCATAACCCTTTCTCAATTGCTATTTTCCCCGCAATATTCATACCAATTGATATTGCCTCACCATGTAGAAATTTGCCGTATCCACATAAATTTTCAATAACGTGACCAAAAGAATGACCATAATTCAATATTGCTCTAACACCATTTTCATGTTCGTCTTGCGAAACAATATGTGACTTTGTTTTTATTGAACTATCAATTATTTTAATTAGATATTCATTCTTGAGATTTATAAGCTCATTCTTGTTTTTTTCAATTTCTAAGTATTTGAAAAGTTCTTTATCTCTTATTACTCCATATTTTATTACTTCGGCCATGCCTGCACTAAATTCTCTTTTGGGCAAACTTTTTAAAGTTTCTGGATCAATAAAAACTGCTTTAGGTTGATTGAAAGCTCCAATTAAATTCTTACCTTTTGGATGATTTACTCCTGTTTTTCCTCCCACAGATGAATCAACCATTGATAATAATGTTGTTGGAATCTGAATATATTCGATACCTCTCAGCCAAGTCGCAGCTGCAAAACCACTTACATCTCCAACAATTCCTCCTCCAAGGGCAATAATTATTGAATTTCTATCTAAGCCAAATTCAAATGCTACATCATATATTTCACTTAAGGTTTTTAAGTTTTTATATGATTCTCCAGCTTTGATAAGGAACATTTTGGCCTGAAATTTATTATCTTTTAAATTATTTAAAAAATTTTCTCCATACAAATTTGATATTTCTTCATTTGAAATCACAAGTATTTTTCTATTCTTTGTTATTCCAATTTTTAAAAGTTCTTCGCTGATATTATTCAGTATCCCTGCTTCTAGAGTTACTTCGTATGACTTATCACCTAATGGGACTAATATTTTTCTCTTATTCACAATTGATTACCTAGTTAAAATTTATAAATATTTGGTATTAAATACTTTATATATTAGCAAAATCTAAGCTCTAGATCCTTAAAAATTCAGTTGTTAAGAATTAGAAATGGTAATAAAATCATGCTATGAGTTTTAAAAAAAATATAAACGATATTAAGAAAAATTATTCCCTAGGAATAATTGGAGGTGGTCAACTGGCTTTGATGTTAACTGAGGCAGCAAAAAAAAGAGATCTAGAAGTATGTGTGCAAACAAAATCTTGTGATGATCCTGCTGGTTTAAAAGCAGATCATGTCATAGAAGCTGATCCTTTAAAGATAAGGGGTAATAAATCATTAATTAATGAGTGTGAAAAAATAATTTTTGAAAATGAATGGATAAAAATTGATAAATTAAATTTAATTGGCAATAAAGATATTTTTGTTCCAAGCCTTAATGCAATTAAGCCATTAGTAGATAGGTTTTCTCAAAAAAAATTAATAGATAGAATGAATATTCCCTGTCCAAAATGGATAAGTATTGAAGAATTTAAAAATCTCTCGGATGAGGAAATCAATAATTGGACTTTTCCTCTAATGGCAAAATCAAATAAAGGTGGATATGACGGCAAAGGGAACAGAAAAATAAAGACAAAAGAAGATTTAGATTCTTTTTTAACAGAGAATAATTCTGATGAATGGTTAATAGAAGAATGGATAGAGTATGAAAAAGAACTGGCTCTTGTTGGTTCGAGAGATAGGACCGGTAAGATAAGATTCTTTCCAATAGTTGAGACATTCCAATCAAACCATGTTTGTGATTGGGTTCTTGCACCTGGAACAAATGAATATGATTTGAACTTATTTGCAATAAATATTTTCTCTTCAATAGTCAATGAACTTAATTACGTTGGAGTTTTAGCTATTGAATTCTTCTATGGCGATAATGGTCTTTTAATTAATGAAATAGCTCCTAGAACACATAACTCAGCTCATTTCTCTATTGAAGCTTGCTCTTCAAGTCAGTTTGATCAATATGTTTGCATTTCTTCTGGGATAATGCCACCTGAAATTAAAATGAACTGTGAAGGGGCAATTATGATAAATCTACTGGGATTAAAAAAGAATTTCCCAATCTCATTGGAAACCAGAATTAAAATGTTATCTGAAATTGAGGGTTCTAATATTCATTGTTATGGCAAATCACGAGAAATTCTGGGAAGAAAAATGGCTCACATTACATTTTTATTAAATGGTAAAACGCATTCAGAAAGATATGATGAAGCTCAAGTTTTATTAACTATGGTAAGAGACATTTGGCCATCTCCAAATGGATAAAAAAATGAGTTAAAGTTAGGCTACTGGATCTTTGGTTAAGTTCTTCTTTATGTGCTCTGATCTGACTTTCTTTCGACGTGAGGAGACTGTCGTGATGCGGTAGTAAACCGATCTTGTAATCGGAAACGAAAGCCCACTTTGAATCCTCTTCTGGCTTTTCCAGGTCGATGCAGCAGAGAACTGACGGGGATCCGGTAAACCTTTCAAAAGCTTGTTATAGTAACAGTTTTTGAGAGGTCTTTTTATTTCAATTATTAAGGTGCCTTACCAGCATGATTTACCAAATTAATAAATTGAAATAAAGTAAGTTATAATTATACTTCTTATATAGCGACAGATCACATGAAGCTTGAATTAGAGATATTTGAATTGTTTTATAGCTTTTCCAAGATGAAAAAACCTATGGGTGCCTTACCAGTAAGGTAGCTCTAATTATATTGATAGCAACTATTTACAGCTAAAGTTTGATAAGGCATAGATATTTAACTCTTAAGATCTTAGCTTATCCAGGGCTTATTGAGAATGGATTTATTCAAATTAAAGGTCATTTCTTGAGCTCCTTTCATACATCCTCCTGATGGGTAGCTGATAACTTTTTTTGATATCGCACCAATACCAATAGCTAATATTCCAATACCTAATATGGCTTTTGATCTATTATTCGCAAGAAGAGATTTCATTAGAAGTTTGTAAGTGCCTTTATGATAGAAGCGATGAATTTTGTTCTGTGGATTTCAAGCGGCTTCTGGGGCAAAGATCCTACTGTTTTCTCTCCAGTATCTACAGCCCTTAATGAGATGATCTCCTTGAGGAATAAGCTTTTGATGAAACGGACAGGTAAGGATGGTGACACAAGAACTTGTCATGCTGTACCTGAAGTGATTGCAAGTAATACATATCTTCCGCCGTTTTCTTGTTAATGTCTCTTCCTCTAAATAGTCCCATTCATGCCAGTCCTCCATAATATTTTAGTACAAAAGTACTAATATTTATAGCAATTAAATTAGCTAATAGTCAACAATTAGTTCTCGATGGGGTGATGGGTGGGGGATCTCAAGGTTTAAAAGGTATATATTTGCCTTCAGACATTTTTCATTTTTTTTGATCTTTCTATAACTAGCGAAATAAGGGTCTGAATCATCTAAGTGGTAGAAAACTTCTAACTCTTCGGTGCTAGCCATTTTTAATCTAATTTTTTCTGCCTTATGTAATAGAGAAATTGCTTCTTTCCTACCGATAGAATTACTAGCTCTCTCCATTAAAGACACGTACCTCTTAGCGAGGTGTTTGTGCTTGTTCATTTAAGTAGTTAATTATTATTAGGCTCTTAACCCGTTCCAAATCAACAATAATATATTCCCTTAAATAGCTGTAATTATTGCATGGTTCGGTTTAGCTAAATAATTTATAAATAGGGATTGGATGCGGGCTATTCATGCTGGACGGCAAATCCCTTATTAATTTACCTAGATTATTATTTTCTGAGTTTCAGTTGATTTCTCATATACATACTTTTTTGATGATTGTGATTTATATCTTGAATTTATCTCTAATAATTCATGGTTGGCTTCAGTTGTATCCCTGCAACTGCCTCATGACAACCATGTATTAATCCTAGTACTGGCAATTCAATAACAGTCTCAAAATTTGGTCCTCTTTCCGTACTTAATAGTTCCTCAAACCGCCCTATAAATTTCAAGAAGTTAGGAGGACAATATAGGTATAGATCTAGGAGGTCTAAATGAAACTATTCAATCAATTCACTATCCTTCCAAGATACCTAAAAGCATTTAATTATGCTGGAAACAGAATGGAAGAAACAACAAAAAATCTTGATAGAGATAACCATTTATTTGAAGACTATTGGAAGAGGGAATGCAGAGAACATCCAACTAATCAGCATTGCTTAGTCTATTGCGACTGAGAATTTCAACTTAAGGGTTGACAACTGAGTATAAATACTCTATAAATAAAGTGTAGTAAATGCTACTAAATCGTCCGATCTACTATTAGATAGACCGCAGTACGACTCAAGCCATAGGACGGGGACTTGAGCAAGACCAGGAGCTGCATCATGGTAAATATGTATTTCAACGGCAAATCTTTCGTATATTGCAAGAGCCAAGAAGAGAAAACAATAAAGCTTACTTATAGAGGATCTAGTTACTTGAGATAAATAAATCTCATATCTATTAGATATTTAATAATCCATCTTTTTAGAGGTACTATGCTATGAAATTTACTAATTCTCCTTTTGCCATACTCGACAAGAATATGAACGCATTAGATTATCAAAAAAGAAATCTTATAAATGAGGACTCTTGGGGAAGGGAAAATGATAATCAAACAAAAGAAGATTTTAAATAAAGTACTTTTTGCCTTATGCAGATATTACTTTGTTTATTTTGTTTTACAAAGAATATAAAGCCAGCCAAAGAAAGTAGCAAAAGCAATTATTGGAGCAATATTCTTATTAAATGGACTTAAAAATCTTTCTATCGAAAGTGGTACATATAAAATAACCAAATACCAATAGAGAGCAGATAGTAATCCAAACAATAAAGCCAGAAGAATATAAAAAGGTAAGATATATAGTCTTCTTTTTTTAATTCTCTCCTCTGTAATATTTTCTGTTAAACCAATTCTTGACCAATAACCACCATTTAATTGAAGAAAAAACTTTAAAAATATTCCGTAAGTATTTATAAAAAATCTAGATAAAGCAAATAACGGTGAAATTATAAATCTTTGCATTAAAGCTTTAAAAATTTAATTAGTTCAGTATTAGAAGTCTTACTAATAGTATTATCTTTTTTATCTCTATATTTCGTTAGGAAAAATACCATTGAGCTAAAAATAATTAAAAATCCTATTAATGAAATTCGATAGAAAAAATCATCAGACATATCGAAAAAAGCTGATCTTTTATATTTGTTTCTCATATAAAAAAGAGGGTTACTTACCCTCTAATGTAGAATGACTATCAATTAAAAGTAGCTTGATCTGAAAGTCGAATCATAAATATGACTTAATTAAATTCCGTAAATTATCAGCTACTCACAGTTGAGATTTTTATGTAACATAATAAGTTTACATAAAGTAACAATTAAATGAAAAGACTTATTCCATATATTGCCTTTGCTTGTTTAACTGGTTTCACAGCTACATCAGGGTTACCAGTTATGGCTGGAGCTTGTAGCAGTCACATGAATAAAAAAGCAGAGATCGAATGTGCTGAAAATGATAATGAGTGTCAAGCTGAAAAAGCTTCAAAGTTTGAATTAAAAGATTCTCTCAAGTCATAAAATTATGACTCAAATCAATTTATTTATGAACTCTGCTCCAAGAGATTTGATTGAGTTCTTATTCTTTGCCGCTGTTGGTTTCATTGCAGGCACCTTTGGACTAATTTAGAAGTAGAATTTAAATTCTTTATTTCTTCTAACCTTTTCAAGTTTTTCTTTCTTTTATCTGGAAGCTTGCTTATAAAATAATTTAATTAATCAAAATTAAAAATTTTTTTAAACTACCTTTTATAAATAAATTTTTGAATGTCTACGAATAAGCTAGATTTTGATCTAAAAAATCCATTATTTTTTAAATAAGATTTTCCTTTCTCTATATTTTCAATTCTTTTTTCATAAGAATTTTCATCTAAATCTTTTTGCATAAAAAAATAATTGGAATCTTATTCTGAATAATACTCACAAAAAAGCGGTTACCTAATATACATAAAATTTCTTTTTTGAATTTCTTCTCATTCAAACTAAAGATCTAAAAAATAGTTTTATTCTTAAATTTCTAATATTAAATATGAAAAATAAATTAAAAATTAAATTTTTAGAAAAAAGATAATTTAGGTAGGAAACACTACATCAATTACAATTCAGGAATAATTAGTTTGTAGATATAAATCTATTTCGAATAATTATGGAATTCGCTAAAAAATTTATGACCGAAAAAGCTGAAAAGCTTAACGGTAAAGCAGCAATGCTTGGAATGTTCGCTCTTATAGGGGCATACTATTTTACTGGTCAAATTGTTCCAGGTATTTTCTAAGGAAGAGCTCATTAAAACTTTTAGGGGTTGGTAATTTTCAGCCCCCTTTTTTTATTTAATGATTAAGAATCTCTAGATATCTTGTTTTTCATATCTTCAATATTCTTGATTAATTTGTCTAACCACCCTGTATTTTCTTCCGGTTTTAGATATGTAATTTTTGGTTGATTAATTTCAAGTGTCTCGAAATCTCCACTCATAAATCCTCCTTTGTATATTTGTTTAGCTACATCTTTGTTCTAATTGATTTGACTAAAACACTACGTATCTAATGTGTGCGGTTTGAAGAACATTTAGGTACGGAAAGAGGTATGTTGTTTTAGTAATTTAAACCTATGGCTGAACTAGATTAATAATATGGTTGTTATGAATCAGTTGCATTGCTAAAACTGAAATAAACCCTAAACTCTAAATTGCATTTAATAAAATGACTTACTACAGTTGCTTTGATCAAAAAGGAAATATTATTGCTCGTTGTCAGACTAAAGAAGATATAAATGTTCTAAAGAAAATGGGAAGACCAATAGTGGAAATAAAAGAAATGAAAAAAGAGGAATCAGTTGTTTGTTCTTTAACTGGTAGTCCCTCCGATTACAACGAAGATTATTAAGATTATGAATCAAAGAACACTTCAATTAAATCAACATGGAAGATCAGTAGTTCTTTTGTTGGTTGCATTGAATAGCATTTTTACTTTCTTTTCTACTTTTGAAAAAGCATTAACTTATCGCGAGATAAAAATATTTAGGTATTTGTGGATTAACAGTCAATAAATAAAATTTAAGTCATAAAAAAAGACCTTTTTACAGGTCTTTTTTAATGGTGACGACAGAAAGGAGATCTATTTAATAATCAGATTAAGAATTTTCTTAGAAATTAGTTTTGTAAGTAAAAGTGATGACTCACTTCTTCATGCTTTACAAACGACTTTATTTTTAAGATAGTTCAGAATTAATCCCGAAAGTTTAATTTCTGATCACTTAACTTTCTTTCCGGTAAGGATAGAGAAGTTAAATTACCTTGGTATTAAAGACCATGGATTAGTGAAGATCTAGTTGGTCAACCTTGGTTGAGTCGATCACCAGAACTGTCGTATTATTAAAGTAATCGGTCTCAAATATTTTGCATGAATCCTTAAGATTGATTTAATCATGATTAATTCAATCTTTAATCAGAGGACTAACTCATCTCGTAGTTATCAAATTTAGTTTTTAACTTTGCTGCTGTATGTATCAGCCTAACTGCTTCTTTCCTTCCAGATGCAGCAGAGAACTAACGGGGATCCGGTTAACCTTTCAAAAGCTTGTTATTGCAACAGTTTTTGAGAGGTCTTTTTTTGGCTCTTAAGGGGTGCCTTACCACTAGCTCAAGGTTGGCGTAGAACTCCTGTAGTTTGGTAATTATTTTTAAGCAGCATCATATTCTTCCCTATCTTCAAGCTCTCTCATAAATCTTTTATCTAATAAGTAATTGTCTATAAGCTCTGCTGCCATCACTATCTCAGCAGCATTTTTAGATAGTTCTTGTGGATCTTTGTCTAATAAATAATTGTCTATAAGCTCTAGATTGTACTCGTTTTCTTTAATTGGTTTATCGCTGTCTAATAGCTTTCTTATTTGTGTAAATACAAGCTCTTGATCGTATCCACTTTCTCTAATTTCTTTCAACATTTCGTCTGGAATTTCCATAATCGTCAACCCCTATGTGATAGTTTTTTAGAGGAAAATAAGCCTAAATAAGCCAGTAATAGAGCTATTTAGAGCAAATTAGAGCCTATATACTCATACTTACGAACAAATAAGAAAAAAGCAAGAAAGGAATATAAGCAGTTATTGGAAGAGGGTTGGAGGACGACAAGTATATTTAAAAGCTGTTTTTAAAAAAGTTTTAAATTGGGGGTTGTTTCATTTTATTCAACTGGAGTTAGTGAATAACAAATATCTTTATAACCATTTTCTTTATCCCACTCTTTCATCTCTGGAGTACTTGTAGCAGCAGCAAATCCTTCTAAGTCTTTTACTTTAAGTATTAAGTGACTTTTATGATCATTTATCTTGATGAGCTCATATTCTTCGACATATTTATGTCCCTCCTCTTCGTGGAAATCAGCTACAAATTTATCGAAATCTTCAAAAGAACAATCAAAAGTAGAAACTATTAAGGTATTCATAAAAATGAGGGTTTTATCTCTTCAATTTTAGATCGACTGTCAATCATGTATTTAATTTGATGAGTTAAATAATTTGTTTACCAAAATACTTGACGATCCATTTCTAATGTATTTATATTAGTAGTACACATGTATTACTAATTAATGACTTTAGGAGGAGCTAATGTTTGGACTAATTTTTCTTACGGTTATCGTAATGAGTCCCCAAGTGGTTGGTTGCTTAGTCCAGACCGCAGCAGATTAATTTTATTTACAAAGAATAAAAAATCTCCAAGAAATAGTATGAGAATTTTTGCTCATACATATTATGCAAATGATTTTGGTGAGCCAATGGCAATTAAATCATCCACTCAAATGTATTTGGATAATGCTTGGGATAAATGGCATGACCTTCAATTAGAAGGTTGGACTTTTGAAGAACTTGAATTACCTGAATCAGTATGACTAACTTAAATCCAATCAAAAAGAAACTATCAAAAGCAGATAGAAAGATATCTATACAAGACCCATCAAAATTATTAGCAGAATTTTTTAATGGTGTTGTCATTGAACTTGATGAAGAATATAAATATGACTCATAAAGAATTGATAGATCAAGTTTCCGCAAATTTATTTAAACAAAGTGGAAAGTTAGAAAGCAGAAGATCTTGGTTGGCAATGAGAAATTATCTTGAACAATTAGATACCGAACAACTTAAATCCATGCTTAAGGACCACGGATGATTTAAAAACTTTATTTAGTTTTTATTTTTTTCTTAATTCTCAGGAAACCGTAAGTTGCAAAGCCAACCAAAAACATATCTAAGTAAATATGCCAAGTAGGAAAAATCTGGTGTATTAATTCCATTAACGTTTTATTGCCACTTGCCAATAAGGATAATCTAAATTTGATTTTTCTCTAATCAATTGTAATTTTCTAGAATTTATTTTTACTACTATTCCATCTGTTGGATATTTACTAAAAAGCTTCCCTTCAAGCCATTGTTTTCTAAATACTTCAACTTGGCTCGTAAAGTTGCATGAAATATCCTGAGGGATCGTGAAGCCAAGCTTTGAAAGACTTTTTTTGGACTCATATTGGTTAAGTGTTGAATTAAGTATTTGAAATGCGCAGAAGCTAAGACTTTCAGAAAATCCTTCTTTAGCTCTTAGAAATCCAGAAGCGATTCTCTGGGAGATATTTGGACTTTGGTTGGGTGCATATAATTCGCCTCTAACTTGAAGAACCCCTCGTAAAGGGAGATAATTGGGAATGTCTTGGACTTTAATAAGTTTACTAGTAACGTCCGCTCCTTTTCTTGAAATTGCTTTCTCCAAGGTTCCATCCCTATATTGCAAAGCAACGGCACAACCATCAATTTTTGGTTCAATTAATAATCTGGTATCTACTAATAATCCTTTCAAAAATTCATCTATTGAATCCTTTTCTAATGAAGGTAAAACTAGTTTATTTTTCTTTTTAAAGTAATCACAATTAGGGTTTGTTCTTAATAAATTTTTTTCAAGTTGGTCGAATTGCTTATCAGAGATTAAAGCATTACCATTTCTGTAATTATCGTCATACCATTCAATTCGTTCTTCTAAATAAGTCTTCATTTAATAGGATGGCTTAAGTTTTCGGTTAGGCATCAAACTTGGTTTATCTATAATCCATTTTTCTCTATCTTCATATTTAACAGTCCATAAAAGAAATGAAGAAATTTCTTTTAGCGTTATGCCAACCAAATACCTTGTTTTTGGACTTATTGATATAAATCCAACTACTAATATTAATAAAAAAAGTTTAAACATGCCTTTAATCATTTAAAAACTCTGCGTAATTTTTACGAACTTTTTAATTAATGCAATTTTTATAACCTTCAATCTTTGCTAGTTCATTAATGTTCAAACCTGTTTCCTCTAGCAAAGTTTCTCCTATATCGTCCTTGTTAAATTTAGTTAAAGCTCCTTTAGTAGAGTACTTAATACATAGGTTTTTGTATTTTGCTTCTTTGACAACAGGAGATAAATAAAAACCAAACAAGATGATAAAAGCTCCATAGGTTACAAATTTTCTGTGGTTTTTCCACCATTCATAAAATTTATTTGACACGAAAAATAAATAATTAATTTCTATTTTAAATTGATTGTCAACAGATTACTTTAGTAATTGAAGGATTGCTTAATTTATTGGTTTTTCATTAATAGAATTAATCCAAGAATAATATCTTGATTTTCTAATCCTTTGCTCTTTCGAGACTAATCTATCCGCAGATTCTAGGGGTGATTCTCCTTCCTCAACTTTTGTTGTAATAGAAATACCAAAACCTTTTGCTTCAATTTTTGCAATGCCACCCTCTAAAAAAAATAAAAAAGACCAACCTTTGTTCCATCCTAAATAGAAGGGATTTCGATACATTGCATTCTTTTGGAGATACTCTTTAAATGATATTTTCCTTTTCAAGGAGTTACTTGTATTCTCTATTACCAAATAAGAAGTTTGCGGCTGATTATTTCTGGAAAGGAATTTTAGTATTTAAATAATTCCAGAGGAATACTTGACGCCTACTAGTAGTACATTTATATTAATAGTACAACTGTATTATCTTTATGACTTCAGGAGTTGCTAATGTTCGGACTTATTTTTATCGTGGCAGCCTTGCTGACCCCCCAACTGGCTGGTTGTTTAACAAAAAAAGTGGTTTATTAATTTTCTTTGAGAGTTATAAGAAGTCTGTATCTAATAACTTAAAAGTATATACTCACCTTTTCTATGCAAATGAATTAGGTGAACCAGCCCAAATTAAAAATTCAAGACTTCATTCTATTGAGTGTGCTTCTGAAACATGGAATGAATTAATTTCAGGAGGTTGGCAAAATGTTACTAATAAATTTCAGTAATCATGATCAAGGTAAATCCGTCATAATGGGAATATCTAAAAGAATCTACCCTAAAACGAAAACATACAAAGATTTGTATTACTTGCAATCACTTTCGATACAGCACTACAGAAACTTTTGCAACTATCTTGATATGTCCAAGATACGAAAAACGTATACTACAGGGTGATCATTTGTTTAAGGTTGTGAGTATTGGCAAAAAAATAGGACTATATTTTCTCCTTAAGGATTTTAATTATTATCCAATTAAACTTTTCTAGGTACAGATATTTAATTGTGTAAACAAAGCATTATTTTATACAACTTAAAAAAATCTTTTTAAGTAATTTGAGAATTATGATGCAATTTTACTTTTCTATATTTCTATTAGTTGTGCTTACATTTTTTGCACTTTTATTAGATGCACCAGAATTGGCTACTTTAATTCAAACATTTTAGAAAATAATAAATCAGCATTTATACTGATTTACTTTCTTTATAAGTAAGTCGTAAGTTTAACCTGTTGAATAGGAGGGATCTAATGATTGACAGTCCACCAGAGGAGTTAGATTATAAAATTTAAATCTAGATAAAACTAATGCTAAATCTGGAATGATTCTTCTTTTTGAGATTCATTCCTTTTTAATTTCTTTCTAAAAAAATTTAAATTAAATATATTAAATTTTTAAAATAAAAAATCTGAACATATTAAAATAATTTGATGTTAAAGACACTTCTTGAAAGTGATTAACTTTACCTGAATCCAAAACCAGTTTTTTGATCTTCTTTTTCTTCCCATTCATTCATAATTAGTTTTAGTAAACATTTAACTTCTAAATTCGAAGCATCAGTATCTTTTTGAAGATTTATACAAATGTTTTTAATTTCCTCATAAGCATTATCAATTAATATTGTTTTCTGATCTGGATTAGCCATAGAATTTTAAAATGCTCCATTACAGTTGAACCCGCTGCAGTTAATAACTCTAAAAATATTCATTACAAAGTTGTGGAATCTTTCATCATAAAAAAATGCCCAGGTTGTAAATATAGCAAAACCAGAGACAGCAAAAGCAGCATATTGAAGCCAATGTATTCCATAGCTGTCTAATCCATTTTTATCAAAATCAGAATTACCCAATTACTTTTTTTACTTATAATAAAAATTTTTGTTAAAAAAGGAGAGTTTGTTTTGAACGAGAGATTTATTTACTTTTCTTGAGACTTTAATGAATTTATTTTTTAAATAAAACCAGGTACTATCCACCCAAAAAAACCGTAGTTTATTATCAAAGCCAAAAAACCAATCATAGCTAATCTCCCATTTGTTATTTCGGCATTTTTCCAAAATTTACCCGTATAATTTTTAATTTTTTTCGAATTTTTATCTATCAAATAATTTGGTTCTAAAGGTTCCTGCAATCTTTTGATAGCGTATAAAGAGAATTGAATAGTAATTGCGATAATAACAACTATAAAACTAGTAAGAGCATCCATTTGTAGATTTCATATGTGATCAATTAGTAAGCCAAAGAGTAAATGACATTTGTGTTTATCAACATTTCCTTATTTCTGCTTTATTGAGAGAGGAAATCCTAACTTGAATTATTAATAAATGTAACATATTTTAAAAAAAATAGTATGAATTCTTACTTTTTCTTTCGATTTAACACCTTTAGGGACTAAAGTGTTACATTTATGTGTTAGATGTATTAAGACTTTTCTTGATTGAATTACAGAATTAGATTTAAAGTTTTATTTCTAAAAACAGATAAAGAATTGAAAAAATTTCCCTAGGAATATTCATTTAATATTATTTATTTAAAATATATTTAATAAATAGAAATTATTACTTTTGTTTGATTTCAGGTAGGTAAAATTTATTGCCTAATGTATAACCAATTGACATGAGTACGAACCCAATAAGTTGAGGTAAATGAGAATTTGCTAGAGATATTTTTTCCATCATTTTTAATTTTATAAACTAATATAATAATAAAAAATTTTTAAAACTGTAAGTTTATTTTCTTTTTGATTCTTTAATTTCCCCAGATTTTTTTAGTGAATTAAAAAGTCTTTCATTTTCTGTTTTTAAATTATCTAATGCAGATTTTGTGAATTGTTCTTTAGCCTCAAATTTTGCTGATCTTATAACTTTTTTATTAGGTAATTTTTTCTTCGGTTCTGACTTCATATAAAAAACTTTTTAAAAATTTTAGAAGTTATTTTTTTTGAATTAGGTATTATTTTTTACAGTTTTCTGGTTAATAATATTTGTTTACATAGACAAATTAATCTTTATCTTTTGGGAGCCTTAACCATCCAGAAGTCCATTCTGATTTTAGTTTTGACCATGGGATCCTTTTAATAACTTTTTTATTTTTGGTAGGAAAAATATCTACCCATCTATCTTCATTTTTACCGCCATAAGTTTTAACTTGAAAATGCCTATTACCATTAATTGTTTCTGGTGCTGTCCAACAAGGAGTAGGAGGCCATTTCATGAGAAATTTAAAAGTTGAAAAAACTAAAGGTTGCTTTGCCCAGTCAAAACTAAACCATAATAAGCAATCGTACCAAGGATAAGTATGATACCTAGTATTCTAATAATCATGCTTTAATATTTTTAAATTCACATTATATTAAAAAAGTTTTTAGATTTGAGTTGAATATTTAATATTTTCTAATTTTTCCTTTTTTTATTTCTAACTATGGAGTGACAAGATTCCGGATGCCATTCATTCTGGATTTTGCCAATAAAATCATAAATAAATGAATCGGGACATCCAGTTTCCTTTTGAAGTTCTGAAAGTTCTTCTTTAATGAATTCATATACGCTCGTTATTACCCCTAAATTTTCTTTTTGGGAGGGAGCCCATTTTTTAATCTCCATTAATATTTTTTAAATTATTTTCCACAATATCGTAATAGGTTATGTCTCCATAATCAGCATCTGAACAACATAAATCTCCATAAAGTTCCTCTAACAAATCGTAGGCATCTGAATACTTATCAAAACTTTGAGCGGTTAATTCGTCATCTTTCCCGTCAATTCTAATTATTTTGAAGGTCATATTTTGCTTAGATGCGAAAAGTATTCTTTTGACTTATTAGACCATCTTATAAATAAAAATCTTATTTAGGAGAATTGCTTGGATAAAGCTTCTGAATTTTATTTTTCTGAATTTCTATTTTTCTTTGTTTATATTTTTTTGCCATTATTTTTCTGATAAATAATTGTGGGATAAGCCAGACTAATGCAATAGCTATAGCCATGAAAGCAGGATTTCTCCACGTTAACCTAATAATCTCTTGTATAAATTCTTGATTGAAAATTTCCATACATTAAATTTTGATGATAAAAATATCTCTGCTTTATTTTTAAAATTCTTTTGTATTCTAGAAGTTATTATAACCTTAATAATTTTTATAAGGAATTTTATAAATTTTTTCTTTTTCTAGTTTGTTTTTTATATATTTGAATTTAGATTAATTTTTTATTTTTTAGTTTAGAGATGTCGACTTATCTAATTACAGGATCAAATAGGGGTATTGGATTAGAACTATGTAGGCAAATTCATAAGAGGGGAGATAACGTAATAGCAACGTGTAGGAAAGCTTCAAAAGAACTAAGAGATTTAGGAGTGAGAATTGAAGAGAATATAGAAATTTCTTCTGATAAGTCAATAACAAATTTGCTTAAAAAATTATCTGGAGTTAACTTAGATTGCTTAATTCATAATGCAGGAATTTATGAATTTAATTCTTTCGAAAACTTAGATAAAAAAAGTATTTTGCGTCAATTTGAAGTCAATGCATTGAGCCCAATATGTATGACTCAATCACTTAAACATCTTTTAAAAAGATCTTCTAAAGTTGCTTTTATCACAAGTAGAATGGGATCTATTGATGATAATACATCAGGAAGTTCTTACGGTTACAGGATGTCTAAAGTCGCGCTGTCGATGGCAGCAAAATCTCTTTCCATAGATTTATCAAGAGAAGATATTTATGTAGCTATTTTGCATCCTGGGTTAGTGAGTACAAGAATGACTAGCTTTACAAGAAATGGGATTAGTCCTGAAGAATCAGTAAATGGCCTTTTAAAACGTATTGATTCTTTAAATAAGAATAACTCTGGTTCGTTTTGGCATGCCAACGGAGAAGTTTTGCCCTGGTAATATTTTAGACTTTGTATTAAAAAGGTTTATATCGTTAATTTGTTAAAAAACTTTTAAATTTTTAACGAATTTCTTACCTTGTTCAATTTTTTTGGTTAACTTTAAAAAAACATTAGTAAAGGAGGTGATTCATTGTCGTATCTACCGAAAAATGCGGTTATCAAAGGGGCCGTGAATTCAGTATCTTCATCACATTCATTGGTCTCTTTTTCTTTAATTAAGAAAAAAGGTTTTATTATAAATAGATTTATATAAATCAATCACTTAATAATCAATAGCTCTGCATCTCAAATAGTTGCAGAGCTTTTTTTTGACTTTAAGTAGTCTTTGAAAATTTAATCTATCTTTTTTGGCCGAAATAAATTAATGCTAAAAAAGATAAAGTGCTTACTAAAGCGATTAAATACCACCCAGTTGAAGAGTTGCTAGTTACTTCCGTCATTTATTCTGATTTTTGTCTGTGAAATTTATTATTTGTGTAAAAACAACAATTGATGCCATTAAAAAAACTAAAAGTATGTAAGTTACGTTCATTTATAGAAAAATGCTAACTATTAAAAAGATTAATCCTAAAACTACCGTAACAATTGCTCCATCAACTAATAAGTCTTTCCATGTATAACTTTTGAGCATCTTTGTTTTATCTTCTTCACTCATGAGGTTGTTCAACCACTTCCAATCTAAAAGCTGTGTCATTGCAACGCCAAAAATTAAATGACCAATCAAAATACCAATTAGATCAATCCTAGAAATATCTTTAGTGAAACTTGTAATAATAAAAAAATCCACTAGCTTTTTTCTTTATTAGATAAAGCTCCTCCTTCATCTTTGTATTTTTCCCAAGCTTCACTTATTTTTGCTTTAGAGAAATTTTTTTTCACCTCAGAGAATTTATCTTTGAGGTTATTAAAACTGTTTGCTAATTCTTTTTTTGTTGGTTTATCAAGAAAGTTTGATGTTAATTTCCATAAATACCAGCTACTAGCTAGAAGAAGGATTAATCCCAGTAATTGCATATAAGTTTCTTACTATCCTACAACTTTTTAATTGATTTCGATTAATTAATTTAATACCAATAGAAGATTCTAATGTTCAATCAAAATTTTAACCAGTGAAAAAATATCCTATCAAGCAACCAAATAGTTAAACCCCCTTCTAGGAATGCAAGCCAGTACATACCATAATCTGAAAAACCCATTTGCTCTTTGACTGTCTTAATTAATTTTTTATGAGCTTTTATGAGATCTTTCATTAATAAATCAAATTTGTTTTAAAGCTTTAGATTTTCTTTAATTAAGAAACCCTTCCCATAACAAGATAAACAGGTTTTCGTTTCGTCTATTGAAACCCGTAAAAACCCAACTCCATTGCATCTAAAGCAGTTCACTTTAGTGGTTGAGTATAGCTTTGACTTGATTTTAGCAGCACGATTTAAGTAAAAAACAGTTTCTTTACGGCCGTTAGCTTGAGCAGCTTTATTTAAAAGCTTTTTGTAATTGACTTTTAGTTCTTGATTATTCATCTTTTTGTAGAAACTATGGTGCTTTTACAGGGAAAACTGATGTTAAATAATCTAAACAAAATTTAGAGTTTTCCTTTAATATTTCTAATCTGATCTCTAACTGAGATCTAATTAATATAACTAGGATTTATTTTATATGTTTTGCGCAAAGTGTATAAATTTGGATATTTAATAGAAACTTTATAATTGAAAACTTAAAATTTATAGATAATTCAAAAAATATTATTTCGTTTTAATAAGGAAGTTAAGAAAATTTATCTTTTAAAAAATAAATTTGCGTTCTACTGAATCAACCAGCTTTTTTAAGGTTTTTTACTAAAAAATCATTTTCATTAGTAAGTACTTCGAGATTAGATTTTTTCAATACTTCTTTGGCTTCTGGAATTAAAATTTTTTTTGTCTTATTTGTTTTCATAAAACTTAAAATTAAATTCTTAAACGACAGCAAAATCATAGTGATCCCCAAAAAAAATTGTGGATAGTTTTTCTTAAAAAAAGATAATATTTTATTTTGCACATAGAAATTCAAATTTAATCAACATATTGTGGAAAACCCTGTTGAAAAACTCTTAAAAAGTGGATAACTCTTCGGGAGCATTATCAAAACTAGCTTTTCTAGAAAACTTTTTAAGTATTAATACTTCATCAAAAAAAACTAAATATAGTTTAAAAAGTCACAAAATCTCTTGTCATAACAGTGGGATCATTACTTTTTAAAAAAGATAAAATATCTATTTAAGAAGCTCATGTTGATAGAAAATTTAAAGAGTTTTTTCCTCGTGATGTATCAATTTGAAAATTAAGGTGAAGAATAATCAATCTAAACTTGAAATTTTTAATTTTTGCCTTATGTAATCAAAAAATTGTTTAATTCGGTTTTCTCTATGGAAATATTTCTCAAACCTGAAATTAACCAAATAGATTAAAAGCACTTTAGAAAACTCAAATGACGGAAGAAAAAAAAGATTCAAAAAAATGTTCTGGAAAGAAAAACATCATGTTCGCCTATGGTTTTATACAACTCGGTTCTAGTTTCGTATCTGCAATAGCATTAGCTGCAATTGCTTTTGGATTCTGTTCAGTAAAAAAAGAGTCTAAACTTTTCAACAAGTGTGTTGCCGAAATTATTGACGATGGAGGTACTATTTCTGAGGCAGTAAGGTATTGCAATGGTGGCAATTAAAAATCCATTACAAATAAATTAAATGGATTCAGCATTTGATTTGATCATTGATTCTTTAAAAGATGAACCAATTGGAGAAACTGACCATTTCATTTGGTTCATAACTGATATTGGTATTGTTGCCCTTTTTAAAAGAGATCATAACATTAAAACTTGTAGTTCAAATGTCGAGAATGAGGCTAATAAAATAGGGTTGGATATTACTAAAGAAGAAAAAGAGTTACTTAAAATAAAAGAGAAACATCTTTTCTTGTTCTATTCATGACCTAGAATTAAATTCTTGATTTAGAAAGATGGCTCTAGGTTAAATTCCGGCTCGTTAACAATGCTTTCACTAATTAATTCGTAAGTCAGATCTTTATTTAGGGCATTTATATAAGACGTATAAAGTTTTCCCCAAACAAATTCGAATTCATCTTTACTTAAATTCTTGAAAAGAATCTCCCCTTTGAAGTAAATGTGATAAGAATCATTCATCATAGAAAGTAAATCTTAACCTTTTTAACGCAGTTACACATGCATGTAGTATTAGGTGCTACTAAAAAGAAATTTATATTTTGGAGTTAGAAATACTTTTAGACTATCCGTGTATTCATTTTTTGTTTTTTGAATAATCCGACTGTCTCATCAAGATCCATACAAGGCTGAATACTTATATCCATTAATCTTCTCCATGGATGCCATTGCTTCCAAATTGTCTCAAGAGAATCTGCACTCACTACTGAATGTCCAATCCCATTTTGAACCATAAAAATCCAAGAATGAACCTCATAGTTTTCAGGTCTGTTTTGGGGACCACCTGATTCGTACCAATTAATTAGCATTTCGGCACCTTCTTCTTGATCCTCGCCATCTGTAAATTCGTATGAAATTAAATACCTTTGCATATCGATTTTTTTTAAAATCTCTAAACTATCTTAACTCTAGATTTAAATATTGCCTCCCAATTTAATTAATGCTATGAAGTTTATAGAGGTGATTGTTTTAAATGGCCGAAAGATTTGGAAAAATTAAAAAGAATATTTTGACTAATTTATCTTTTATAAATAAGACAATTTTGAAGTATTTTCAAAATCATGATCTGTTCGTATAGATCCAGTTAACAGATAAAATTTGATACGTTTTAAAATACCTTAAATTAGTTAGCATATTTGTACTTTAAAGATACTAATGATAAATAAACCAATAATAAATAAAAAGGATCAAAGCGATCCAATTGATAATTTAGAGTATGAAAAAGTTCTAGAAGAAGAAATAATTAATTCGTACGAAAGTAAATTTCAGAAAGATACTGAAGAAGGTATTAAAAAAATTAAATTCTACAGACTTAAAAGAACTCCATTAGAAATATTAAATAGATCATTTTTCTTTTTCTTTATTGGAAGTTTTCTTTTCTCTTTGTTTTTAGCTTATTCAGAAAGTAAGTTATGGTTCATACTTTATGTAATAAGTGCATTGTCATGTGTTTTCTATACTCCTAATAGAAAGGCACTTAAAGAATTAATAGCAGCTTGGCCGAATATAGAAGATCTCATTAAAGGGAGGAGTATGTGGAGAAAAGGCAAGTAAATAGATTATGAAACCGTTAATTTCATTTAAAAAATGGTTACTAAATATCCTTGTGCCATACATCGAGGGCACCAACAAGAAAAAAAGAGGATAAAAAATGAGTTTAATAAAGGTTGGAATTATTGTTGAAATTTTTTTGTTTGTAGGAGTTTTTTTATGGGTCAGGAAACTAAATAGTAAACAAAGTAGGCAACCATCTCTATCAAAAAAAACAATAAAAAATCTCAAATTTTAGGATTTTGATCACAAAATAAGGAATCTCAATAAAGAAATCAAATTTATGGGAAAATTCAGTACTTTTTTCTCTCACTTTGTATGTGAAATCGGTTAGAACATCTAATAGTTCTTAAAAAATATGGTTTCCTCCATTCAAGGTCTTGCTCCAATAACCAATCCATTAAACAGTGTCTTAATAGAAAAGAAACTAATAAATGTTGATCAGAAGTTTATTCAACTTGTTTCCCTGGCAGAAGGGTTACCTAGGACAGAAGTTATTGAAAGTGGAAGGAACTATTGGAGAGGTGTTTGTAGAAGCTTGATTTTTAGATTTCCTGATGATCTTGAAATTTTGAAGCTTGATGTAAGAAGTTATGTAGATAGATCAAAAGGAATTATTCAGATAAGATCTGCAGCAAGATTAGGGCAATCAGATTTAGGCGTTAATCTAAGAAGAGTGGAATACTTGTTTAATCAATTAGAAAAATTTTAATTAATCTATTTTTTATAAATTTAAGGTTCTTTTTACTAAATAGGTGTGCTTTAATTCATAAGAATATTTGAAATGCCATGGTAAAGATAATCTTAGTAGGAATCATTGTCGCGCTTGTATATTCTCAACCTGACCTTCGTCTTACGGTAGCTGATTGGTTAAAAGCAGCTTCTGATTTTCTAATTGAATCGGTACAAGTAAAACCTTGAATAAATTTTTAAAGAAGCATTAAAAAAGACCTGAGACACTAATTATTTGTTTAACGCATAGAGCTACGAAAATAAATATTATTATTCTGCTAAATATATATTTCACTTAAACAAATAAATAGTTTTAGGAACATAATAGAAAATTTTTTTGAAATTTTTGAATAGTTAACGATAATAAGGATTATGAAGCTTAGATTATTTGAGTTCTATTTTATTAAAGACTATTTAAGGCCTTGGTTTGGTCTTATTTATTCTTTATTTTTTCTGTTTTTTTTAGGTGCAATTGGCTATCGAATAACAGAAGGATGGGAATGGAGTGATTGCTTATGGATGGTTCTAATCACAATAACCACTATTGGTTTTGGAGAAGTTCAACCTTTAAGTCCTGAAGGCAGGATCGTAACTGTTTTAGTAATCGTTGGCGGATTGATCTTTATTCAATTTACTTTTCAAAAAGCTGTTAGATTATTCGAATCCGGCTATTTTCAAAGAGTAAACGAATTACGTTTTAAAAGACTTCTTAGAAAAATGGAAAATCATGTAATTTTGTGCGGATATGGGAGGGTAGGACAGGAAATATCAAACCAAATAAAAACGCAAAATATTCCAATTATTGTTGTAGAAAGCGATGAAGATAGAAAAAAGATTGCCGAGGAAAATGGTTTAGAAGTGCTTTGCGCTGATGCAACTCTTGATGAGACTTTAAAACTGGCAGGATTAGAAAAATGCAAAAGTTTGGTTGTTACCTTACCTAATGATGCTGCTAATTTATATGTTGTTTTGAGTGCCAAAGGGATAAGAAGTTCAATTAGAGTAATTGCAAGAGCTGGCACTGAAGAAGCTGCAAGTAAATTGAGATTGGCTGGAGCAAGTATAGTTGTAAGCCCTTATATAGCTGCAGGAAGAGCAATGGCATCAATGGCTTTAAGACCAATAGCTATTGACTTTCTAGATCTGCTTGCAGGAAGTGAATGTGAAATTGAAGAATTTGAATTAAGTAATGATATTAGTCTTTTTGAAACAGCAGAGAAAAGATCACTTTCTGAACTCGGAATAGGTAAAAAGAGTGGTGCAAAAATTTTAGCTATTAAAGAGAACGAAAAATTATTTACTAACCCTGGAGGTAATTTCATACTTCAACCAGGTCAGGTTTTAATAGCATTTGGTAGTAAAGAACAGCTTAATATTTTGAACGGTTTATTAGGAAATCTTGTCGTGGCAGTAGAGTTATTAAAATAGATAGATCGAGATTCAGAATTAATTGCTAAATTGATTGTGGGTGGAATAAATTAAATGTTAAATCTATATTGTTATTACCATAACCAAATTCTGAAGAGGAAAAGCTAAACTAAAAAGTATAAAAAATGATGAGAAAATTAATTAAAAATTTATTTGAAATTAATTATTTTGTGATTGGTTTTTGAAAATAATTTAATTTCTTAAAGATAACTTTTTCTTAAATTATTTTTAAATTTCATATGACATAAATATAGATAATTGAATAATCTTAATGCATATTAATGATGCAGTGTTTTTAGAGGATTTATGCCCTAAGCTCAAATTAAGATTTTGGCGAAAGTCTATTCATACTTTTACCGACAAAAGATGTATATATTGCGGAAAACCTTCAGAATCTATTGATCATATATTGCCACGAAGTCAAGGAGGATTAAATTTAACAGAAAATTGTGTTCCAGCTTGTCTTTCATGCAATGGAGACAAATCAGATGAGAATGTTTTTGATTGGTATAGAAAGAAAAAATTTTATGATCCTAGAAGGGCAATGGCTATTAGGGCATGGTTAGAGGGAGACTTAAGATTATCTATAAGATTATTACAATGGGCTAATCAAGAAATTAAGGAAAATAAAGCAAATTTTGAACAAAAAGAATCCAATCTAGAAGCTGCTTAAATATCAAAGATAATTAAGTTAATGGAATATATTAAATATAAACTAAGAGAAAAACATAAAAAACTTGAAGAAGAAAATATTATCTTCTAAATGAAAAGCTCACCACTTGCACCGCAATTTTAAATACGATTGACAGTCGATCTAATATAGAGGGAAAAACCCTCTTTGTTTAATAACCCATCCCATGCAATTTATGGCATATGTGGGGAATAGTATTTTTGATAATTTATAAACGATTACTCCAATAAATATCAGTAATAAAAAATCGTCGTAGATTAAGCAGCATCAGATATGTTGTTATTCGTATCTTCAATCATTTCAATCTCCTTAATCATTTCCTCTAGCCATAAAGTATTATCTTCTGATCTCTTTTTAAAATAAGAAATCTTAGGTTGATTGATTTCTAATGTCTCATAATCTCCACTCATAAAATTTTCCTATTTTAGTACAAAATTTAGTTAGTTTATTTATTAGTTTCACTAAGGGGAAAATAAGAAAAAATTAATTTATGGTTAATTCATACTTATAGAAACTAAATAATTTTGTATCAATATGAACTAAATAATAGCTTTTCTTATTTTTGCTGTAATCCATTCACTAAAAACAACCGCTACTACTATTACTAATAAAATAACTGATACCTTAGCCCAAGCTAAGTCTCCTATTTGAGCATCTAATTCTATCCCTATACCTCCTGCTCCAACTAAGCCAACAACAGTTGCTTCTCTTATATTTATATCCCACCTATAAATAGAAATACTCGTAAATGCTGGGAGAATTTGAGGCACTATGCCAAAGGTCATAATTTGTGCTTTATTTGCCCCTGTTGCCTCAATAGCTTCAATTTGGTTTTCATCAATTTCCTCAATAGCTTCATAAAGTAATTTTCCACAAAATCCTATCGATCTTAATCCTATAGCAATTATGCCAGCCAAGACTCCTGGACCGACAACTGCAACCAGAAGTAATGCCCAGATTACTGAATTAATTGATCTGCTTGAAACTATGCAAAATAAGGCTAAAGGTCTTATAAACTTTTTACTCGGAGTAGTATTGTTTGCGGATAAAAAAGCTAATGGGATTGCAATTAAGGTTCCAATCGTTGTACCAATAGTCGCGATATTTAAAGTATCCCATATAGGTTTTATTAAAGTATAGAAATAATTAGTTTCTGGAGGAATCATCCTACCTAAAAGATCTAAAGCCTCATTATGTGAATTAAAAACATAAAACCAGATTGTATTACTACTAATCAAACCGAAACATAGGCTAAAAATTAAAGTTCCTAAAAACCAACAAAGCCAGTTTAGTAAATCTCTTTTTCGATCAAATTTTTTCCAGGTTTTGTAATCCTTTTGTTTTATAATTGGCATTACTTTATTAATTTCCTTAAATGACTAGATGTATATTCAACAATCATCACGATAGAAATAATTACGATAAGAACAGCTGCTGCAATCTCAAATTCATATCTATCAAAGGCTTTATTTAAGGTAGAACCAATACCTCCTCCCCCAACTATTCCAATTACCGCTGACTCCCTGAAATTAATATCCAATCTATATAAAGATAATCCGATAAATCTTGGCATAACTTGAGGTTGGACACCATAATTAATCCATTGAAACCAATTACTTCCAGTAGATTTGATTGCTTCAGCTTGGGATTTACTTATTTCTTCAATATCTTCAGATAATAATTTAGCGAAAAAGCCTATTGTCGAAAAACTTAGAGTTACCATCCCAGCAAAAGGTCCAAAACCCATTAACTTAACAAAAAATATTGCTAAGATTACTTCCTGAAAACTCCTTGATAATGTGATAATTCCTCTTGAAAAAAAATAAACAAATTTAGGAGCTATGTTTTTAGCAGCTCCCAAGGAGACAGGAATAGAAATAATTATCCCCACAATAGTTGCTACAATAGTCATCCATAAACTTTCAAAAATACCAGCCAAAATCTCATCAGATCTAGTTATAAAATCTGGAGGGAAAAAAGCAAATATAAAGTTTTTACCCCTTGGGATCCCTTCAAGAATTCTTTGCCAATCAATTTCCGTAGTTAGGAAAACAGATAATAAATAAGTACTAATGAGTAAAATTAATCCAATTCTTAATAACTTATTTTTTATTAATGGTTTTCTTTCCCAAATTACTTTCTTATCTTTCATTTAATATATTTCTAATTTGCTACGGTTTTAGACCAGTCTTCTTCTCCATATATATTTGTAAGTATTGCTTCTGATAAGCCACTTGCCTTGCCATCGTAAACAATTTCTCCAGCTTTTAAACCTATTATTCTTTCTGCAAAATTCTGAGCAAGAAAAACATCATGAATATTTATGATTGCAGCAAGATTTCTTTCCTTACATAACTCGCATATTAATCGCATAATTTGCCTGGAATTTTTGGGATCTAAACTAGCTGTAGGTTCATCTACTAAAAGTAACATTGGATTTTGTATCAAAGCTCTAGCAATTCCTACTCTTTGCCTCTGCCCTCCTGATAATTCATCGGCTCTTTTATCAAGCATATGCTCTAGTCCAATTCTTTGAAGCAATCGGAATGCTTCTTCAATATCTTTTTGAGGAAATTTCCTGAAAAAACTATTCCAAAATCCTACGTAACCTAATCTACCGGAAAGGACATTTTCCATTACACTTAATCTTTCTACCAAAGCAAATTCCTGGAAAATCATTCCAATTTGTCTTCTTATTTTTCTTAATTTAGATTTATTTAAAGAAGTAATGTCATTTTTTTCATTAGCGAAATAAACTTTCCCTGAAGTGGGCTCAACTAATCTATTTATTGTTCTAATAAAAGTACTTTTACCAGCACCTGAAGGACCGATAAGAGCAACTACTTGCCCATTAGGAATTTCTAGGTTTATTCCTTTAAGCGCCTCTTCTCCAGTTGGATAAACCTTTTTGAGGTTTATTGTTTTAAGCATTAAGTCTGATTTTATTTATGATTAATAATTTTTATTTGCAATCATAAACAACACCATTAGCCTTATCTATTTTTCTAATAACATCCCAATCGTGCTTGTGACTTATTGAAATGAATCTATCAGCCTTTTTAAATTCTTTATCTAATGTTGAATTATCCCAGTTATAGGTGTAAAAAGCTTGCTTTACTTTTGCAACTACAGCTGGATGTAAATTATGAGCATGAGCATAACCTGTCGTTGGGAAGGTTTGGGATTTATAAATAGTTCTTATTTTAGAAGAATCAACAACACCTCTTGCATCCATTCTTGTAAGAACTGAGTTAGCAATTGGTGCTACTTCATAATCTTTGTTTGCAACACCCATTATTGAATTTTGATGCTTGCCAGAAAAGACCGGGGTGAAATCTTTATTTGCCTCAAGACCAAATTCTCCTTTAAGAATGGCCGATGGTGCTTTAAATCCTGAATTAGATGTCTTAGATGTAAATGTAACTTTTTTACCTTTTAAATCTGCAGGAGAATTAATTGGACTATCAGAAGGAACAATAATTTCCATTTCATAACCGTAAGATAAATCTTTTTTAGCCATCATTCCAAATGGAACTGCTCCTGCACATGCTGCTGCCACTGTATTGCTTCCAGTATTAATTCCTGCTACATGAAGACGTCCAGATCTCATTGCTTCAACTTGAGCAGCATAAGATTGAACTGGTAAGAAAGTGACTTTTTTACCAGTCACCTTAGACATATGTGTTACAAAATCTTCCCAAACTTTTGCATAAACGGAAGGGTCTTCAACAGGTGTATATGAGAACACAATGGTTTCAGGATCTATCCATTCATCTTCGGAAAGGGGTAGGTCTGCGAGAAAATCTCCATCTCGATCACAATATTTGCTGTCAACAGTATTATTTGGATTGCAATCAGATAAATCTAAATCTCCAATTAAATCATTTGATTTGTTTCCACAACTTGAAATACTTGTACTGATTATTGATAGACCTAAGACGATCTTTAATAAATTTTTCATTAGTGTTGAATTTATTCTCCATATTTAACTTGCTCTAAAGAGATTAACTTTTTCCCAAAAAGAGTTTAAATTCTGATTAATTGTTTTATTTTGAGTTAGTCAATTTTTAATCAGATTTATTAGGGAATTAAATAATTTTTAATTTATTTTTAACTTTATAAATTTAGGGTGAAAGCATTTTAAAAAATAAATATGATAATTCCTGAAAAGCAAAATATAGAATTTAAAGAAAATACAATTCTAGAAGTCAAATCAGGAATATTAATAATGCAATCAAAAATCAAGAATAAGAAAAATATTATTGGGATAATAAATGAAAATGTTGTAATAAATTTGGAATTATGTAACTACGAAAATATTAAATTAATTGCGTTGACAAATTGCGAAATTAAAACAATTAAAAGAGGGCTATTTTTTTCATCTACAGACTTATTAACAAAAAGTCTAAAAAGAATTGATCAATTGGAAAAACTTTTATTAATAAGTAATATAAAAAAATCAGAAGAAAAACTAAAAGAATTTCTTTTATACTTATCTTCAATTATTGGCTTAAAAAAAGATAAACATATTTATCTAAATTTAAAAGAATTTAATTTTACCCATAAAATTATTGGTAATTCAATTTCTTCAACAAGAGTAACCGTAACAAGAAATTTAAAAATACTAGAAAAAAAAGGTTGGCTCAAATTTGAAAAAAAAGGTATTTTAATTCCGTTTAAAGATAATTAACCAAGCCTTAATAAAATAGATTTATTTTATATATACAAATAATATCTTTATTATGTCTTGTTCTATAACATCTGTTTTTACTTTTAGAATTGAAAGCACTTTCGATGAATGGGCAGCAATATTTGATAGTGCAGAAGCAGATAAAAGGCATTCAGAATTTGATATTAAGCCACTTTTTAGAGGAGTAAGTAAGAAAGATCCTCAAAAAGTTATTGTTATTCATCAAGCTCCAGAAGGTAATGTTCAAAAGTTTGTAGAAGCTAATGGTGACTGGATGGCAACTCATAGAGTTGACTTATCAACAATGGAAGAATCATCTTGGACTTTTTCAGCAACAACGGAGAATTGTTGTGATTAACAAATGAAAAGACTACTATTCCCACTACTAGCTCTCTCAACTATTTTCCTTGCGAGTTGTACTAGTAACCCAAACAAAATAGGTACTCAAAAGGTTTCTGAAACCCAAAAGCAGAGAGAAGTTTGTCTAGATTGGTATGGCTACAGAATTGATACCAATAAAGCAATTAATGATTTAAATCTAAAAATTGAAACCGAATCAGAATTAATGGCTTATTGTGATTTCTTCAAGAATGTAGCTGATACAAAATAGATTTAGACAAAAAAGAAATTTAATCTTTTGAGTCACTCGATTTCATTTCTTTTTGTGCTTGCTTGATTCTTTCTTCAAAGACTGATCTTCTATATGGAGTTACTTCTCCATTTTTAGTTGCCAAGATTTGGGCTTCATAAAGCCTCCTGGCTCTTGTGATTTTTTCTCTTATTTGAGAGAGCTCATTCATGATCTTATGCAGTTAATGAGAATCCCGTTCCCTATTCTCATATCATGCGTCCAAATAAATTGGATGAACGTCGAAAATAACCTAACATTCGAAAAACAAGTTTGGATTTAAGATATATTTAAGAAATATTTAAAAGTAGCACTTAATAAAATAATTTTAAATAGAAAGTTTATCTAGAGGTAAATATTTTCGACCATGATCATGTGATGTTAGTCTTCATTCTCTAATGTTTTGTAATATCTCCTAGATTGAGGTGATTTGAGAGAATCATTATAATTTTTGATTAATATCGAATCATCCAAAAAAGATATATTTTCTCTTTTAAAACTTTCTTTATAAGAATATTCGATTTGCTCCTTATTTTTTGTTTGATTTAATCTTTTGGTAGAGGGTAAATTATTTAAACTCATTTCTTATTGTTATTTTTAATTTAATGTCTTCAATATTCAAGGCGTAAAAATGTAGAAGACTTTTATACTTTAAAATTATTAGATTAAGAAGTTATTAAGCAGAAAATAAATTTGTTTAAAAAACTTCTAAATTTCTAAACTAAATATTTTTCTAATAATCAAAGTTTATTTAATAAGAATTTAACTCAGTGTTAACAATAGACACTTAAAAAATAAATATGAATAAGATTCAACTTGTTAATTTCATTACTTTTTCAATTCTTGAAAGTAAAAGAGTTGAAGACAGATTATTTAGAAAAGAAATTCATAGCTATCTTACCCAACTAAATAAAAAACAATTAAAAGCAATTACAAGTGAATTTATCATTTAAACAAAATATGAAAAAGCTACTGGTTGTATTTATTCTTATTCTTACTTCTTGCAGTACAAAAGATGAATTATCCATTACCCAAGAAGAAGTATCCATTACCCAAGAAGAATTATCCATTACAAAAGATGAAATTTCGATTACGAAAGGTAAATCATCCATTAATGATGAAAAAAAATTATTTTATGTAACTAAAGAAACGGCTGTTCGTCTTTGTGGAGGTAAATCCAGAATAATTGAAAGTGAAAATGAAGAAATAATAAAAATAGAAGTAAAGGATTTTTCAAATGTTGAAAAAGAAAAATTTGTTCAATTTACTCTCGTTGAGACAGATAGGAAAGGGGGTAAATATAGAATTGTTAATTGTTATCCAAATAAAGATCCTAAAAAATCGGTAATTAAAACAATCAAGACTAATTACAAGTTAAATTAGTCTTAGGTCAACTAGATCAAATGAGGATATTTAAATTTCTACTTATAATTCCTGTAATAACTTTAATAATTATTTTTCAAACCTCTTTGCAAAATCGTTATCTAATAGCTTCTGATATTAGAGATGGACAAACAATTTTTAGAAATGTTTGTGCAGGCTGTCATGTTAAAGGTGGATCAGTCGTTCTTAAAGGATCCAAATCATTAAAACTTTCCGACCTTGAAAAAAGAGGAATAGCAGATGTAAATTCAATAACAATAATTGCCAATGAAGGGATTGGTTTTATGAAGGGTTATAAAAAAAAATTGAAGGATGGAGAGGATAAGGTTCTTGCACAATGGATCATTCAAAATGCAGAAAAGGGTTGGGAGTAAATGAAAAGCGTCCTTCTTGCATCGTTTTTATTTCTATTAGCTGAATTTTCTTTTGCTGAGGAATTAACTAATTACACAATTACATCTGATTCTCAAAAAAATACTTTAAAAGGTGATTTTGAAGCAATTGGAAATGTAGTTGTTAAAAGGACTAAGGATAATTTTGAAGCCTCCTCAGATAAGCTTACTTACGATAGTGATTCGAAAACTTTAATACTATTTGGAAATATATTTATTAAAAACTTAGAATCAGAAGGATTATCAATTGAAGAAACATCTGGAGATGAGTTGACCATATTTACTGAAACAGGACTTTTTGAATTCAAATCTCAAAATAAAAATAGAGTAACAACAAAAATTAAATTCTAAATAAAGGCTTGCTTTAAAAAAATTTGTATTAAAAGGAAATTTTAAATGAGATTTAAAGCTGCTTTAATCTAAATAATCTATAAATAAATAAAATAAGTTATTAATTATGCATCCAGGCAAAGTAATCAAAGATCCACAAATCAATGACACTTATTATGATCCAGATTTAGACAAGTTTTATCAATACGTAAAAATTGGCGACTTTCCGCCAGAATGGGTGGTGACAGATTTAGATGAAGATGACGATTATTTTTACGCTTCGATGGGATATTAGTTTTAATATCTATTATTAAATTCAATAAATTAGTCTCTTTAAAATTTGTGTGAGGAAGATTAAAGAGACAATTTAAATATAAATAAAAGGGTTTAAGGGAAAATTAAAAAGGAAATAAGATTAAATAAAAAAAATAATAATTCAATGTAAATTAATTATGAAATAATTAGATCAAATAATTTTGATTATATAAAATAAAATTGTTGGAACTTTCAATGGCTATTAAAGATCATAAAAGTTTGCAAGACTCAAGAATTCTTCTTGTAGAGGATGATAAGAGTATTAGGCTTACAGTCAGTGAAACCTTGAGCAGCGAAGGTTTTAGAGTATCAACTTTCAAAGACGGTTTAAGTGCCTTAGATTTTATTAATAATGATATTAAAAAAGATGTTGACCTAATAATTCTAGATTTAATGTTGCCAGGGTTAAATGGATTAGAGTTATGTAGAAAAATAAGAAATGAAGAAGACTATACACCCATATTAATTTTGAGTGCTAAAGATAATGAATCAGACAGGGTTCTTGGTTTAGAGGTTGGTGCAGATGATTATTTAACAAAACCTTTTGGTTTAAATGAATTAATCGCTAGATCTAGAGCCTTAATAAGAAGATCTAAACGTAATAAAAAATATATAGAAAAATCAAAAACTGTTCTCGAGTTTAATCATATAAAAATGTTCTTGGAAGAATGCAGGGTAACTTCTTTTGATAAAGAAATACCATTATCTCCCAAAGAATTTAAATTATTAGAGTTATTTTTGAAAAATCCAAAAAGAGTATGGTCAAGGGATTTAATTCTAGAAAAAATATGGGAAATTGACTTTATTGGTGATACTAAAACCGTAGATGTTCACGTTAGGTGGTTAAGAGAGAAATTAGAACAAGATCCCTCAGCTCCAAAACTTCTGAAAACTGTTAGAGGTTTTGGCTATAAGTTTGGATGAAAATGAAAACACTACAAGAAGTATTATTGTTTTTTCATCAGAATTGGAAAATACAAGTTAAGCAGTTTTCTCAATCAAAAGAAAAAAAATTTGAAGTTGATAAAAATAAGTATAAAAAAACTATTGATTTCCCATTTGATAAAATTAGACCTCAAGAAGTGTTGTCTTGGTTAGATTATTCATCGCAAGGGTGGATAATCTTATCATCTGATCTAACAATAAAATTTATCAATCAGAAAGCTTTATCTCTTATTAGGATTATCAAATATAAAGATGTTATTGGAAAAGCAATTAATGATATTAATGAGCTTGAAGTACTTAGTAATAAAATTCTATATTTAAGAAAAAATGATTTCCCATTCAACCTTGATTTCACAATTGCGGGAGTACCCATTTCGGTAAAAATTGTTAGAGGAAGAAAAAAGAATTATTTAATATTATTGGAAAGTAAATTATCAATTGAATCGATAAAAAAACGACAAAATCAATTAATTAATGATGTGTCTCATGAACTGAAAACCCCTCTTACATCACTTATCTTAATTGGGGAAAGACTTGAATCAGTAGTATCAAAAAAGGATAGGTATCTTGTTAAAAGACTTAAGAAAGAGTCAAAAAGATTAAGAAAAATGGTCGAAGAGACTTTAGAGCTTTCTAAGCTAGAAAGTAGCGAAAATTTTAATAAAAACAAAAAAATATCTATTTCAGATTTGATTATGGAATCTTGGCAAACACTAAAACCGCTTGCAGAAAAAAAGGATATAAAAATAAATTTATTTTCTCCAACAAAATATTATATATCTGGGGATATTGAAAATTTAAAAAGAGCATTTATAAATATTTTAGATAACGCTATTCGTTATTCCCCAACAAAAGAGGGCATACAAATTGAAATTTTTAAGAGAGATAGCTCTGTTGTTATAAGAGTTAGAGATAAAGGTATTGGATTAGAAGAAAATGAATCAAATGACATTTTTTCTCGTTTTTATCGTGGGGATCCATCAAGGACTAAATTTAAGAAAAGTGGAAGTGGTTTAGGTCTTTCAATTACAAAAAAAATAATTATAAACAATAAAGGTTTCATAAAGGCATTTAATCATAAAGATGGGGGAGCGATAATTGAAACAATCTTTCCGTTTCTTCATACAGATTTATAGGGAAAATTTAAAAAATATTAGGACATGATTTTTCTGCAATAAATTTTTTTAAATTCAAAACCCCTTCTCTTGTAAAAAGAATGCTTCCTTCTTTGGAGTCATCTGCCCAGTAAGTATCTCTTTTGCCAATAGCTAACCAAAGCCTATCAGGTAATGTTGGCATGTACATACTCTCAAAAGCAGATGTTCCAATATCATTTTCTTCTTTCATATCTTTGCATGCTTCTATCATTAGTTTGGGTCGATTTAAATAATGCCTGACACCCTGCCAATAATATTTAGTTTCAGCTTTGACTGGGGCGATGAATAAAATAATAAATATTAGGTATTTCATGAATTTAATTTTTTTTAATTATAAGAACTGCAAAAAAAAAGCCACCTTATATAAAAGGTGACTTTTATTAGTAGTTTTAACTAGATTTTTCCAATATTTAGGAAAAGAGTTTCACCAGTTGATTTCTTTCCAGTCCCATCGTTGTCAGTTGAAATCCATGCTTGCCCGTCGCTTGTTATTGCTAAGCCTTCAATCTTCTCAAGGATAAACCCACCCGTAGATTGCATTACTGGTTTTAGATCAGTAACTAACTCTTTTTCAACTAAAGGATAAAGTCTGGGAGGAATATTAGTCTGAAGACCTTCGAAAATAACATCATCTAAATCTATTTTATATATAGCTTTTAATTTCGCTTTCTTACCATAGAAACTATCTCTTTCGATTACATAAAGTGCCCCGTCATGGTAAGTCAATTCTGAAATGCCAACTCCACCTTTTTTGATCCTATCTAATTGATAATTTACTGCCCCCCACTGTTTAGTTTTTAAATTATAAGAAAGGATCTTAGTAGTATTGAAAGTATCATCACCCCAAGGCTTCTGTTGGGCAATATAAAGAATATCCCCATTTCTTGTTATACCTTCAAAACCAGGGTTTTTAGCATAATTAAGATATGAAGGTGGTGGAGTTATCTTCTCTAAAATTTCACCATCTGAGCTTACATGGTAGATTGCAGGAGGATGTTCATTTAGCTTTTTCTTGATTCCTTCAGTAGAGATGTAGAATCCACCATTACCATCAGTAGTAATACCTTCTTGATCCATAAATAATGCAGTCTTACCATCTAGCTTTATATCTATAGCTCTTTCTAATAGCGCTGGCGAAGATGAAGGATCAATAACGTAAATTCTTGGCTGAGTTTTAAAAGTTCCATCATTTACAGCATAAATCTTACCGTCATCACCAGCCACCATTCCACTTATCGCACCCCAAGATACAAATTCAAGCCCATTTTCATTTGTTAAATGTGGGTATGAAGCAGGAGCATCTTGTAGTTGATAAATAGTCACATGAGAAGATAAACCAGGTTCTTTTTTGTTGTAGTCTTTTTCATTTGCTGAGGCAATTAATCCCCTCTCTGGAATTGCGACAAATCCCTCTGGTCCAATGCCTGATGGAAGTAATTGAGTAAGCAAAGGTTGATTTAGCTCTGTGATATCGTAAACAGCTACTATCCCAGCTCGTTCAGCACCAACAAATAAATAGGGCGTTCCATTAATTTTTGAATATGTAACTGACTCAGGTTCTACTCCCTTTTTACCTGCTCTTCCATCTTGGAAATGACCTATTTGTGCAATTGCTCTTTCTAGTCTATTTGCATCTTCATAAACTACTGTTCCATCTTTTTTAAAAATAGTCCAGGATCTTGAACCACCTCTTTTCGCCTGATTTGGATCAATATGCTTGTAATCGCCTTCATTTGCTGTTGCAAAATGATCATTACCAATCCAAGTAAGACCATCGGGTTCTCTTCTTACATTCTTTAGTTTGCTTTTAAATTTATGTGCTCCATCTTTCTTTGTATCCATTCCTGCCATTTGTTTTACAATCCCTGCTGAGAAATGTGATATTACATTTCCATCTTTATCAATTACTGCAAGATGGTTGTTTTCTTGAAGAGAGACAACTGTTTCACCAAGATCATTGATAGCAACGAATTCTGGTTCAGGATCGCTAGGAGCTATTTCAGATAATCCTGTTAAATTAACTTTTTTTATTGAATTGCATTGTATTTTCCCTCTTTTGTTTAACTTCACAAGAGAAACGTAACCTGGAGGATTAATTTGTTTACCTTCCTCATCTAATTGAGGGATAAATCCATTTTTATATTCTTCATCCCTTTCATTTTCTATAGCGACAGCTAGAAATGTTCCGTCTGGTGAAACAAAAACGCTATCAGGCTGCCCACCTAAATCACATTCTTTTACTGCTTTTCTTGTTTCTAAATTGTATTGAACTAATGCTCCTGAAGGATTTGTATAACTTTCAGATGTATTTGAACCTATATAAGCATTGTTTCCAAGTGCCGCAATTCCAGTGGGTTCTGCTTCCAGTTCAACAACTCCCAATGCTTTAGGTTTTGCAGGGTCTGAGATGTCAACTAAACCTACTACCCCTAGATCGCTATCTGTATACATCAATGTCTTTCCATCTTCTGATGCTGTAACTACTTCTGAAGAGGTTTTGGTTGTAGATTTTGATCCCTCTGGTAAATTATCACTTACATTAAAAGAGGAAATTCTGTTGAAGTTTTTTTCATTTGCCCAATATTTTGTATTCCAATTTGCAAATCCGCTACTTGTAGAGGAGGCGAATATTGCAAGTAATGCTGAAAAACTTGCAGCAGCTAGGGTTTTTTTCATTTAGTGAGTAAGGAGATACATATTTATGCTCCCTTTAAAAAGTTAAGAAAAAAAAATTAATTTATTAAGAACAATTTAAGGTTTATAAAAAGGTAAGCAAAAAAAAAGGACCTCCTAATTGGAGGCCCTTTTTATATTGTTAATTTCGTTAGAACTTGAAACCAACTTCTGCACCGATACCAGTAGTATCATCTCCACCTTTAGCTCCTTCAACTATAAATGCAAAAGGAGTAAAACTCATACCATCATTAAATTTGTAGGTATAAGAAAGATCATAGGCATATAACTCCTCATCTCCATCGGTTATAGCACCGTTGGTACCCATACCTATTGTGATTTCACCAGGGCCAAGATCAGAACTTAGTCCAACTGCGAATTGAGTTGTATCCTTGCCTGATTCTGGGCTACCAAATTCGTATCCACCACTAATTGTTGGAAAACCATCAGGAGAATAAGAAGCATTTATACCCCAGTATGTTGCTACATCTACATCAGCGTAAGCGAGAGCAAGACCATAATTATCTCCACTATAAGCAACGTTTAGAGCATATATGTCTTCACCTTCTGATGTGAACATACCTTTAGTTTTTTCACCATCTTCAGCTGAAACACCAAGTCCAAATGAAAAACCATTATCTAGATCATAACCAGCACTAATTGTCTGATCACCACCAACAGCAATAGAGTTTCCTGTTCCACAATCACTTAAAGCGTCAACAGTGTTCCCATATTCACAAGCACCAGTAAATTGCTTACTTGCATCTAATGAATCACCAACAGTTATAGACCAACCTCCCAATGGGAATGAGTAGTTTAAGTCAGAAACTTTAAGTACATCTCCAGAACCTTTACCGAAGTCTGTAACAGCGAGGAAACTGTCTGTATCAGGTGTATTTCCTGTTTCAATTTCAACGTTTAAGTTGTCTTCACCAGTAAAACTTGTGTTTAAATCGACTTCCCAGAAATATGCAGCCATAACAGCTTCATCAGTTACACCATCAGTACCACCAATCTGGAATTTAGCTTTCCCTTTCATAGTGGTTGTATCGCTGAAAGAACCAGCTTCAATTCCGTTCACCCGAGCTTCAAGGCCATCGACTCTTCCTTTCATAATTGCCAACTCTGAACCAAGCTCGTCACTTAATCTGTCTATTTGAGCTCCGTTCATTAAGCCTTCACCACCTGCAATTAAGTTGTTTAATTCAGCAGCAGCTTCTAAACGAGTAACTGAGTTACCATTGAATCTTGGACTATTTGTTAGATCCTTTAATGAATCGTAAGCCCAATCTCCAGGTAATAAAGTATCGGATTTAAAATCACCTAAAGATACTAAATTATTAGTATTTGAAAATCTACCAAGATCAGAAGTATTGATCTCAGATGCGCTTACTGCGAAACCTGATGCCAAAGAAATTATGGCAGGAGCAGCAATTAATTTTTGAAAAAGTTTCATGAACCTCACACGTAAAAAATGGATAAATATCCATACACATAACAACTAATAAAGGTTAAGAAACGGGTAAGAAATAAAGTCAAAAGGGAAATTTAAAAAGAACTTAAACTGTTCTTAAAGTAAAAAAAAATTTTTTTAATTTTCTCTTACAAAAGTTATAAATTAATCTAAGTTTTTTTTTAAATATTTTCAAAACCAAACGAAAAAAAGCTCTAACCAAGATTTAGTTTAAGAGAGGGTTAAGAACTTATTAATTAAAAGATAAAATTTAAATTAAAGAGTATTTGTGTATAAATTCAATGCTATATATATGAAGTCTTTAATTTAATCATGACATCCATGAACATAGCTAAGAAAGCTTTGGTTTTCACTTCTGCAGTAGCCATTGCTGCTGGTACAAGTGTTCCTGGCACAAGTGTTTCTGCTAAAACAAGATTAAGTGGTGCTGGAGCATCATTTCCTGCCAAAATTTATACTCGTTGGTTCAAAGATTTAGCCTCTTCAGGTGGCCCAAGAGTAAATTACCAAGCTGTTGGTTCAGGCTCTGGAAGAAAAGCTTTTATTGATCAGACAGTAAACTTTGGTGCTTCTGATGATCCTATGAAGGCTAAAGATATAGCAAAGGTAACAAGGGGATTAGTTCAGATTCCTATGGTTGGAGGAACCATTGCTTTTGGTTATAACTATGATTGCGATTTGAAACTTACTCAAGAACAAGCAGTACAAGTTGCTATGGGTATGATCAAGAATTGGAAAGAAGTTGGTTGTAAACCTGGTAAATTAACTTGGGCACATCGTTCTGACGGATCAGGTACAACTAAAGCTTTTACAAACTCTATGGAAGCTTTTTCAAAAACTTGGACTTTAGGTACAGGTAAGTCTGTTAAATGGCCTTCAGGTGTTGGTGCAAAAGGTAATTCAGGCGTGGCAGGTGTCATCCAGAATACTCCAGGCGCAATTGGTTATGTTAACCAGTCCTACATTAAGGGAAATGTTAAGGCGGCTGCACTTCAGAATCTTTCAGGTGAGTTTCTAAAACCATCTGTAGAAGCAGGAGCTAAGGCCCTTAATGGTATTACTCTAGATGAAAATCTTGCTGGTAAAAATCCTAATCCAACTGCAAAAGGAGCATACCCTATAGCTTCATTAACATGGATACTTGCTTATGAAGAGGGTAATGGTAGAAACACTAAAGCTATCAAACAAGCCTTTAATACATTGTTAAGTGATGAGTATCAAGATAAAGCTCCATCACTTGGATTTGTTCCCTTAAAAGGAGATATTCTTGAGAAGTCAAGAGCTGCTGTAAAAAGAATCGGTAAATAAACCGTAAGAAAATATTTAAAAGGAGGAATTTATTTCCTCCTTTTTTTATGCAAACAAATATTTTGACAAGCCTAATATTAAAGAAAAAAGAATGAGTATGTATGTTGGAACTATTTTTAAAAAAGATAATAGTGTGGAGATTAAAACTAAAAAAATAGAGCTAATTAAAAAGAATTTTGATGAAAAACTATCTTCAATTAAATTAAATCCAGAGAAAATAACTGCTCCAGGAATTGTATTGATCACTCCTTCGATAAAGAAATTAATCGATTTAATTCTGTTTTTTATAAAGCCTTTTCCAAAAACAAAAATCAATAAAAAACTTGGTAAAAAAATTGCAAAAGTTGATATAAATGAATACTTTAAAGCTTCATTTATTCCTCCAACCGAAAATCCTGCTTTGTATCCAATAAAACTTGCAATTAGTAAGACAGGCCCAGGTGTTATTTGGCTAATCATTATTCCATCTATAAATTCATTATTTGTTAACCATCCTTGCGAGATAACATAATCACTCATAAGAGGAATGATTACTAATCCCCCTCCAAAAATAAAAAGTCCCGATTTAAAGAAGAAAAAAAACAGATTAAGGTAATCTACTAAAAACTTTGAGTTTATAGACTCTCTTAAAAAATTATAAAACTTTGATATATCTAAAAAGACCGAGCTAATCAAAAATGAGGTTGTTGAAAATATAGATAAAGGGACCAAGCTATAAAAAATATCTTTGAATTTCTTTAAAAATGTATTTATCAATCCTGCAATACTAAGAATTGTTATGAGTGGAAATTGAATACCATTATATTTAGCAAATATAAGTAGAAATAATATTGAGCTGGAGAATAATAGTCGATCAAACTTTAATCTTTTTTTTAATAGAACTAATGAGAATGAAAAAATTATTCCTGCAATAATAGGCGGATTAAAATAAATTAAATCTGTTAGAAATTTTGATCCGGAACCAATTTGCCAAAAAAAGCTAAGAGCTAATACCGAAAAGAATCCCGGGATAATGAAACTGATACCTGATATTAATCCACCAAGATAACCATTTATTTCAAGACCTATATATATTGCTAATTGAGTAGATATTGGCCCTGGAAGCAATTGACATAATCCAATACCTTTTTCAAAAGATTGGGTTGAGATCAATTTTTTATTATTTATAAGTTCATCTTCTAGTAAGGAAATATGAGCATAGGGTCCACCAAAACTTAAAATACCAATTTTTAGAAAAGTTTTTGCGAGTTCAATTAAGGATATTTTTGCCATTAAAATATTCTAATTCCTAAAAATTAGTCTTTATAGAGCTGATAGGCTTTGTTTGAACGAGGGTAATTTAAGACTGGAAATCCATGATAAGAATATTAAAAGTGATGAAAAATAAAGACAATATTGAAGTCCAATACTTGGATTTCTTCCAATCATAAATAATAAGCCGGAGAGTAATGTTCCAATTAGTCTTCCAGCCGCATTTGCCATGTAATAGAAGCCTACATTTAAACTGACTTTTTCATTATCAGAGTAGGCCAAAATCATATAAGAATGTGTAGATGAATTCATTGCAAAAACAAATCCAAAAATAGTAAGTCCTAAAATTATTGCTATTGATGGAGAACTTTCTCTCCATAATGCGATTCCTATCAAAGATGGTATGACCATTAATACGGCACTCCAAAATTGGATAGCTTTACGATCTGGACTTTCTTTTTGGCCCCACATCTTTCTAATTGCTGGAGCCGAAGCTTGAACAATTCCATAACCTATTACCCAGGCCCCAAGAAATAATCCTATTTCCATGTAGTCCCAACCAAATGCCATATCAAGGAATACTGGAAGAGCTACAACAAACCAAACATCTCTTGCTCCAAAAAGAAAGAATCTTGCTGCTGAAAGAATATTTATGGCATCTGATTTTGAAAAAAGATCATTAAAAGCTGGTTTGGTCTTCATCTTACCAATTTCTCCAGGTAAAATTAATGTCAATAAAAAGGCTAAGCAGAGTCCAAAACCCATAATTCCTACAGCATTATTGAATCCAAATAACTTATATAAAAGTCCACCCAAGAAGAACCCAACTCCCTTAAGAGCATTTTTAGATCCAGTTAAAATAGCAACCCATTTAAAAAGTTGTTTTTGGCCAGTATCATTGCCATTATTTGTCTCTGGAACAACTGTCTTAACAGCACTTTTAGCACTCATTTTGTTTAAATCTTTTGCTATCCCACTGACTGCTTGAGCAACCATAACGTATACGACACTAAATATTACTGGCCAATCCTCCTTAACTGGAATAAGCATGAAAAGAGCAATGATTTGAAGGATAGTCCCAATCCATAAAGTAAGCCTTAAACCATATCTTGCTCCTATCCAACCACCATATAGATTAGTAATTATTCCAAAAAACTCATAAAAAAGGAAAAGTAGAGCAATTTGTAGAGTTGTGTAACCTAGCTCATGAAAGTGACCAACAACTAATAATCTTAATGCGCCGTCAGTAAGCGTGAACGCCCAATAGTTTGCTGTCACAACACTATATTGTTGAATATTAGATAACTTCATAAAGACATAAATTAAATCTCTTTTTTGATTACATATTCAGTAAGATCTGCAAGTCTGCAGCTGTAACCCCACTCGTTGTCATACCAAGCGTATATCTTTAATAAATTTGAATTAACAACCATCGTTGATAAACTATCAACTATTGAACTTCTAGAGTCATTTACATAATCTGCAGAAACTAAAGGTCTTTCTTCGTAGCCAAGAATTCCTTTTAAATAAGTTTCTGAAGCTTCCTTAAGTGCCAAATTTACTTGTTCAACTGTCACTTCTTTATTTAATTCAAAAACTGCATCTGTTAAAGAACCATTAAGTAGAGGAACTCTTACTGCATGCCCATTTAATTTTCCTTTTAATTCTGGGAAGATCTCAGCTATTGCTTTTGCAGATCCAGTAGTAGTAGGTATTAAACTTTGCATACATCCTCTTGCTCTCCTCAAATCGCTTTTATAAAAATCAACAGGAACTTGAGTGTTCGTGACATCGTGAATAGTTGTAATAGCGCCATGTTTAATTGAGAAATTTTCATTAATTACCTTTACTATCGGAGCTAAACAATTTGTAGTGCAGGATGCAGCGGTTACTAATTTATTTTTGGACGGGTCATAAAGACTTTGATTTATACCGTAAACAATATTAAGTGATTCAGCTTCTGCAACAATTCCTTTGACTGGACAAGCTACTATTACTCTTTTCATCCCAAGAGAATCAAAATAGGGATTTAGTTTGTCTGGCTTCTTATTCTTTCCTGTACATTCCAAAATAATATCTACAGAAGATTTTTCCCAAGGAACATCAAGGTAATTTTTAAACGATGTGTAGGCTAATTTCATTCCATCAATTATTATTTCTTCTTCGTTAACCTTTATATCTTTCACCCATCTACCATGGACTGAATCGAATTCGAGTAGATGCGCAGCAGCATTCGAATCTCCTGCTATCTCATTTATATGAGTTATTTCTATATCAGCTCTATCCCATAATGCTCTGAAAACTAATCTGCCAATTCTTCCAAAACCATTAATTCCAATTTTCATAACTTTGAAATTTTCTATTAAAATTATATATCAAAATATTTTGATGTATCAAGAAATTTTATTAATGAAATCTTTTTTATTTAAGCTATATTAAGGAAAATTTAATTACTTTAAAATTGTTAAAAGTTATTAGCAAAGTAAAAAAAGAAAATATATCTAAGTTGATGGTTTCATTTTCCGATCCTTTTAGGTTAGAAATAATTGACCTAATGATGGATGGAGAAGTTTGTGTTTGCGATATTATGAAATTAACTAAGTTATCTCAATCAAGAATTTCATATCACATAAAAATTTTGAAGGAAGCTGGTCTTATCTCAGACAGACAAGAAGGTAGATGGGTGTACTACAGCTTAAATAAAGAATCTCTTTTTTTGATCAAAGAATGGATAACTTCTTTGACAGATTTTTCTTCAAATAGAAAACGTTGCTGCGAATAAATTATATTTTATTAATTAACTTCTGATTCCCTGTCATAAGTCATTCCTGATTGTTCCATCCACTCAGCTTTAGTTTTGCAATTTTGTTTGTGATTAAAGATGTGAAAACCTTCAATAATAATCATTATGGATAGAAGCAAAACAGGAATAAAATATACAGGGGAAGATATTACTTCTTTATATTTGATTTGAGCAATAAATTCCCTGTATTTAGACATCTCTTCAGTTTCTATTTGATAAATAATATTCACCTATGGTTAAGTAAAGTTAAAGAAAAAATTTTTGAAGAAATTAATTTAAGGATGTTTACTTTTCATGACTTTCTTATACCTTTAACCCCTCTTAAAGTCTTTTACAACATTTAGTAGTAGATTTAAAGAGATATTCTTTTTTTAATGGAAGAGAAATTAACTCTTTTCAAGAATCGTAAAAGATTCGGTATAGAAAAAAATATAGATATTATCTTCAAGAATACTGCCCTAGTCTTGTCTAGTTTCGTAGCAATAATACTTTTAGGAATTATTTTAGTTGTTTTTTTTCAGTCATTTGAATCCTTTTCAAGGTATGGCTTGAAGTTTTTAGTCACCTCTGAATGGAATCCAGTAAAAGATGAATACGGAGCTTTTACTGCAATTTATGGCACATTAGTAACCTCATTTCTTTCGTTATTAATAACTATCCCTTTGGGCGTTGGAACTGCAATATTTATTACCGAGGACTTTGTACCGAAAGTTTTTAGAGAAATAATAGGTTCCTTTGTTGAATTATTAGCGGCTATTCCATCAGTTGTATTGGGACTCTGGGCAATATTTGTTATGGAACCTTTTTTTAGAGCCTTCTTTGTCTTTTTACATAATTTCTTTGGTTGGATACCTTTATTTAGTACAGAACCTACAGGCAGGAATTCCTTGTTAGCAATATTGATTTTAGTAGTAATGCTTTTACCAATAGTGACTTCTATAGCTAGAGATTCTCTTAATCAAGTCCCTAAAAAGTTAAGAAATGCAGCCTACGGAATTGGAGCAAGTAGATGGAAAACGATATTTTCAGTAATTTTGCCAGCAGCATTATCAGGAATTATGGCAGGTGTTCTTTTGGCTTTAGGAAGGGCAATGGGTGAAACTATGGCTGTCACGATGATTATTGGTAATTCTAATGCATTTAGTTGGTCTCTATTATCTCCTGGATATACTATTTCCTCCATGCTCGCAAACCAGTTTGGTGAGGCAGATGGAAGTCAGGTTTCATCGCTGTTTTATGCAGCTTTTGTACTAATGATCCTATCTTTAGTTGTCAATATCTTTGCGCAGTGGCTAGTTAAGAAATTTAGTCTCAAATATTAGATAATTATGAATTCACTTTATTATCAAAAAAGATTATCAAGAAATATAGGAGATAAATTCTTTACTTCTTTATCAGTAATTTGTGCATTGATCGCAATACTTCCTTTGATTTTTTTGGTGACTTATATTCTCATCAAAGGGGGATCTCAAATTACACCAGAACTATTTACTTTAGAGCCAAATCCACCTGGAGACGATTTAGATGCAGGCGGTATTAATCCTGCATTGGTCGGGACATTAATAATAACTACCATTGCTTCAATTATCGCCATACCAGTAGGTGTTGGTGGTGGAATATATCTAGCTGAATACTCTAAAGGTGGAGCTTTTTCAAGATTCATTAGATTCGGAGTTAATGTTCTGGCGGGAGTCCCCTCAATAATTGCCGGTGTCTTTATTTATGCCTTAATTGTTTCTACAAAGATCTTATTTGGAAGTATGTACAGTGGCTTGGCGGGAGGTATGGCACTATCAATATTGATGTTGCCTACTGTGATTAAGACCACTGACGAAGGTTTAAAGTTAGTTCCTAACGAATTAAGATATGCGTCTCTTGGTATTGGAGCAAGTATGTATACAACCATATTAAAAGTTACTTTGCCCTCTGCCTTTAGGTCTATTGCTACTGGGGTTGTACTTGGGATCGCAAGAGCTGCAGGTGAAACAGCCCCTTTGATATTTACGGCTTTATTCTCTTACTACTACATAATTGGCTTTGGCGACTTGTTTTATGAGATGGGTTCTTTGGCCGTGTTGATATATAACTTTGCTCTAGAACCATACGATGCTCAAAATAAACTAGCCTGGGCAGCTTCCTTTATTCTTGTTTTATCGATACTATCAGTAAATATATTTTCAAGGATATTAGCCGCTTTTACTGAAAAAACGAAAAGAGTATAAATGATTAAAACTAATAAAAATACACCAAAGAATATCATTTTATCTCTTGAGAATGTCTCTATTAGCTATGGAACTTTTGAAGCCGTAAGAAATGTTTTTTGTAACTTTAAAAAAGGAAATATAACCTCCCTTATTGGACCTTCAGGTTGTGGTAAATCAACTGTTCTTAGATCTCTAAATAGAATGAACGATTTAATTCCTAATTGTTCATTAAAAGGTACTGTCCTATTTGATGGAACTAATATTTATGACAAAAGAGTAGATCCAGTTGAAGTGAGAAGAAGAATAGGAATGGTTTTTCAGCAACCTAATCCTTTCCCAAAATCAATCTACGAAAATATTGCATTTGGAGCAAGAATTAATGGCTTTACGGGAGATATGGATGAATTAGTAGAAAGTTCTCTAAGAAAAGCTGCTTTATGGGACGAATGTAAGGATAAATTAAATGATAGTGGTTACTCTTTGTCTGGTGGACAACAACAAAGATTATGTATTGCTAGAACCATTGCAATTGAGCCTGAAATAATTCTTATGGATGAGCCATGCTCAGCGTTAGACCCAATCTCTACTTTGAAAATAGAAGAGACGATGCACGAACTTAAGAAGAATTACACAATAATAATCGTTACCCATAATATGCAGCAGGCTTTAAGAGTTAGTGATATGACTGCATTTTTTAATGCTATTGAATATGAAGATGGTGATGGAGGAAAAGTTGGTTATCTTGCCGAATTTAATTCGACAAAGAAAATTTTTAATTCTCCAAAAGAAAAAATTACTCAGGAATATATATCTGGTAAATTTGGTTAATGTTTAATTTTTACCTTTAAAAGAAATATTTTTACTTTCAAGAAAGCTTAGGGGTAGACAAACAGTATAAATACCTATATAGTAATTGCGAATTAGTAAGTTTAACTTTGAAAAACTACCCTTTTCTACCTTTCTTGATTTTTGCAGGGGCTCTCATAACAACTGCAACAATAGGATTGCCTGTATTTACTTCATAATTAAAGAGTATTTCTATTTAAGTTAATCTTATGTTTTCAATAATATATAAAGAATTAATTGGAAGTCCTCATAAAACCTTAATAAAGGGAAATTTATTTGACTTTGTAAAAAAAAGAGAGAATATGAATCTGTGTGGGAGTGAAAAATCTGTATTTAAACCATTAAAAGTGGTTAATTTCTAATTTATTTATCATGGATAAAACTAAAGAACAGTTAGAAAAATTAAGAGAAGTAGCAGAAGCATCTCTCACTAAAACGGATGAACTTCAAAAAGTTCTTGCTCAAATTGAAGCTCTAATGTCTAGAGAAGAATCACAAACATTATCAAAGAAGAAATAATTATTTAAAAAATAATTTTAGGTTTTGTACTTTTAATCACACCTTTGCAATTCCTTTATAGTTATTTATTGGATATGCAGAACCCGTTCCAAAGTTTTCTGTTAGGTCTCGAGGTCTTACCTTCTTTAAGTAAAAGATCTCTTTAATTGCTTTTTTATTATATTTTTAAAATCTGCTTATTTAGTTGATTACTTTATAGATTTCTTTCAAGCAGACGTTTACATCGAAAGATTCAGTATTTACAACTTCTAACCCTGTTTTTTCTGTAACTTCAACAGTGGCATTGCATTCGTCTTGTTTAAGAGCCATGTAACTTGGCTTTTTATTTTCCATGTCTAATTCAACACCTGATTCAGTTTCTTCCTTATATTGCTCCATTACTAGTGTAAGTGCTTCTATCTCAACGGAAAAATTATCATTTGCTTTTGCCCCAAATGGAATGACAAGAAATGGAAATAAAACCAAGGCTATTAATTTTTTCATTTCTATAAAATGTGTTTATTTTTTTTATAACGTGGATTGTCTGCTAAAGAAAGGGTCATTAGCTGTATAAATTTTTTATTAACAATTTCTACTAGTAGGAAATAGATTAATAAACATAAAATAATTGATAAAAAAACTAAACGAGACTTTTAAGTATAAATTGGTATATCTAAATGAAAAATTTAAGTCACTTCACAAGGATTTTTCTTAAGATTTGATTTCGATAATTTTTTCTTCAGAAATAATTGCCCATTTTTTAAATGACTTTTTGCAGGGATATCCGCCTGTTAAGTCTCCAAATGCAGGTAAAAATAAAGTGTTTTTATTCTTATTCATTGCAAAGCACCTAAAGGATAATTTATCTCCATTGTTTGTTATATAGATTTTTGGATGATAATGTCCACAAATATTCAAGGTGTTTTTGTTTTCTGATTTAACTGGCTCATGACTAAAAGTAATATTTTTAGTTTTTCTAATATCAAAAATTTTTATATTTTTAATATCACAACCCACATCGTGATTTCCTAGGACTAGTTCAACGTTAGTTTTTAGTAGTTCTGGAAGATCCTCAACTTTTTTTTGAAGAGTTTTATCTATTGAATATTTGCTGTGGAATAAATCTCCTAATATTATTAACTTTTCAGGACTATATTTTTTTACTATTTTTTTTATTCTTGCAAAATTGTTTTTATCTGAATTATTAGTAAGAGGTATACCATTTTGCTGAAAATACTCAGCTTTACCAAGATGAATATCGCATATTAACAACTCTTTTGTTTCCGGTAGAAATAACGCTCTTGAAGGAAGCAACTCTAACAATGTATCTTCCCAATAAAATTTAAAAGAACTTTTTTTCATTTAATCACTATATTTTTTTATTAGTTTTTCTACTCTTTTTTCTATTGGCTCATTGCTTAAAGTATTTTTAAGTCTTTCAACTAGTAAAGGGAAAGCAAAAGGAGTTGGAGTTTTTATCTCGTTTAGTAGCATTTTTAAATTTTTTAATCTTTCTAATGATCTAGATATTCTTTTATTTTCTAATTGATATTCTTTAACTTCTTGATGCGATTGTTTTATCAAAAGATGGCCTTCTTCATATTTAGTAAAGACATCGTAGAAAAGACTTGAACTTATTTGAAGTTGGGAAGAAGTTTTTGTTTTGGTTGGATTATTTTGATTTATTAGTCCACTTATTTGGGCAATATTTTTAAATCTACGTTTTGTTAATTCTGAAAAATTAATTGCATTTTCTAGATCTTCTTCTAATTTTATGTTATTCAAAAAGTAATCTGCTTCTTTTTTTATTATTGAAAAATCATAATCTTCTGCAGTAGTTAAGCTGAATCCAAAATCATTAGCAGTAATACTAAATGTAGATTGTTTTAATTTTGCCAATCTCAAAGCCCATAAAAATGCAATTCCTTCATTTACAAATTTGCCATCAAGTGTAAAAACAAAAAGATTTGATAAATCCTTGGTTTTATATATTTCTATAAGGAATTCATCTTTCTTTGGAATATTTGAAAGAACTTTTTGTTTCTTCAATATTGGGCGTAATGAATTGAGTTCAGGATTTAAGCAATCATAATTTTCTAGTTCGTTGCATATATCTATTTCTTTTCTCAAACTCTCACAAAGTAGATCAGAAATTGCCATTTGACCTCCAACCCATGCAGGAATTAGAGAACTTTTTTTTGTTGATTTTTTAACATATAAAATCATATCTCTTATTCTTACAAATTGAAGCATTTTGCCAGCAAAGTAAAATGTATCCCCGGGCTTTAATTTTGAAGCAAAATTCTCCTCTAAATTACCCAAAGATTTACCTTTCATATATTTGACATTCACAAATTTGTCACTTGTAATTGTCCCAATATTGAACTTATGCATTCTTATTAAAGATTTGTCTTTTACAAAATATTTAAAGTTTTCATTATTATTTTGTGATTCTTCTTTAACTATCTTTTTATATTTTGGGTATGCTTTAAGACATTTTCCTCCATATTCTAAAAAGTCAAGACACCAATTCCAATCTTGATCTTTTAAGTTTCTATAACTCCAGCAATTTTTAATTCTTTCTTTCTCAATTTTGGGATCAAAGCCATTTCCACATGCCAAACTTATTAGATGTTGTAGAAGCACATCATAAGATAATTCAGGAAGTCTAATTTCCTCAGATATACCACTTTTTATTATTCTTCTCATTGCACTAATCTCTAATAACTCTAAAGAATTAGTAGGCATAAAAATTATTTTTGATTTTCCACCTGGTCTATGAGCACTTCTTCCCGCTCTTTGTATAAGTCTAGCTAAATTCTTAGCACTACCAATTTGAACTATTTGATCTACAGGTTGGAAGTCAACTCCCAAATCTAACGAGCTGGTACACACTACCCATTTTATTAATCCGTCTTTAACCCCTTCTTCAACTCTTTTTCTATCTTCTTTATCCAGGGAGCCGTGATGAAGTGCAATTTTGTCTTCCATCTCTGGGAGAAAAAATTTTAGACATTGATACCATCTTTCAGATTGATTTCTAGTATTGGTGAATAATAAGGTGCTTTTATTTTTATCTAGGATTTTTAATAGTGAAGAATGACTTCTAATCCCAAGATGCCCACTCCATGGAAAGGTAGTTTCCTCCTCTGGTAAAACACTTATAATTTCGATCTCTTTTTGAATATTTGTACTAATAATTTTGGGTTTAATAGCTCTCATCCCAACTATTGCTCTTGCTGCTTCTTCAATATTTCCAATAGTTGCAGACATTGCCCAAATTTGTAAATTTTTTATATTACCTTTTAACCAACTTAAAGATAACTCGCACTGATTTCCTCTTTTACTACCCATCAATTCATGCCATTCATCAATAATTATTGATGACAACTCCTTGAACAGATTTTCAGATTCTTTATTAGAAAGTAAAAGAGATAAAGACTCTGGAGTGGTAATAAGAATATTAGGTGGTTTAGCTAGTTGCTTTTTCTTTTCATATGGGGTTGTATCCCCGTTCCTAATTTCAACAGTGATTTCTTTATTAAAATGCAAAGCTGCTAATTGTATGGAATTTTTTAGATCTCTACTTAGTGCTTTTAAAGGGGTTATTAATAATATATTCACACTTTTATTATTTTTGGGATCTTCTATCTTTGATAGAGGTCCCATTAATGCAGCATAAGTTTTGCCGCATCCAGTAGGAACTTGTATTATTCCACTCTCTCCATTTAAAAATGCTTCCCAAGATTCGATCTGATAGGGTAGTGGTTCCCATCCATTTTTGGAGAAAAACTGTTTAATTTTAGAAATTAAATTATTTTGCTTGTTATTTCTCGTAATATTTTTCATGATATTTTTTTCATTAGTTCATAAGCATTCTCTAGGCTATCTGCATCATTAATTTTTTTATCTTTTCTCCATTTTGTTATTCTTGGAAATCGTACTGCAATGCCTGACTTATGACGTTTAGAAATTTGTATTTTCTCAAAAGATATTTCGAATACCATTTCTGGTTTTAACGATCGAACAGGACCAAATTTTTCTATTGTATTTTTTCTTATCCATTTATCTAGCTCTTTAATCTCAATATTCGTTAAACCAGAATATGCACTTGCAAATTTAATTAATTCTTTGTCTTTCCATAATGCAAAACTGTAATCTGTATACAGACCAGCTCTTCTACCGCTGCCGCCCTTAGCGTAAATTAGAACAGCATCAAGTTGCATAGGATCAACTTTATATTTCCACCAAATACCTTTTTTTCTACCAGAGGAGTATATAGAAGTCTTTTTCTTAATTATTAATCCTTCAGTATTATTTTCTCGAGATTTTTCTTTATAAGTTAAAACATCAGGCCAATCTTTAGGAAAGATTAAATCACATATTTTGAAAATATCAGAGATATTATTCTCAATCCTATTTTGCCATTTTGAAAAATATTTTTCTAACTCAATTCTTCTATTTTCTAATTTAATTTCTCTTATATCTCTCCCATTAATCTCTAAAAGATCATAAGCAATAAAAATAATTGGATATTTTATTTGGATCGATCTTGTAGGAGACTTTCTATTTATTCTTTTTTGAAGTAAAGAAAAATCAAGGGCAATTTTTTCTTTAAAATTCCAAACTAATAATTCCCCATCAAGAACAAAGTCATCTTTTATATTTGACATTTTCATTACTAATTCTGGGAAAGATTCATTGACTAATTCTTGCCCTCTTGTCCATAACGAAACATTTCCTGATCTTTTAATTAATTGCATCCTTATACCGTCGTATTTCCATTCAAATTGAAAATCATTTATTGAATTTTTGAAGATTTTATCTTCAATAGTATTTGCTAGAAGAAATGGAAATGGTTTGGAATTTAACTCTTGAAGATTGATTTTCTTGTTAATTAAAAATTCATATGAATCAATTGAGGGCTCAAAATTCCCCATCAACCTATGGGAAATAATCTCTTCATCAATATTAATTAGTTTTGATATTGATTTTGTGATTAATCCGATAGAGACGCCTACTCTAAAAGTTCCTGTAAGAATTTTATTGAAAATTAGATGGTTATCTTCAGGTAATGTTTCCCAAATATTTTTAATTTGTAAATTTTTCTCCTCCTCATTAAGTTTTGATAAATCAGGTATTGTTTTGCTAAGTAATTCATTGAGACTTATATTTGATAATTTCTTTTTTCTGGTAGTACTTTTATTTTTAAGTAACAAGGTTATTACCTCAGCAGAATCACCAACTTTTAAATAACATGTATTAATTAACCATTCAGGATATTCATATATTTGAGAAAAAAGATTTTTTAAATATCTTCCACTAATAAATCTCTTATTACTTTTTCCAGTCAGTAAGTATATCGCCCATGAATTATCTATTGGAGCATTAGATAAAAAATAATTCTTTAAAACTTCAATTTTATTATTTGTACTGTTACTTGAATCTAAATCTACAAATAATTCTGAAAAATTTTTTAAGCTCATATTTATTTACCGAAGAAAAGGACATTTATTGATTCCTTTTCAACCAAATATTTACTTATAGCTTCACTATCTCCATGATGAAAAAATACATTTTTTGCTTCAGACTTTTTTACTACTTCCAGAATTCCATCCCAATCTGCATGATCAGAGATTGGGAATCCCTTGTCATATCCAGATCTTTTTCTTAGAGCTCTTATTGACATCCATCCACTCGCAAAAGCTGTTTGAATATTTTTGAAATTTTTTAGATAAGAGCCCTTACTTAAAGATGGCGGTAATAATATTAGACTTCCTTTAAGTTCATCAAACTTTTTTTTATTTTCGATTTTTATAGTATCTTTAATATCAATTCCAAGTTTTTTATAACTATTGTTCATTTTATGAATACTTCCATGGGAATAAATATTGCCTTTAAAATTTGTTTGACTAATTTCGTTTAACAATCTCTGAGCTTTTCCAAGTGAATAGCAGAAAAGTAAAGAAGTTTTTTCTGGTGAATTAGTTATCCATTTTGAAATATCATTTGCTATCTTTTTTGATTCAACCCACTTAAATATTGGCAAACCAAAAGTACATTCGCTTATTAAATAATCAGTTTTCACTATTTCATATTGTTTGCAAGTATCATCTTTTTGAAGCTTAAAGTCACCAGAAATTAGCCATTTTTCCCCAGCAAAAATAAACCTTATTTGACTAGATCCAAGAATGTGACCGGAAGGATGAAAGGAAATATTAATGCCATTTATCTTAAATTCTTCTCCATATTCAAAAGTCTTAATTTTGATATTATCTCCAACTCTTTCTTTAAGAAGTATCGCAGTTTCCTTAGTAGAAATATATTCTTCACAGCCAAATGTAAAGTGATCAAAATGAGCATGAGTTATTAATGCCTTTTTTACTGGCTTGCTTGGATCAATCCAAATATCAGCAAGTTCACAATAAAGATTTCCATCTTTATATCTAATTAAATATTCTTGTTTAGGTCTCAAAACTACATTTCTTACAATGGAGTTAATCTAGCTAATTATGCCCACGCTTGTTTTGATAAAGCTATGGCTGAAATTGTTAGTAAAGCAATAACTACAAATTTGTTACTCCAATTAATCATGAATGAACTAATTTTGTTAAAAGAAACTCTATTAGATGCCAAAATATTTTTCTGATTCGGAATGTGATGATTTTCATTATTTTCTAAGTATTTTAAATTTTTAATCTCATTTATTAATTTAGATTCGCAAGATGAGAGTTTTTCTACTTGATTTAATAAATCAATATCTTCAGGTCTTAATAAAGAATTTAATTCTTTAATTTTTCTTTCGTTTTTCACAAGAAAATCATTAACTATCTCATCTGTTCCTAATCCCTTCTTTATGTTTAAAAGAATAACATCTCTTTCCCAAGATTTTTCAAGAGAATTTAAAACTTTGTTTATGCTCATTTTAAGTATTTTTACTTATGATAAATTATTATTTTTTTCTTCTGTGGTTTATTCTTTTAAGGAATTAGAAAAAATTATTTTTATTTAAGATTTGCGAATAAGTCTGTTTGCAAAATATTTTATCTTTACCTTTTCTACAATTTTTTTAGAACTGCTTTTGCTTTTAATCTTATTTAAATTGATCACTTCATCTGACACATTTTTGCCAGTTTTAAAATAACTTTTAATTTTTTCTAATTCTTCTTTATTTAATCTTTTTGTCGCACCTTTTGCGTTGATTCCAAGTTTCTTGCAGGCTAATAATATTCTATTACTTTCGACATTAAGATCTTTGGCGATACTAAAAATAGGAGTGTTGATAGACATTATTTTCTTTACTATGTAATTTATTATTTATAGTATATTTATAAATTAGAAATTAAATATATTTTTAACTATTATTAATTTCAAAAAACTTTTTTTAATTAGGCTACTTCATCTTCGATATTATTTAAATCATTAAACTTCTTCTTCATGGTTGGGTTATTTCTAGTTAATTTCTTTACTGTCAAATCTTGAGACTTGCTGTCAGCAGATAAAAGATGTTTTTTTGAAAGAACTAAAGCCTCCTTAGTTTTTTGTAAATGGGTTATTGATTTATCAATTTCTGAAATTGCATCATTAAATCTATCCTGGGCTAGTGAAACATTTTTACCAACTGCATTTTTGAATTGCTCAAGAGTACTTTCAAAATTAGTTATGTCAAAATTCTCGCGTTTCATTAAATCAATTTGTGATTTGTATTTTAAGGTTTCCATAGATGCATTTCTTAGCAGAGAAATAATGGGCAAGAAAAATTGAGGTCTGATTACATACATTTTTGGGAATCTATGAGAAACATCTACTATTCCTGTATTATATAGTTCACTATCTGGTTCTAGAAGCGATACTAGTACTGCATATTCACATGATTTTTGTCTTCTATCTTTATCTAATTCTTTAAAAAAATCTTCGTTTCTTCTTTTATTAGTTCCAGTTAAACTTTCATTCTTCATCTCAAACATTATAGATACGACTTCAGTTTTATTTTTATCAAATTCTCTAAATATATAGTCACCTTTACTTCCAGAAGATGCATCATTATCTTTTTCGAAATATGAGTTTTTAAACGCAGAGGAACGATTCAGATTAAATTGGGTTTCGCAATGGATTTCTAAAGTTTCTCCAATCATCTTTGTAGATAATCTAGATTTCATTTCTCTCAACTCCTGTATAGTCAGGTCCCTTTCACTAATTTTGCTTTTAAACTTTTCTTCAATTAATTTTTCATTAATTGAATGTTCAAGCCTCATCTTTTCAATGGAATTTGTCAATGATGAGTTCTCTTTTTCTAATTTAGTAACAGCTTCACTAACTTTGTTTTTTAAAGATAATTCTGAAATTAAAGACTGGGTTTTGATCTCATCCTTCAACTTGATTAACTCATTATTCAATGAATTAATTTTATTTGTTGCTTGATTTTTTAAATCATTAAGGGCATTTGTTTTCTTTTCTTCAGCTATTTTTAATTTAGATTCAAGAGTTTGGATCTCAGATTGTTTAATGCGACTTTGCTCTATTAACTGTATTTTTAACTCACGTTTTAAAATTTCCAAAGCTTTTTTATTATCTTCTTCAGCCAAAATAAGTCTTTCTTTTATTTGTTTGTTAAATTCTTCGTCTTTTATCTGAAGAAGTATTTCTTCAAAGCTGCTGGGATCAATTCTGAAAGTTTTGCCACATGAAGGACATTTAATATCTTTCATTTTTTAATTACAAAATTAATTTTAGAAAGGATTTAATATTCCAATTATGAAAAAAGAATATTACTCTTGACTAAGAATAAACAATGATTCTTTGTTATGCATTAAATAATAAACAAATATTGAATGGGAGTTATATTAATCCAGATTCTTTAAGTATATTAATTTTATTTGCTAATTCTATATCTGCAGAAGATATTGAACGATCTAAGGTTTTGTGAGAAGAAACGGTGTAACCACTATCATCAACAAATTCATCTTCTGAATCATTTAATTGCACATTATCATTTTTAACATCTCTGAAATTTTCAGATTTGTATATATTTGATTTATTAATATTGCCATATCCAAAATTTGCAATTCCTCTAGCATCTAATGCTTCCTCAACTAATATTCCAACAACTTTAGATCTACTTATAGATTCGGTCTTAGATATTTCATCAATGATTTCAAGTACCCTTTTTCTAGGGAGATATCCTATTCTTTTAACTTTATTTTCCATGAAATTTTATATATGCCATTATTGTAACACTTCTGTCAAATATGGTCAGATTTTATTGATAGTACATATTGTAAAATTAAAGAATAAAAAAGTATAATTCTTAAGTACTTTTATAGAAAGTTATGTCTTGATTAGTATTAGGATATTTATAGATTTTCCGCTTTCTCTTTTAGAGAAGGTCAAGATTTTAAAATCTTTCTTATTTAAATTCTTAATTTTATGGGAGATAAACTTTATGACAATGCTGATAGTTTTGCAATGTCATTTGACGAAGAATGGAAAAATATTGATTGTGAGGATTTGCGATTAAAGATAGATAAAGTGTTTGAACTTTTATCTGATCATCCTTTTTTGATTTCTAATCCAGAAAATGCAAGAAAAATGGCTGAATTTAGGATATTTTCTTTAAAAAAGTTTAAATAATTGTTTAAGTTTAATTTTCAAAACTTAAGATTTACAAATTTGGTGAATTAAAAAACCCCTTGCCATATAAAAATATTATTATTCCTATGATTGGACCTATGCCAAAAATAAAAAGAACTAATTTTGCAGAATTTTTTGTTTGCCCCAATTCTTGATTTTTCTTCTTTGACCTAGTTTTTAATTTTTTAGTTTTTTTGTTCTTCATGAGTGATATATTACTACATTGGAACTTTAAAAAAAATTTTTAATGTGTTTTAAATCTTTATATTTTCTAATTTAATCACATTTACTAAGGGATCATAAAAACACAATAATGTATAATTAAAAATATTAAAAAGCCAATATGAGTGCAACTAAGAGAGAAGAAGTAATTTCTCACCTTAGATATATAAGGTTAGAGCTTAGAGAGATGCATCAAATGCTTATCAAGGATGATTTGTTGCCAGATCTTAGTGAAGCAAAGGAAGTACATGCACAACTAGACGCTTTACTAGATTTGTTATCAGACAAAAGAGTAAAAAATATGAAAGGCCAATTAGGAAAATTTTAAATCCTTTGAATAATCATAAATAATTCGTAGCTGATTCTATTTTTTTTCTATTGTCATGCATTTTCTCTAATTTATTGTATATTTCTTTAATTTGAATTTGTAATAGATCAGTTGAATTAATATTGCTTAATGCTTCCATCGCTGATAGGAGACTTTCCTTAGCTTCAATCAAATGTCTACATTCTTTACTGCCTGCTTCGTATGACATAATTATTTAAAGAAATTTATTATCACAAATATATAAAAAATTGTTCCGTATTGCTTGATACTCTTACTAAAGAAAAGCTTATTAATGTTATTTCTAATACAGAATAGACCATTATTTTTACTAAAATTTAAAAAAAAACTAATGCAAGAAAAAAATAAAGATTACGAATTCTGTATTAAATTAGCTCTAGATAACGCCAAAAAGAGAATCTCTATTTTAGATAATTCTGATAAAAAATGTGTTTTAGAAGAATATAAGGAGTGGATTAAGGATGGGTTTAGTAATCATACAGTTCTACTACTTAGAGAAGATCCAATTATCTAAATAAAAACAATTTTAATTCTTTCCGTTAGAAGTAACCTTATATAAAAAATATAGACTTAAAATAAATGTAATTATCAGGATTAAAGTTAAAGAAGAAACACTATACATGATTATATCTTCATAACTATTTTTACTATACCCTTGTTGATTATATTTTCCAAGAAATTCAGTCTTCCTTAAAAAGTGAAGAAATAAATTCCTTAAATTCTTCTTTTTCTAAAGTGAATTCTTTAGTCTTAAAGTTTTTTAATTTCTTAAATATCAAATCTATTAAATATTCTGATTTCGGACCCATAATATTAAAATTGTTTTTCTAATAAATAAATTTTCTCTTCACCAATTTTGTCTGGCTTTGTTATTTTACATCCTTTATCTTTTTCCATATCACAATCTTTTGTGGCAGGAATGGATTTCCAGGTGCAAATTTTTTCTTGAGAATCTTCTTTTAGGATAATCCATCCATCATTTAAGTATTCTGAAATCCCATCTTCTCCACAGGAAAATTTTATTTCCATTCTCTTCTTTTCTGAGTCAGTATTTGCGTTAATATTTTCATCTGAATTAATTATGGGGGTGTCTTTTTTTAATGATGTTTTACAGGAAGTCAAGAAAATTATAATTAAAAATATTTGTGATAATTTCTTTATTATTTTCATTTTTTAATCTTTTGATGATTCTGTATTAATTAAATTATAGTTTATTTTGATTCTATTAATTTCAACAGTTGATCCATTTTATTCATTAATGTTTTTACTTCATCTGGCTGCGGTAATAATAATTCTTCAGTAACTGATAAATGCATTTTTTTTAAGTTTTGTCTTAAATCTTTTAAATGCATTTTTACTTTTTCTTTTTTTTGTTGAATGTCAGTCATAGGATTAAAATATATATTTGATTAACTTAAAGAAGTATTATAGTAATTTTGATGGTTATTAATAGCAAATGATAAAAATTTAATTTTTTATATTTTTAATTTCATAAATTTCCTCACCACCATAACAAAAATTTGTTGATAACATTTTTAACTCCCGATTATTAATTCCAGTTAAATTTTTATTTGTAATAATATAATCTTTAGCAATTTCTTCACAATCTAATTTACTTTTTGCATGTTTGATAACAGGATAAAAATATGCCAAAGTGGTTATTATGAAAAGAAAAGTTACCAATGCTTTTTTATCATTTTTGATTAATTCTTTGGATTTCTTTTTGGCATTTAATATTTTTATTAGAAATTTATCTGGCAATCCTATTTGAACAAATAAAAGCTCTACCCACCATGGAAGATTTTTATCTTTCTTCTTTTTTGAGTTTGGAGATGTATTCATTTTTTTATCTTCAAAATTTTGATTTCTAAATTCTTTGGGATTACCTTTTTC
>CACHVD010000002.1 GCA_902583265.1 uncultured Prochlorococcus sp.
TAAATCTGAAAAAATTGATTTTTGTAGAATTGTGGATCAATACCTCACTATTTTGATCAAATTAAGTAAGAGAGCCAAACCGGAAGTTAATGAGGAAATTATCCAAGAGAGAATAGATTTTCAAAAAAATTATTGCGTACAACAAATGAAAAATGAGAAGACTAGCATGGTTCTCTTAAAATATTTTGATGAAAAATGGGTTAATAACTATATAAAAACAGTACTCTTCGATTTTTAATGAAATTTAAAATATTAAAAAATTTATTTATTTATTTTTTGTTATTTATACCAATATCTCTTGTTGTTATTTCATGTTCTGGAAATAATAAATCAAGTTCAAAATTTAAAGAGGAAATAACTTCAGATTTCATACCTCCTATTAAAGCTGTTGCCGCACTTGGTCAACTTTCTCCTTCGGGAGAGATTAGACAATTGGCAGCTCCAATAAGTCAGTTTGGATCTTCCCCCCGAATTGTTGAAATTTTAGTAAATGAAGGAGATTTCGTAAAAAAAGGTGATATTCTAGCAATCTTTGAAAACGAAGAAAAATTAATTGCTGATCTTGAAAGAAACGAAAATCTAATTAATACTATTAACGAAGAAATTATCCTAAAGAAAGATCAAATTCAAAGGTATGAATTAGCTTTGACTAAAGATGTATATTCTTTTGTAGAGTTTTCACAGAGAAAAGATGAATTATTAAAATTGCAAAAACAGAAGATAAACCTTATCGGAGAACAAAACAATATCAAGATAGATCTATTTAATTCAAAACTAAGGAGTCCAATCGATGGTTTTATTCTTGGAATAAACACGAGAGTTGGTGAAAGGGCTCAAAATGAAGGGGTTTTGGATATTGGTTCTAGTCAAAAAATGGAAGCTTTGATAGAGGTTTATGAATCTGACATCGATAGAGTTTTTATCTCTCAGGATGTTGAATTAAGCAGTGAAAATGGAGGTTTCCAAAAAAATCTTAAGGGTAAGGTGATTAGGATTAGTCCCCAGGTAAAACAAAGAAAGGTTCTATCGACTGATCCAACAGGGGATGCTGATTCACGAATTATCGAGGTACTAGTAAAACTTGATCAAGATTCTATAGATATCGTTCAAAACTATGCAGGAATGAAAGTGATTGCTAAATTTATTCCCTAATGAGTTTTTCTTTTTTAAAATTTAGAAAAATACCATTAGCTTGGTTGTTATTAACTAGGCAACCATTAAGACTAGCAGTTGCCATAGCTGGAATCAGTTTTGCAGGGATTTTGATGTTTATGCAATTAGGTTTTAGAGATGGTTTGTTTGACACAAGCGTAACTATTCATAAACTTCTAGATGCCGATCTTGTTTTGATAAGTCCCAGATCAAAAAGTTCTATAAGCATGAGTGGATTCCCAAAAAGAAGATTAATTCAAACTCTCGCAGTAGAAGATGTTGAAAAAACTGCTCCTGTTAATCTAAATTATTTACTTTGGAGAAATCCCGAAAATCTTAAAACTAGATCGATACTTGCATTAGGTTTTAATCCTTCCGATTCACTTCTTTTAGATGAGGGATTCTCAAAGAAAGCTTATAAATTGAGAAATCCATCAAGAGTTCTTTTTGACAAACTATCTAGACCTGAATTTGGACCTATTGAAGAATGGTTCTTATCTGAAAAAAAAGTTGAGACTGAGGTTGCTGGAAAAAGAGTAATTGTTGAGGGCCTTGTGGAGTTGGGACCATCTTTTGGTGCAGATGGTAATTTGATAACTAGTCGAGAAACCTTCTTAAGACTTTTTCCTGCTAATCCTCTTGGCAGTATAGAAATTGGTTTGGTAAAGCTAAAAAAAGGATCTGATCCTGAATTGATTTCAAGGATATTAAATAACTCTCTCCCAAATGATGTTAGGGTTCTTACAAAAAATCAATTTATAGAATTTGAGAAGAATTATTGGAAAAATAGTACTGCGATAGGTTTTATATTTAGTTTGGGAGCATTGATGGGTTTTGTTGTAGGGTGTGTAGTTGTTTATCAAATTCTTTATAGTGACGTTACAGATCACCTCCCAGAGTATGCCACCTTATTGGCAATGGGATATAGACTTAAGTCCCTTTTCTTTGTTGTAGCAAGAGAAGGGTTTTTGTTGGCATTGTTTGGTTATTTACCTGCTTATTTCTCTGGTCAAATACTTTATTCAGTTATAAGAAGTTCTACTAAACTCCCAATAATAATGGATGCAGATAAAACTATTTTAATTTTCGTATTAGTCTTAGTTATGTGTATGGGTTCCGCCGCTGTTGCGATGCGTAAATTAGTTGACGCTGATCCTGCCGAAATTTTTTAACAGTTGAAGATAAATGATTAAAGCTAATAAATCAAAAAATAATGTTAAAAACCTTAAAACAGTCTCAATAAATAATTTGAGTCACTTTTATGGAAAAAATGAGAATAAAAAACAAGTTCTTAATGACGTTAATTTAAATATTGATAAAGGAGAATTGGTTCTTTTGAAAGGACCTTCTGGATGTGGTAAAACCACTCTTTTAACATTAATTGGTGCCTTGAGAACCTGTCAAAGTGGAGATCTAACTGTATTAAATAATCAGTTAAATGGAGCATCAAGGAAAACTCGTCAGATTCTTAGAAGAAGTATTGGAATGATTTTTCAAGGTCACAATCTTCTGAGATGTTTAACAGCAGAACAAAATGTCCAGATGGGCGCCGATTTAATAAATGGTTTAACATATTTGCAAAGACGTGAGATAGCACGTAATTGGTTGTCAGCAGTAGGATTAGAAGAACATCATAAAAAGTTACCAAATGACTTATCTGGTGGGCAGAAACAGAGAGTAGCAATTGCTCGAGCTTTATCTGCTAACCCAAAACTTTTGTTAGCTGATGAACCTACTTCTGCTTTAGATAGCGTAACAGGAAGAGAAATAGTAACTCTTTTAAGGAAACTGGCAAAAGAGCAAAATTGTTCTGTACTTATGGTGACGCATGATCCAAGAATTTCTGATATGGCTGATAGGATATTAAATATGGAAGATGGTAAAATATATAGTGCTCATAGTGAGCTAATATAATTAAAAGTTAAAAATTTTATGTCTAAGAGAAGGAATCTAAAAAAAGAAAAGCAGGAACGTAATAGAGCCTATGCTAGAAAATTCAAAAAAAGGAAATTAAGAACTGATGGAAGACCTGACGGTGGAAACGTTACAGGCACAGCAAATAATGGCGGTGCAGCTGATTAGGGAATATCTTTTATTTTTATCTTTTGGAATTCAATTTGTCATGCATATTTAAGACATAACCATGAATGTAAGTATTGTTATACCGACTTACAATAGATTACCTATATTAGAGAAATGTCTATTTGCTCTAGAGAATCAAAAATTAAATACAAATATTAGTAATTATGAAGTAATAGTAGTTGATGATGGATCAACTGATGGGACAACCTCATGGATAAATAAAAACAAAACTAATCTCCCACACGTTAATCTATTTCAGCAAGAACATGGTGGGCCTGCACTTGGAAGAAATCTGGGAGTAATTAAATCAAAATATGAAATTATTATATTCATTGATAGTGATCTTATTGTTTTAGACAATTTTATAAATTGCCACGTAGAAAAATTACTTGCCTCTTGGAGAAAAAATGATAAAAAATGTTTTACCTATGGCTCGGTAGTCAATACATCTAATTTTCTAAATCCTCAGAGTGAAAAGCATAAAATAATGGACACTTCTTTTGCATACTTTGCTACTGGGAATGTAGCGATATCAAAAGAATTGATTTTAAGTGTGGGATTATTTGATACTTCTTTTAGTCTTTACGGTTGGGAGGATTTAGAACTTGGAGAAAGATTAAAAAAAATTGGGACAAAATTAATTAAATGTCCAAATGCAGTAGGTTTTCATTGGCATCCTCCATTTAATTGCGAACAAATAGATTCATTAATAACTCAAGAAAAAGAGAGAGCAAAAATGGCTTTAGTGTTTTATAAGAAACACCCAAATTTAAGGGTTAGATTTATGATTCAATTAACTCCTCTCCATAATTTACTTTGGCAAATTCTTTGCTTGGGAGGACTAATCAGTGTTGATAGAATCCTTCCTTTATTAAGATTCCTAGTAAGTATAAGAAGAAATAGACTTGCACTTGAGATACTTAGGATCCCTCTAAATATGATTTACATTAAACAGTTAACCAAATCAAGATAAAAAACTTTTAGAAATACGCATCACTTGCTAGAATACATGAAGTATATTTCACACATCTGACAGTTTCGGGTGAATTATCAATATTAATTCCCCGTCAGATGGAGGCTAACCCGAAACCCTTTTTTAAATTATGGCTGTTGTATCACTATCAGAAATGATGGAAGCTGGTGCTCATTTTGGGCATCAAACTAGACGTTGGAATCCCAAGATGTCTAAATATATATATTGCGCTAGAAATGGAGTTCATATTATTGATCTTGTAAAAACAGCATTGTGTATGAACAATGCATATAAATGGACGAGAAACGCTGCAAAAAGCGGTAAACGTTTCCTATTTGTCGGTACAAAAAAACAAGCATCAGATGTAGTAGCTCAGGAAGCTGCACGCTGTGGAGCTGCATATGTAAATCAAAGATGGCTTGGTGGGATGTTGACTAATTGGACGACAATGAAAGCAAGGATTGAAAGATTAAAGGATCTAGAAAGAATGGAAAGTAGTGGTTCAATAGCAATGAGGCCTAAAAAAGAAGCTGCAGTATTAAGAAGAGAACTTGAAAGATTACAAAAATACTTAGGTGGACTTAAGGGTATGAGAAGATTACCAGATGTTGTTGTATTGGTTGATCAGAGAAGAGAATCTAATGCAGTATTAGAAGCTAGAAAATTAGATATCTCATTAGTATCAATGTTGGATACAAATTGCGATCCGGATTTGTGTGAGGTTCCAATTCCTTGTAACGATGATGCCGTTAGATCTGTGCAACTCATTTTAGGAAGACTTGCAGATGCCATAAATGAAGGTAGAAAGGGTTCTAATGCCGAAAGAAAAAATTAAATTCCAATTTAAAACTTACTATTCACTATTTTTTATTACTTCAAATGGGAAACATTACAGCAAAACTCGTAAAAGATCTTAGAGACAAAACTGGCGCAGGAATGATGGACTGCAAAAAAGCACTTAACGAAACTGAAGGAAATCTAGATAAAGCTTTGGAATGGTTAAGAAAGAAAGGCATAGCTAGTGCAGAAAAGAAATCGGGAAGAGTAGCGGCGGAAGGGTCAATTGGCAGTTATATACATACAGGATCAAGAGTTGGAGTTTTACTAGAGTTAAATTGTGAAACTGATTTCGTTGCTAGAGGTGATATATTCCAATCTTTGTTGAAGGATGTTTCAATGCAAGTAGCAGCATGCCCAAATGTTGAGTTTGTATCTATTGACGAAATACCAGAAGATGTTGTGGAAAAAGAAAAGCAGATTGAAATGGGTAGGGATGATTTATCTGGAAAACCAGAACAAATTAAAGAAAAAATTGTTGAAGGGAGAATAGCAAAAAGACTTAATGAGCTTGTTTTGCTTTCACAACCCTACATTAAAGATAGTTCCATAACAGTTGAGGATCTTGTTAAACAAGCAGCTGCAAAAATTGGTGAAAATATCAAAGTAAGACGCTTTACAAGATATACATTGGGTGAAGGTATCGAAAAAAATCAGATGGACTTTGCTGAAGAGGTCGCATCAATGCAAACAAACTAGTCACTTGAATAATTTCAATAATTACATAGATAAAGATAAAATTAATTCTCAATTAGGGAGAGCAGACATACAAAAAAAAATATTAACTAGAAATATCTATAGGGAATATGTACTTTATCTTAATCTTGTAAGAGATCTACTTTTCACCTCTGTAGAAAAAGGCCTTAATCAAATATATAGTTATCCATTAATTAATGATAATTTCTTAAATGAAAATGAATTCTATAGTCTTTTTGAAAAAAAAATAAGTAAATTAATATTTACGATTTTGCCTTTTTTAACAGTAGAACAATTAAAGATAAATGAAATTGAAAAAAATATAAATAAGGAAATTAATTATACTATCTTTGATGGTTCCAAAAAAACAAAGGATGATCAAAAAGAAAAATTTAAATATGAAGATGGTTTTCAATTAAAAGAACCCACTCAGTTCGAGATTAGTAAGGACTTCTCAAATGCTTCTGAATATTATCAAGATCATAATTATGAGAAATTCGTATCACTTGATTTAGATAACAACGACCATAATAATTATTTATCTAAAAACAATATTTTTGAGAATTTAGGAGTTGAAAAACAATTTTTTTCCTCCCTACTTGAATTAATAGGAGAAGAAAAGATGAAAAAAACAAGACATCCAGAAAAAGAAAATATCAATCAATTGGATAATTTACCAAAAAATCATAATCTTAATAATTTTGAGTTAATAGACGAGTCATTGGAAAATTTACTATTGAATCTTTCACATAATATTAATCAAGAATTATTCAAGGCAAATCTAATAAAAAAAATGATTTCTAAAGATTCCTTTGATTTTTTAGTAGGCAAAAATTTCATGATAAAACATCCATATCCTTTTGTTATTAATTTCGAATTAAACTTAAATCGGTCATCATCAAACGGTAATAATTTTCCCAGCATTATTTTCTTCAATATATCTACTGTCGAGTTAGAGTTTGAAAATTTAAATCTTTCTATTCAAAGGAACAAAATAAATGAGCTAAAAAATCAATTTCAGCATTTGATTAAAAAAGAGACATATTGGCGACAAAAAGAAATAACTTTCAATAGGATACATTGAAAAAAATAACCCTTTTTTCAAATGTGACTATAATCGGGAACAATAATAAATTAATTAAAGATTGGATAAGACCTCTTCAAAAATCTCTTACTATTGAAACTGAAAACAAATTTATAAACACTCTAGGAAGAGAAAAATATTTTAATGATTATTTGCATGAATCATTAAAAAAACTTGATAATCTAAATCTCTCAGATGAATATTTAAGGATATTTTATGAATTTTCTAAAAAATATAATGAATATAATAAATTAGATGAAAATCAAAGAAAAAGGTTAATTATAGATACAAGAAAAAATCTTTATAAACTAGGTAAAACCCTAGAAATAGAAAGTTCCAATAGTATTTCTAACAATGTTTTTCTGAATAAAGCTGATTCAAGTTTATCTTTTGATTCAGATATTTCTTTAATAAAAAATGTAGGAAAGGTTTATAAAAATAAGCTTAATGAATTAGGGATATTTCATATAAAAGATCTAATTAATTATTTCCCACGAACATATCTAGACTATACGAATAGAGTTAAGATTATAAATTTAAAACCAGATAATTTATATACGTGCATCGCAAAGGTTAAAAGATTTTATATCCATAAGAGTAAAAAAAATAGTAATTTATCAATAATGAATATTGTGGTTTCTGATGAAACGTCTTCAATAAAAGTTACAAAATTTTTTTTAGGAAGAAGATTTAGATCCTACTCCTTCTTCACATCTCAAAAATCTTTGTATGCTCTTGGTACCAATTTAGCAATTTCCGGTAAGGTTAAATTGACAGAGTATGGCAAAACTTTTGTAGATCCTCAGATTGAAATTCTTAAGGATAATAATGATAACTTTAATTTCTCAGGCAAAATATTACCCTTGTATTCATTAGGTGAAGCATTATCAAATATGAGTTTTATAAAACTTATGAAAAAGGTACTAATCTATGCAAAGCAATATCCAGAGATTTTAAATAAAAAGCAACTTGATTCATTATCTTTATTATCAAAAGGAGATTCGTTGATTAATATTCATTTTCCACCAACTCAAGAGGCACTTATTGAGTCAAAAAAACGTTTGGTTTTTGATGAGTTATTCCTTCTTCAAATAAAGTTCCTACTTAGAAAAAGAAAGATGAAAAAAAATTTAACCTCCCAACAATTACCCCAAAAAAAATCTTTATTAAAACAATTTTTAAACACAATTCCTTTTGAATTAACAAAATCTCAAGAAAATGTTTTAAATGAAATTAAGAAAGATCTATCTAATCCGGCACCAATGTCTAGATTGCTTCAGGGAGATGTGGGAAGCGGTAAAACCATAATTGCAATAGCGTCTCTTTTACTTGTGATTGAAAAAAACCTGCAAGGTGCAATTATGGTCCCAACCGAGGTATTGGCAGAACAGCACTATAAAAATTTATTAAAATATTTGAACCCCCTTTTAGTTTCTGTTGAACTACTTACTGGGAATACTCCTCAAAAAAAGAGAAAAGAAATTTTCTCTAATTTGAACAATGGATTAGTTGATATCCTCGTAGGTACTCATGCATTATTTGAGGATAAAGTCATCTTTAATGCATTAGGGATGGTCGTAATTGATGAACAACATAGATTTGGAGTTACTCAAAGAAATAGATTACTAAATAAAGGAGAAAATACTAACTTGTTATCAATGACAGCAACACCAATTCCAAGAACTCTTGCGCTTTCTATTTATGGTGATTTAGATGTGAGTCAAATTACAGAACTACCTCCTGGGAGAGTTCCTATAACAACAAAAATAATTTCAGAAGATGATTTAACTAACTTGTTCAAGACTGTTGAAGATGAGATCAATAAAGGAAAGCAAGCTTATGTGATTTTGCCACTTATAGAAGATTCAGAAAAAATGAATTTAAGCTCCGCAACGAAAACATTCAAGCATTTATCAGAAAAGGTCTTTCCTAACAAAAAAGTTGGATTATTACATGGCAAATTAAGTTCACAAGAAAAGAATGAAGTAATTAATTCTTTTTTAAAGAATGAAATTAATATATTGGTTTCAACCACAGTAATTGAGGTTGGCATTGATGTGCCTAACGCCACAATTATGATTATTTATAATTCGGACAGATTTGGTTTGTCCCAGCTACATCAATTAAGAGGGAGAGTTGGTAGAGGATCAACAAATTCTTTTTGTTATCTGGTAACCCCCGATAAAAATAGATTAGAAAATAAACGACTTTGTGTTTTGCAAAAATCTAATGATGGCTTTTATATTGCTGAAAAAGACTTGGAACTTAGAGGACCAGGTCAGATTTTAGGATATAGACAATCCGGATTGCCTGATTTTGTACTGGACAATTTACCTAACAATAAATTTCTTATTGATAAGGCTCGTGAAGAGGCTATTAAGATTGTTAGTGATGATCCTGATTTAAAAGAAAATATTGTTTTAAGGAATATACTTATTGATAATTCTGATAATAAATTCATACATGATTTCTTAAATTGAGAACTATCATTGTAATTTGTGATATATGTGCCACTATAAATCAATTGCAAATTTCAATTGAAAATTTGGAATAAAATACCAATTAAAGATAATGGAGATCAATTAATAGCTATACCTAGCTGTCTAAAGTTTTTGGATCCCCACCCTTACGATTATTTAGGAGCACCTTACAAAGATAAAAATTCTATTTGGAAATTAAGAGAGGAGGTAGTAAATAGATTAGTAAAAGTAAATGACTATTTGATATCAAAGAGTAGTTTTAACCTTTTAATTTATGACAGTTGGCGACCTTTGGAAGTCCAGGAATTCATGTTTAAAAGAGCATTTTTATTGGAGTGTAAAAAATCCGATATAGATATTTCTTTTGAAAATATAAAATCTTATCCATCCATTTTGAAAAAAGTTGAAAAATTTTGGGCATATCCTTCTTATGATATTAGCTGTCCTCCCCCTCATTCAACTGGGGGTGCATTGGATGTTTGTTTATCAGATAAAGACGGAAATCTTGTTGAGATGGGAAGCATGATTGATCAAATGGATGAGACCTCAAATCCTTATTTTTATGCAAACAAAACGAATGAAGAAGCAATTATTTGGAATAGTAGAAGAAATTTATTAAAGGAAGTTATGACTGAATTCGAATTTGCTCAACATCCTAATGAATGGTGGCATTTTAGTTATGGTGATCAATTATGGGCTTGGCAAAATAAAAAAGCAAATGCCCTTTATGGGAAAATTTGAATTATATTAATTTTTATTTAGTAAATTCAAAATATAATTTTCATCTTGAGTATTTATAAAATCTCCGAAATCCAAATCCAAATTACTCTTCCATTTATCTAATAATGGTTGAAGAGTTTTTTCTAAATCGTTAAGTTCCATTCTTTGTAAAAATGGTTTAGCAAGCCTTTGTAAATTTTTACTTCCCCCCAACCATAATTGGTATTTGTTTTGCCCACTTCCAACAAGTGCTAATTCGGCCATATAAGGCCTGGTACATCCATTCGGGCAACCTGTCATTCTGAATAATATTGTCTTTTGTATTTTTAGATCTGATAGCAAATTTTCAATCCTTTTTAATACATCAGGTAATATTCTTTCAGCTTCAGTCATTGCAAGACCACAAAGTGGTAAGGCAGGACAAGCTAAAGCGTGTCTTTGTATTTCATTAATGGTTTCTAAATTTTCGTATCCAATTGTTGATAGCGATTTTTGAATTTCACCTTTATTTTTATTGGCAATATTGCAAAGTAAAATATCTTGATTAGGTGTGAGTCTTAAATCTAAATTATATTTTTTAACAATACTTGTGATGGTATTCTTCTTCTCTCCAAATAATCTCCCTGATAATAAAGGTAAACCTACGAAATAGGAGTTTTTATTTTGTTTATGCCAACCTAGGTAATCAATGAGAACCTTATCAGGTTCTTTTCTGATTTTTTTAATTTCTTTTTTGAAATACTTATCAGAAAGTATCTTTTTGAACCATTTAATACCTTTTCTATGAAGAAGATATTTCATTCTCGAATTTTTTCTTGATTTTCTATCACCATAGTCTCTTTGAATAGCCACAATGCTTTGTATCAATTCATATACATCAGGTTCTTCAACATATCCAAGTGGATCTGCAATTCTGGCAAAGGTCTCTTCATTATTATGTGTGCGACCCATACCACCTCCAACATAGAAGTTGCAGCCCTCTAAGTTTCCATCTTTAGAGGTAAAGGCAACTATTCCTATGTCATTGGTAAGAAGATCAACAGAGTTGTCCCCAGGAACTGTAACAGCACATTTGAATTTTCTTGGTAAATAAGTTGAACCATAGAGAGGCTCATCTTTTATCCCACTAAAAACATTATCTTTGAATTGGAGCTTCCTAATTGCTTCAACATCTTTGTCAGGCTTTATGGTGTACTCTAAATCTCCATCAGCCCAAAGCTCTAAAAAAGTACCTTGGCCAGCCTTTGGGGTAAGAAGATCTGCAACTTTTTTTGCCAATGCTCTTGCAATATTATAGTCTGGCGAATCAAATGGAGCCGCAGGGGCCATAACGTTTCTATTTATGTCTCCACATGCAGCTAATGTGGAGCCCATTGAATTTACTATTGTTTGAATTACTTCCTTTAGGTTCTCCTTTCTAATTCCATGCATTTGAAAGGCTTGTCTTGTAGTGGCCCTAAGAGTTCCATTTCCTAGTTTGTCAGATAATTCATCTAATGCTAAAAATAATTTCCCAGGGACTTCACCTCCAGGATTTCTCAATCTAAGCATCATTTGCCAATCTTTACTTTTGCCGGGCCTTCTATTTTCCCTGTTATCTTGTTGATAACTACCATGAAATTTCAATAACTGAACTGCATCATTAGTAAAATGATCGCTCTCATTAGCTAATTCCGTATCAAGTGGTTCCTTTAGAAATTGACTACTTTTTTTAAAATTTTCGAATTTAGAAACTTCTAGTCCATTTGCCAAACAAACAGTTTCTTCTTTGGCAGAATCTTTTTTCTTTTTTACTTTCTCAACCTTGATCAAAGGACCAAAACATATCTCTTTTTATACATTAGCGAAAAGCTTATTTAACTGGTAGTAAATTATAGTAATAGGAGTCATATTTTTTTCTTGTCTAAATATTTACTTGAGATTGGAACAGAAGAGTTGCCCGCAAAATTTTCTCATGCTGTTCTAGAACAATTTAAATCTCTAATAGAATTTGAATTGGATAAAAAATTAATCAAATTTAATAATATAGTCGTTACTTCTACACCAAGGAGAATAGTTCTACTTTTAGAAGGGTTAGTCGATTATGCAGAAGATAAGATGATAGTAAGAAAAGGACCTAAAGCTAATTCAGCCTTTTTAGATGGAACTCCTACTAATGCTGCATTAGGATTTGCTAATAGTTTAGGTATAGATATAGGTGAGCTAGAAATAAAAAATACAGAAAAAGGTGATTTTGTTTTTGGAACGAAAATTGAGAAGGGAGAATCCACGAGAATTTCTTTGTCTTCAATTATTCCAAAAGTAATGAAGAGTCTTCAAGGCCCACGATTTATGAAATGGGGTGCCGGTAATATAAAATTTTCAAGACCTATAAGGTGGATTACCTCTATCTACAATGATGATATTCTTGATTTCGTATTTGATGAATGTGATCCAAATATTCAAATAAGTAATAAATCAAAAAGTCATAGACTAATCAATAAAGTCTTCGAAGTTCAAAATCCTGATAATTTTTTTGAAATATTAAAACAAAATAGAGTATTGGTTGAGCGTCATGAAAGAAAAGAAAAAATTGAAAGCCTTATAAATCAGGCCTCTAAATTATTAAATCTGAAGCCTGACCTTTCTAAAGAATTGCTTGATGAACTAACTGATTTGGTTGAATGGCCCGAATTGATTATTGGTGAATTTAGCGATGAATTTCTCAATCTCCCAGTTGAAGTTCTTTCTACAGTCATGAAAAGTCATCAGAGATATGTACCTCTTTTGTTAAACAATAATACCTTTTCAAAACTAGATTTAAGCTCTGAAAAAAATATTAGTACAAATTTTTTCGTTATTTCAAATGGTCTTGAAGAATCAAATAAAAATATTGCAAAGGGTAATGAGAAAGTTTTGAGGGCAAGGTTTTCAGATGCAAAGTTTTTTGTGGAAAGTGATAAAAAAGTTGCTTCAATAGAAAGAAATGAAAAACTTAAATCTGTTTCTTATTTAAAAGGATTTGGAAATATCTTTCAGAGAGTAAAGAGAATAGAGGAAATTACAAAAAAAATCCTTATATTTTTAAATGATAAGTCTTTAGAAGATAAAAAAATTATAGAAGCTGCTAGATACTGCAAAAACGACTTATGTAGCGAAATTGTTTTCGAATTCCCAGAGTTGCAAGGAATAATGGGTGGTAAATATCTTAAAAACGAAGGTTTTAGTGAGGATGTTTGTTTGGCTGTAGCTGAACATTATTTGCCCTCTTTTTATAAAGATGCTTTGCCTTCGTCAAAATATGGTGCGATAGTTTCTATCGCAGATAAGATTGAAACTTTAATAAGTATATTTATTTCCGGTAAGCGTCCAAGTGGATCGTCTGATCCTTATGCTTTGAGAAGAAATTTGAATGGAGTGATTAAAATAATTTGGGATTATGAACTTGATTTACCTTTAGATAATTTATTTAACGAACTAATTGATTTTTGGAAAATCGAATTCCCGAATTTGGTCTTCTTAAAAGAGGATGTTTTAAATGATTTAAATGAATTTTTAGTTCAAAGAATTGTTAGTCATCTTGAAGAAATATCACTAGGTAAAGAATTGATACAAGCCCTTTGCTACTCCGATAAGTTTTCTCAAAAAAGAATTTTGAATATTGTTGATCAAAAAAATAGGATTAAAAGTATTGTCAATTTTAAAGAAAAAGAAACTTTTGTTGAAATCCAGAAGGTAATTACTAGGGTAAGCAAATTAGCTAATAGTAGTAATCTTTCAACAGAAGAATTCTCAATAGGAGATTATGTGAACACAAAACTTTTTGAAAAAGATTGTGAATTGAAAGTTTTCGAATTCATTAGAGAATTAGAAAAACTTTTTTCAAAAGATTATTGCGATTATTTGGAACTTCTTAATTTGTTCGAGATCAATATAAGAACTATTGAGGATTTCTTTGACAATGAGAGAGGGGTCTTAGTAATGACAGATGATATAAAAGTACGAAATAATAGACTCAATTTGTTGAGCTTAATTAGAAATTATTCTCTGAAGATTGCTGACTTTACACTTTTGAACTCTTAACTTTAATGCCACCTTTTATTGAATAATTTTCTAGCATTTTTTCTACTTCTTTATTTTCCCTAACGGCACTATCAACGGGTTTATATTTTAGTGGTGCTAGAGCTTTCCCTCTTAAGATAGAACCAAGTGTAAGCATTGTGATTTTAAGTTGCTGTAATGGTTTCATGGAGACAACTTTTTTGTATAAGTAACTATCAAACGTTAGTCTTTGTACATCCATGTCATCACACATTTCAACAAAGGCTTCTCTTGCTGAATCATTTCTGTAGAAAATATTTTGAAGGATTTCTAGTACCTTATAAGTTGTGCCATATTTTTTATCCCATTTTTTTAGATAGTTTTTTAAATCTTTTTCAGATGGAATTACTTGACCGTTTTTTGAGGCTTCAACAATTTCTTCAGCACACATTCTCCCGCTCTTTGCAGCAAAATAAATACCCTCACCTGAACTCTTTGTAACATATCCTGCTGCATCACCAACCAAAGCCATTCTACCAACAACTCTTCTTGGTCTTGGATGCTCAGGAATTGGATGTGCTTCTACTTTGATTACTTCACCATTAACAAGTCTTTTCTTTGCCCTATTTCTTACTCCCTCTTGAAGTCCTTTAATTAAAGACTGATTCTTTTGCATGGTACCAGTGCCCACTGCAACATGATCATATTTAGGAAATACCCACCCATAAAAATCTGGAGAAACATCGGTGCCGACATACATTTCAGCAAGATCTTCGTAATAACTCATTTCTTCTTTAGGTAGTTTAATTCTCTCCTGAAATGCAATAGCAACTTTGTAATCTCCTGCATCCATTGCTTTTGCTACCCTACTATTAGCTCCATCAGCACCGATTAAAAGGTCAACTGTAAGCTCCTTAAGTTCTCCTTTTTTATCTCCATTCGTGAAATCTGAATAGGAGAGTTTATAGGGCCCTTGGTTATTATCACCAGTATCAATAGAAGTAACCAATCCATTTATTAGTGTCGCCCCAAGATCTGATGCTCTATTACGCATAAAAGCATCCATAACTTCCCTTCTACACATCCCAATAAACTCATTATCACTTTTGCCATAAACTCTATCTAGACTTATGTCTACCTCTCTATTTGATGGAGATATCATTCTCATATGCCTTACTTTTCTATCAATAATTGACTCAGGCAAATCAAATTCTTCTACCATGCAAAGGGGAATAGCCCCTCCACAAGGTTTCGCATTATCTAATTTTCTCTCGAAGAGCCAAGTTTTTATTCCAGCTTTGGCAAGTATTTCTGCAGCACATGAACCACTTGGACCTCCTCCAATAACAGCTACCCTCAACATACGAAAAAAAAAATACTGTATATAAAACCTACATCTTTTTTGCTTATAAAAGTGCATTTCTTAAAATAATAGTTAATATCGAAATATGTTTTCCAGATTCACAACTAAATATTGGAACAAAATAAAGATTTAAATCAATTTGATATACCTTTTGCTAGAAGAACCCACTTAAATAATTCCAACTCAATATTTAATAAAAAATTATTAATACTTTCTCCATTTCTCTTCCTCTTATTTTCTATCTTTGCATTGCGATTAATTAGAAATATAGAGATAGGATCTCTTGATAATCTCAATTTTCAGGATCAGATAAATCACGACCATAGAATTTTGGGCCATTTGCCCTATGCCGAAATTCCTAAGGAAAAACTAGTTTTAATTGAGCCTAATATTGAAGTACATATTGACATGCGTAACTCTCTTTTAAACATGAGAGAAGAAGCGAAAAAAGATGGGATATTTTTGGTCTTCTTGAGTGGTTTTAGATCAATAAATTTGCAAAATGATATCTTTTATTCTTTAAAATCATCTAGAAATCAAGAAGCAGCAGAAAGAGCAAGAGTTTCAGCACCTCCAGGATATTCTGAACATAGCACTGGTTTCGCAATTGATATTGGTGATGCTGCTCACAGAGAAACAGACTTTCAGACGGAATTCGAAAATACTGATGCCTTCAGATGGTTAATAAAAAATGCAGCTAAGTTTCACTTTAAGTTGTCTTTCAACAAAAATAATAAATTTATAGATTACGAGCCTTGGCATTGGAGATATGAAGGTTCAATTGAAGCTCTAAAAGTTTTTGAAACTTCAAACAGAGAATTATAAATCTAGATGATTTATAAAATTATCCAATATGTTTATGTTTTTCAAAGTCTTAAAGAGAAAATATTCATAATAAGCATTCTTTGAGTTAGCCTTGATAAAGTTAATCTACTATTTTTATAATAATTTTATAAATGTCATCATCGATAAAAGAAATTAGGAATGTTGCAATTATTGCACATGTAGATCATGGGAAGACAACTCTTGTGGATGCATTATTATCTCAATCAGGAATATTTAGAGACAATGAAGTAATTCCAACTTGTGTAATGGATTCAAATGATCTTGAGAGAGAAAGAGGGATAACAATACTCTCAAAAAATACTGCAGTTAACTATAAAGACACAAGAATAAATATTATAGATACTCCTGGACATGCAGATTTTGGTGGAGAAGTCGAGAGGGTTTTGGGAATGGTGGATGGTTGTTTACTTATTGTCGATGCTAATGAGGGCCCTATGCCCCAAACTAGATTTGTTTTAAAAAAAGCATTAGAAAAAGGACTTAGGCCTATAGTTTTTGTAAATAAAATTGATAGGCCAAGAGTAGTACCAGAAATAGCCATTGATAAGGTTCTTGATTTATTTCTAGAATTAGGAGCTGATGATGATCAATGCGATTTCCCTTATCTTTTTGGTAGTGGCCTATCTGGATTTGCAAAAGAAGAGATGGAATCTAGTAGTGATAATATGATGCCTCTCTTTGAAGCTATCATAAGACATGTTCCACCTCCAATAGGTGACTCAAGCAAGCCTCTTCAGCTACAAATAACTACTTTGGACTATTCTGATTTCTTAGGCAGAATTGTAATTGGAAAAATTCATAATGGCACTATAAAAAATGGTCAACAAGCTAGTTTAATTAAAGAAAATGGAAAAACAATTAAAGGTAAGGTCAGCAAACTACTAGGATTTGAAGGATTACAAAGAATTGATATAAATGAAGCATTTGCAGGAGATATTGTTGCTGTTTCTGGTTTCGATGACGTCAATATTGGTGAGACCATAGCATGTCCTGATTCTCCTCATCCTCTCCCATTAATCAAAGTTGATGAACCTACCTTAAATATGACATTTGTTGTTAATGATTCCCCTTTTGCGGGTAAAGAAGGGAAATTTGTCACTAGTAGACAATTAAAAAATAGATTGGAGAGGGAACTTTTAACAAATGTTGCCCTTAGGGTTGAAGAAACAGATTCTCCAGACAGGTTCTCAGTTTCAGGAAGAGGAGAATTACATTTAGGGATTTTGATTGAAACAATGAGGAGAGAGGGATTTGAGTTTCAAATATCACAACCTCAAGTAATTTTTAGAGAAATTGAAAATGTTGAATGTGAGCCTATAGAGACTTTAGTTTTAGATGTACCTGAAGTGGCTGTGGGTTCATGTATAGAGAAACTTGGATCAAGAAAGGCAGAGATGAAAAACATGCAGACAAGTTCAGATGGGAGAACTCAATTAGAATTTCTTGTACCATCAAGAGGACTAATTGGATTTCGTGGTGAATTTGTTCGGATAACGAGAGGTGAAGGTATCATGAGTCACTCTTTTTATGAATATAAGCCAAAAACAGGGGATTTTGAAACAAGGAGAAATGGAGTTCTTATAGCTTTTGAGGAAGGGGTAGCAACATTTTATGCATTAAAGAATGCTGAAGATAGAGGCGTATACTTTATTAAACCTGGAGTTAAAGTCTATAAAGGAATGATAATTGGAGAAAATAATCGACCTCAAGATCTCGAACTAAATATATGTAAAACTAAGCAGTTGACTAATATGAGGTCAGCAGGGGCAGATGAACTCGATACTTTGCAGTCCCCTGTTGACATTACCCTTGAAAGGGCACTCGAATATATTGGTCCAGATGAAATGCTTGAAGTGACACCAGATTCAATAAGGATGAGAAAAATAAATAAAAAGAAAAAATTTTAATAATTAATTTCATGGATGAAGAAAGTACAAAAAGTTTTAAAGAATCCCTTTTTATTGCTTTAAATCTTTTTAATAATCATGAATGGTATGAGGCTCATGATGCTTTTGAAGAAATTTGGAATACTGTTGATGGTGACGAAAGACAAATAATCCAAGGAATTTTACAGGTATCTGTCTCTCAGTTTCACTTAAGTAAGGGAAATTTAAATGGAGCTACTATTTTGCTAGGTGAGGGTTTAGCTAGAATAAAAACTAGAACCAGGATTAATTTAGGAATTGATCTTGAATCCTTTTGTGGATGTCTAGAAATTTTATTGAGAAAATTACAATATAAGGAGATATTAAATGAGAGTGATAAGCCTTTTTTGAAACCTCTTTGATGCTTATGAATATATTTTTCCCTTTAACTAAATTTTTTCAAAAATTCTTTTTTCAAGACTACAAGATTACTTATCGATCTCAAACAAGATGAACTTAAAAATTCAAAATGTATCTCTTTCAATTAAGGGAAGATTTATCGTAAATGATGTTTCCATAATTGTAAATCCAGGGGAAGTTGTAGGTTTAATGGGACCTAATGGTGCAGGAAAAACTACCACTTTTAATCTTGCAGTTGGGAATATAAAACCTGATAATGGTGAAGTTTTAATGAATGGCAAAAATATCACTTATCTTCCTCTCCCGATTAGATCAAGACTTGGGTTAGGTTATTTAACTCAGGAAGCTAGTATATTTAGAAACCTCACTGTCAAGGACAATATAGATTTGGCTTTACATAATTCATCGTATAGTCGAGCTGCAATTAGAAATAGAAGAGAACAATTAATTAATGAATTTAATTTGAATAATTTTGTAGATAATTATGGTTATCAACTTTCAGGAGGAGAGAGAAGGAGGTGTGAGATAGCTAGAGCTCTTTCTGTCGGAAGAAAAGGGCCCAAATATTTATTATTAGACGAACCTTTCGCTGGAATAGACCCTCTAGCTGTAAATGATTTAAAGAAACTAATTCTCAAGTTAAGTGGTGACGGAGTAGGAATTCTTATTACAGACCATAATGTAAGGGAGACCCTTTTAATTACCAACAAATCATATGTATTAAGTGAAGGAAAAATTTTAGCCTATGGATCATCAAGTGAATTAGCAGATAATCCAATAGTTAAAAAGTATTATCTGGGAGATAATTTCAGACTTTAAAACCCTGTTGCATAAGTAATTAAAACTTAATTATTAAAGATTTACACATTCAAATATGATTTAAATTATTATTTTGGTAGTTATTGAATATTAAAACTGTATAAATTTCTAGAAATGATACTAGATAATATTTTAAAAAATTTAATATATGATCCGGTCTCAATTTTAGGTATTTTAGTTTTTTATATTTTATTAGTTAATTTACCAATATCTTTAGGCGCAGTTTTTAAAAAAAAGTCATCTTTTACTGTAAGAATACTCACTATTCTAGTGAATTTATTAATAACATTACAATTACTTTTTAGGTGGTCAATTTCTGGGCATTTTCCTGTAAGCAATTTGTATGAATCTCTTTATTTCCTAACTTGGGGGATAACATTCGGACAACTATTTATTGAGAGGGAATATCAATCTCCAATAATACCCTCAATTGCCATACCTATTGAGTTACTTACTGTGGCTTTTGCTTGTTTTGTTTTGCCTGAAGATTTGAAATTATCTTCCAACTTGGTTCCAGCATTAAGATCTAGTTGGTTAGTAATGCATGTTAGCGTCGTAATGCTTAGTTACGCGGCACTCATAATAGGCTCTTTACTCTCAGCTTCTGTCTTGTTCGTTAATAAAAATAAACCGCTTCAAATTAGAAGTAGTTCTACAGGCACAGGAGGGTTCAAAATGTTAAATAACTATTCTTTTAATGATTTAGTTGAACCTATTGAATTTTCTCATTCAGAAGAATTAGACACATTAAGTTATCGTTCTATATTAATAGGTTTTGTTCTTTTGACTCTAGGTTTAATCTCAGGAGCAGTTTGGGCTAATGAAGCTTGGGGAACATGGTGGAGTTGGGATCCAAAAGAAACATGGGCATTTATCTCATGGTTGTTTTATGCGGCTTACCTGCATATGAGAATAAGTAAAGGTTGGCAAGGAAGAAGACCAGCATTATTAGCATCGACAGGTTTCATAGTGATTGTAGTATGTTACTTAGGAGTTAATTTTTTAGGAATAGGTTTACATAGCTATGGCTGGATATTTGGTTAATTTGTTAATCTCCCAAAATATTTATTGAGGTTCAGAAAGAACCTTCCCATTTTGTGCTTCTTGAGCTACTTTTCTCAAGTCATCACACCCTTCTTTTAAAGTTGGATATGCAAACATTCCACTGCCTGCAATAAAACAATTAGCACCGGCATCAGCACATTGAGAAATAGTCCAATTTGCTTTTATTCCTCCATCAACTTCAATATCGACATTTAAGTTTTTTTCGATTACAAAGTTTCTGATTTTTCTGATTTTATTAAGCATTGTTGGGATATAAGCTTGTCCACCAAAACCTGGATTAACTGTCATAACCAAAACATGGTCAACCATATCCATAATGTTTTCAATCATTTCAAAAGGAGTATGTGGATTTAACGCGACTGAAGGAGATCCTCCTAAATCTCTTATTCTTCCAAGAACCCTATGTAGATGAATATTTGCTTCGGCATGAGCTATTACTACTCCGGGTTCACCATTTCCTCCTTTTGTAGCTTTTACATAAGATTCAAGCATGGTTTCACAATTGTATTGGCTAACCATTAGTTGGGTTTCAAAAGGGACATTGCAATATTTTCTGCACGCAGCAATCATCTCTGGACCAAAAGTAAGGTTAGGGACGAAATTTCCATCCATTACATCAAATTGAATTCTATCTACACCAGCTTCCTCGAGTTCTTTGACACATGCCCCCATATTTGCCCAATCTGCTGGTAAAACAGAGGGGATTATTTGAATTGGTCTATTAACACCAGCTAAATTTGCTTGATTTGACTCAGTCATTTAATTTTTAAAATATTTAATAAAGATACTATATTTAGTTGCTTATTCCTAATTTCAAGTCACGGCCTGATAAAGTAACAGCTGTAAAGAGTTAAAAAAAGCTTAATAGCATAATAATTCTCATAAAAAATTGCATTTTATATGAGATCATACTCAAAACCTTTTAGAAAATCCTCAAAAATTTAATTGTGAATCAAACTTTAATTCAAGAAATTCTCGAAGTTGTCGAGCAAGCAGCAATCGCCTCAGCAAAACTAACAGGACTTGGTCAAAAAGATGAAGCTGATGCTGCAGCTGTAGAAGCAATGAGATTGCGAATGGGAAAAATTGAAATGAAAGGGAAAATTGTTATTGGAGAAGGCGAAAGAGATGAAGCACCTATGCTTTATATAGGTGAAGAGGTAGGGAGTGGAAGTGGACCAGGTGTTGACTTTGCTGTAGATCCTTGTGAAGGAACTAATCTTTGTGCAAATAATCAAAGAGGCTCTATGGCAGTATTGGCCGCCTCTGATACCGGTGGACTTTTTAATGCACCTGATTTTTACATGAATAAATTAGCAGCTCCTCCTGCTGCCAAAGGAAAAGTAGATATTAGAAATTCAGCTACTGAAAACTTGAAGATACTTAGTGATTGCTTGGGCCTTTCTATTGATGAGCTTACTGTAGTTGTAATGGATAGAACTAGGCATAAAGATTTAATTAAAGAGATTCGAGGATGTGGTGCAAAAGTTCAGCCGATTTCTGATGGTGATGTTCAAGCTGCGATTGCATGTGGTTTTGCAGGAACGGGAACACATTGCTTGATGGGTATAGGTGCCGCTCCAGAGGGTGTTATTTCGGCTGCTGCGATGAGAGCTCTCGGCGGACACTTTCAAGGACAATTGGTTTATGATCCAGCAATTGCGCAAACTTCTGAATGGGCAGATTACACAAAAGAAGGAAATATAAAACGTCTTAATGAAATGGGCATAACAGATATAGACAAAATCTATGAAGCAAATGAACTTGCATCGGGAGAAAATGTTGTTTTCGCTGGAAGTGGAATAACTGATGGATTATTATTTGACGGAGTTAAATTTGAAAGGGATTGTGTTAGAACAAGTAGTCTAGTTATTAGTACATTAGATAGTACAGCAAGGTTTACAAATACTGTCCATATAAAAGATGGTGCTAAGAGTATCAGCCTTTAAAAATTCACTTTTGAGTTTATGCATATTGTTGTCGTCGGACTGAGTCATCGCACGGCACCTGTAGAAGTGCGTGAGAAGTTAAGTATTCCTGACCAATCCATAACAGAGTCATTGAAAGCATTAAAAGCTTTTTCTGATGTATTAGAAGTGTCAATTTTAAGTACTTGTAATAGGCTGGAAATATATGCGCTAGTAAAGGATAAAAATACTGGAATTTCATCTATTAAAGAATTCATATCAGAATATTCTGGAATTATTTTTGAAGATTTAAATCCACATCTTTTTTGCTTTAGACAGGAAGAAGCAGTTTTGCATTTGATGAAAGTCTCTGCAGGACTCGATAGCCTAGTTTTAGGGGAAGGACAAATCCTTTCGCAGGTAAAAAAAATGATGAGATTAGGTCAAGAGAATCAATCTACTGGACCAATTCTTAATAGATTATTAACTCAATCAGTAAGCACAGGTAAAAAAGTAAGATCCGAAACAAATTTAGGAACTGGAGCTGTATCAATCAGTTCAGCAGCGGTAGAACTAGCTCAATTAAAAATTGGACAAGAAAAGGGTTTTGATAATCTTGTAAGTTTGGAATCAGAGAACGTTCTTGTTGTAGGTGCCGGACGAATGAGTAGGCTTTTAATAACTCATTTAAAATCAAAAGGCTGTCATAAACTTATCCTTTTAAATAGAAATATTGATAGAGCATTAAATCTTGCTCAAGACTTCCCTGATTTAGAGATTGTTTGTAGAGGGTTAAACGAATTGGAAAAAAATATATCATTATCTTCGCTTGTTTTCACCAGTACTGCTTCTGAAGAGCCAATAATTGATCTCGCTAAAATTGAAAAAATAAATTTAAGTAATAGACTTAAGTTTATTGATATTGGTGTCCCGAGAAATATATCTAATGATGTCAAACAACATGAATTTGTAAAATCATTTGATGTTGATGACTTACAAGAGGTCGTTTCAAGAAATCAAGAATTTAGACAGAAAATTGCAAAGGAAGCGGAATCTCTAGTGGAAGAAGAAAGGATAGTTTTTCTAGAATGGTGGGCAAGTTTAGAGGCGGTTCCAGTAATTAATAAACTTAGATCAGATTTAGAGTTAATTAGAAAAGAGGAATTGCAAAAAGCACTTAGTAGGATGGGACCAGATTTTTCGGCTCGAGAAAGAAAAGTTGTTGAAGCTCTTACTAAAGGAATTATCAATAAAATTCTTCACACGCCTGTTACCAAGTTGCGAAGTCCTCAATCAAGAGAAGAAAGACAAGTTTCTTTGAAAATCGTTGAAAAATTGTTTTCTTTGGTAGATGAGAAAAAAAATAACTAATATTTCTCGATTTATATTAAGTTTTTCTAGTGATTTATCGAAATACCTTTGTAAACTGACCATTTGTATTTCTAAATATGCCCATAATCAGTTACTTTAAATAGTTGTATATCTATCTCCATTAGATTGAATGAAGCGCGTGTTGGCCATAATCCTCGGAGGAGGAAAAGGTTCTAGACTTTACCCTTTAACAAAAATGAGGGCTAAACCTGCTGTGCCTTTGGCAGGTAAGTATCGTTTAATAGATATCCCAATTAGTAATTGTATAAATTCAGGTATTGAAAAAATGTACGTATTGACTCAGTTCAATAGTGCATCTCTAAATAGACATATAGGAAGAACCTATAATTTAAATGGCCCTTTCGGCCAAGGATTTGTGGAGGTTTTAGCGGCACAACAGACTCCTGATAGTCCGAAGTGGTTTGAAGGTACTGCTGATGCTGTAAGAAAATACCAATGGTTATTTCAAGAATGGGATGTTGATGAATATTTAATATTGTCAGGTGATCAACTGTACAGAATGGACTACAGTTTATTTGTTCAACACCATAGAGATAATGGAGCTGATTTAACTGTTGCAGCTTTGCCTGTTGATGAAGCTCAAGCAGAAGGTTTTGGCCTAATGAGAACCGATGATGTAGGAAATATAAAAGAATTTAGTGAAAAGCCTACTGGAGAGAAGTTGAAGGCAATGGCAGTAGATACTTCAAAATTTGGATTAAGTAAGGAGTCAGCTGCCGAAAAACCATATCTAGCCTCTATGGGTATTTACGTTTTTAGCAGAAATACTCTTTTCGATCTTCTAAATAAATTTCCTAATTATACGGATTTTGGTAAGGACATAATTCCAGAAGCCCTCAATAGAGGCGATACTCTTAAAAGTTATGTATTCGATGATTATTGGGAAGATATTGGCACCATAGGGGCATTCTTTGAGTCAAACCTTGCATTGACTGAGCAACCAAAACCTCCTTTTAGTTTTTATGATGAGAAATTTCCAATTTATACTAGACCTAGATTTTTACCCCCTTCTAAACTTGTAGATGCTCAAATTACTGATTCAATTGTTTGTGAAGGAACAATCTTGAAGTCATGCAGTATTTTACATTGTGTTTTAGGTGTAAGGAGCAGGATTGAAAGTGACTCGGTTCTTGAGGACACTCTTGTTATGGGTGCCGATTTCTTTGAATCCCCTGAAGAGAGGATTGAATTAAGAAAAGGTGGAGGAACTCCTCTTGGAGTAGGTGAAGGGACTACTGTTAAAAGAGCAATTCTTGATAAGAATACAAGAATTGGTGATAATGTCGTGATCATTAATAAAGATAGAGTAGAAGAAGCAGATAAGCCAGAATTAGGCTTTTATATCAGAAATGGAATTGTTGTAGTTGTTAAAAATGCAACTATTTCAAACGGAACTGTTATTTAAATCTTTTCCATCATTTTTCGCTGACATAAGTAATTTTTTTGAGCAATTTTGTTGAGTTGTAGGCACACTGTATTTATTGAGTTTTTTAATTTTTTATGTCCAAGGCACATTTTGGTTTAGTAGGTCTTGGTGTTATGGGCGAAAATTTAGTTCTTAACGCAGAGAGAAATGGATTTTCTAGTGTAGTTTTTAATAGGACTTACTCAAAAACTGAAGAATTTTTACAAGGTCGTGGTCTTGGGAAGAATATAGAAGGAGCTGAAACTCTTCAAGAATTTGTTAATAAGTTAGAGAGACCTAGAAGAATTCTAATGATGGTAAAAGCTGGGCCAGCAACAGATGCCGTCATTGATAATATTTCTGGATATCTCGAGGAAGGAGATTTATTAATAGATGGAGGCAACTCTCAATTTAAAGATACAGAAAGAAGAGTAAATACTCTTGAAAGTAAAAGTTTTGGATACATTGGTATGGGAGTCTCTGGAGGTGCTAAAGGAGCTCTAGAGGGCCCAAGTATGATGCCTGGTGGTACTAAGGCTTCATATGACGCAATAGAAAGCTTATTAACAAAAATGGCTGCCAAAGTTGAAGACGGACCATGTGTTGCATATGTTGGACCAGGGGGCTCTGGTCATTTTGTAAAAACTGTTCATAACGGAATTGAATATGGAATTGAACAAATACTCGCAGAAGCTTATGACCTTATGAAGAGAGTCAAAGGGATGAATGGTAAGCAGATGTCAGAGGTATTTGGAATTTGGAATAATACTGATGAATTAGCTTCTTATCTTGTTGAGATAACAGAGATTTGTCTAAATACAAAAGATGAGATAACTGGAGATGATGTTGTTGAAAAAATATTAGATAAAGCTGGCCAGAAAGGTACTGGGTTATGGACTGTTGTAAGTGCTTTAGAACTAGGGGTATCAGTCCCAACTATTTATGCATCTTTAAATGCAAGAGTAATGAGTTCACTAAAGGAGCAACGTAGTGAGATTGAAAAAACTATTCCATCTAAAGAGATTGTGGATTTTGATTTAGGAAACATATCAGACGGAATGAAACCTTTATTTGATGCTGTAGTCCTTGCCACTATTGCTAGCTATGCCCAAGGTATGGATATTTTAAGAGAAGCATCTGCAGTATATAATTATGGGTTAAATATGCCGTCAATTGCTCAAATATGGAAAGGAGGTTGCATAATTAGATCAAAATTATTAAGTAAAATTCAAGATGCTTATAACAAAGACCCTAATCTAAAAAATCTAATTTTTGATGATTGGTTCAATAATGAAATTGCGACAAGATTAGATAACTTAGCTGAAGTAGTTTCTTTATCCACAAAAGCTGGTATACCAGTCCCATGTTTATCTAGTACTTTAGATTATTTGAATAGTTATAGAACCAATAGACTTCCTCAAAATCTTGTTCAAGCAATGAGAGACTGTTTTGGCTCTCATACATATGAAAGAATTGATAAGGAAGGTAGTTTTCATACTGAATGGATGAAATGATTGAAAAGGTTAAAAATGGATACACCATAAATATATATAAAGACAAGTTAGAACTATCAAAAGCGGTTTTTAAGGTTATTGAATTTCACATTATTCATACTTTAAAAAATAAAGACAGGTTCAAATTTTGTGTAAGCGGAGGTTCAACGCCTAAATCTGTGTATCAGCTCTTATCTGAAAGCGATCTTAGATGGGATATGGTTGATGTTTTTTTAGGAGATGAAAGGTGTGTTGATCCAAATTCAGAATTAAGTAATTCGTTAATGTTGAAAAATTCATTGTTAACTAATTTTGGATCTAAAGCTTTTTTTTATGAAATTTTCAATGATTTACACGCTGATGATGAAGCTATAAAAAATCAATTTATTTCTAAATTATTTGAAAAATGCGGATCAAACCCTCCCTCCTTTGATTTGACTTTATTAGGTCTTGGAGACGATGGTCATACAGCTTCACTATTTCCTTATCAAAAAAACAATAATGCAGATGATTTTGTGATTTTTAGCAAAGGCAAAGGATTAAAAAGAATTTCATTAACTCCAAAGGTCCTTTCAGCCTCATCAAAGATAGTATTTTTGGTTAGTGGAGCCAATAAAAGAATTGCTCTTGAGAGATTATTAGATGAAAAAGAGCCGCCAGATAGAACACCATCAAAATTAATAAAATCTATTAATCAAATTTCAATATTTTGTGATCAGGATTCAGCAAAAGAATTAGAAATTTAGTTAAAGTCTATTAATAATTGCAATTATTAAATGGGCAAGAAAAAATTTTTATTCCAGAAAAGGGAGTTTAATGGTTGGAAAACATTAAATGATACTGTTATGGGCGGATCAAGTTCAGCTTTTTGTGAAATTTCAAATTCTGGTTTGATACTAAAGGGTAATATTGTCGAGAAAGCAGGGGGATTTGTTAGTTGTAGATCTTCAATATATAAACCTTCTTTAAATATATCTGAGTATTCATCCTTTGAATTAAATATTGACGGACAAGGAAGAACTTTTAAATTTGCTGTTGCTTGCGAAGATGATCTTCTTGGACTAACCGAATTTATTCCAGGTGGTCTCAGGTGGATTAAATCATTCCCAACAAAAAAATTCGGAACAACAAATGTTCAAATTCCTTTTAGTGAGCTAAAACCTTCAGTAAGAGCTAATAAAGTACGTTTTCCATTTAAATTCAAGCCATCTAAAATTAAAAGATTGCAACTACTTCACTCTAAGTTCGGTGATGATGGATTACTTAATAATGAGTTTAAACAGGGTTCAATAAAAGTTTTAATAAAATCAATAAGTGTTATTTGAAAATTCATCTACAAATATAGAGACCTTAATCGCTAAGTCAGCAGATTTAACAAATAAACCTTTTGTTCATTCTGTCGTAAAAATAAATGGTGAATACGAAATAGAAGAAGAAGATATTGATTTAACAGTTAATATCTTATGTCGAGATAAAGAAGGTAAAAGATTAGAAATTTATGATCTTGAATTAGAACTTTTTAAATCAAATAAAGAGTTGGTTTTAGTAATCTCTAAGCTTAATTTCCCTGATGAACCAATATTATGGTGTGGAGTTAAAACATTATGGATGGATAGTAATAATGGAAAAAAATGCAACTCACCAAAATACAGCGCCAGATTGGAAAACCTAGCAAATAGGATAAAAAGCTTTATTGATTAATAAAATAAACTTTCAGCTGATCTATAAATCAGTAACAGCCCCTAAACTTGATGTGCTTACGATTCTCGAATATTTTGAAAGAATTCCTCTTTTGTATTTTGATGTAGGCTTTACCCAATCCTTTTTTCTTTTTTCTAATTCTTCGTCAGATAAATCAACTTCAATGAGTTGCTTTACAGCATCTACTGTAATTAAATCACCTTGTTTTATTAGAGCAATATTTCCGCCAACAGCAGCCTCTGGGGCTATATGACCCACAACCAGACCATAAGTACCTCCGCTAAATCTTCCATCAGTAATTAAAGCTACCTTCTCTCCGAGCCCTTGACCAACAATTGCAGATGTTGGAGCTAACATCTCTCTCATACCTGGACCTCCTACAGGTCCTTCGTTTCTAATAACAACAACATCACCAGCTTTGATATCATTATTCAATATCGATTTTAAACAATCCTCTTCACTTTCAAAAATCTTTGCTGGACCTGTTAATACAGGGTTTTTTACTCCGCTAATTTTGGCTACAGAACCCTCGCTCGCTAAGTTGCCTTTTAATATCGCTAAATGTCCTTTTTTATAAAGAGGGTCATCTATATCTCTTATGACATTTTGATTTGTTGGAGGCTTATCTGGAATATTCTGTAAGTATTCTGAGATGGTTTTGCCTTCAATGTTTTTGCAATCGCCATGAATTAATCCTGCATTTAAAAGTATTTTCATTACTTGTGGAATCCCACCTGCCTTATGAAGATCTACCGTCACATATTTACCACTCGGTTTAAGATCACAAATAACGGGTACTTTTTGTCTGATTCTTTCAAAATCATTAATATTGATATCTATTCCTGCAGTATTCGCAATAGCTAAGATGTGCAGTACCGCATTTGTTGATCCACCAATTGCCATAATTACTGATATTGCATTTTCAAATGCTTTCTTAGTCATTAGGTCTAGAGGTCTTATATCTTTTTCTATTGCAGAGACTAATATCTCAGCACTTTTATCTGCACTTAGTTCTTTTTCAAGATCTTCAGCAGCCATAGTGGAACTGTGAGGAAGACTTAACCCTAATACTTCAATAACAGCAGACATTGTATTAGCAGTAAACATTCCTCCACAGCTACCAGCACCAGGAATACAATTTTTTTCAACTTGGATTAGCCTTTCTTCATTAATTTTGCCTGATGTTAATTGTCCAACAGCTTCAAATGCACTAACAACAGTAAGATCTTCTCCATGCAATTTCCCAGGCTTTATTGTCCCTCCATAAATGAAAATTGAGGGAATATTCATTCTTGCAATCGCAATCATGGCACCAGGCATATTTTTATCACATCCACCTATAGCAAGTACTCCATCCATACTCTGAGCATTGCATGCTGTTTCAATTGAATCAGCAATAACTTCTCTTGAAACTAGGGAATATTTCATGCCCTCTGTTCCCATAGAAATGCCATCACTTACTGTTATAGTCCCAAACATCTGAGGCATCCCACCTGATCTTTTTATTGACTCTTCAGCTTTTAGAGCTAACTTATTTAAACCCATATTGCATGGTGTTATGGTGCTGTATCCATTTGCAACTCCAATAATAGGTTTATTAAAATCATTATCATTAAATCCAACAGCTCTTAACATCGATCTGTTAGGGGATCTTTGTACACCTTGGGTTATTGCAGATGATCTGAGTTTATTCATATTATTTGAGAACCTTTTTTATTCTATTGCCCCAACTCTTCAAGTTGCTTCCTCACATCAGCAATTGCAGAATTAAGTTGCTCAACTTTCTTCTCCAGATTCTCTCCTTCAACTTCATTTATATTTTCATTTGAATCAATCGCTTCTGAGCCGTCTTGAATTCTGGAGGAATACATCATTGCTTTTTGTTTTTTTTCCTCCTTTCTTTTGTCTGCTTCGGATATTAGCCACCAAGCTAGACCTGCTGCTCCAATAAAAGCACCGCTTATTAATGATAAAAGATTATTTGAAGACGAATCTCTGTATTCAGACATTGGTAAAATATTTACTCCTTTATTCTATATTAGTTCTTATCTTGAAATATAGTACTTAAACGCGATAGAGGATTCCCAATACCCGGTACTAATAGTTGTGTTTTTTCGTCTTCCTCATCTATGCAAGAAGTGTAAATTACCTGATTAGGGAATAATTTCGCAATTTCATTTAACCCTTTATTTGAGCAAATAGCTGTTATTAAAAGGATCCTATTTGAATCAACACCTAATTCCTTTAACTTAATTAAAGTTTCTAATGTTGCTGATTTTGTCGTTATTTGTTCTGAATAAAATATAACTCCTTCATTTGATTCAATAGTTTTAGGAAGTTCTCCTAATGAAAGGGTTGAATTAGGAATTACTTCTTTAGATCCAAACCAAAGAGATAACCCTTCGGGCAACATTGCGAGCACTTTTATTGGATAATCATTATTGATAAAGAATCCATCCGCGTCTCCATTATCAGTATTTACTATTTCTTTTTTATATGGCAGCCAATTACGTAATGCTTCATATGTAAGCCATTTCCCTAATTGCTCATATCCTGTTGAGTACAAAATATTTGGAGTATTTTTTTCTCGCAATATTGAAAGCCAATGTTTTATTAATGGATGAGGAGGAACAATAACCTTTAGTGACATTGCCATATATTTTCCTTTAAGATACTTATACAAACTTTAAATACTTAAGTTCTAAAATACAGTTTTATTATGATTAAATCAATTGTTTTCCCCTCTTTAAAGAATGCATTAATTACTTTTCTATTCGTTGGGATTTTATTTTTTAATTCTGTAAATTCTGCATGGGCTAAAAGACCTCCTGAGATTAGAAACCAACAAGACCTTAATTTAGAGCCAGATATGCATGGTCAAGACTTAAGCGGTAACGAATACGTTAAGTTTGATTTGAATGGGTTTAATTTCAGTGAAAGTAATTTAGAAGGGGCGGTGTTCAATAATAGTAAATTGCAAAACTCAAAGTTTATTGGAGCAAATTTAAGAGATGCACTAGCTTATGCAACAGACTTTACAGATGCTGATCTTTCGGATGTTAATTTTACTAATGCCTTATTAATGGAGAGTAATTTTGAAGGTGCAAAAATTGATGGTGCAGATTTTACTGATGCTGTTCTTAGTCGTACACAACAAAAACAATTATGTGCGATTGCTAATGGCACAAATAGTTCTACAGGAGAGAGTACAGAATATAGCTTAGGTTGTTAATCATCAAAAATGAAAAAAAAAATTCCAGTTATTGTTGTTTCGGGATTTCTTGGTTCAGGTAAAACAACTTTTCTAAGATATCTATTGAAAGAGAGTAATAAAAAATTTGGTTTAATAATTAATGAATTTGGTGATGTTGGAATTGACGGTGATTTGATTAAAAGTTGTGATAAATGTGATGAATCTGAAGACGATTGCGTTATCGAATTAAACAATGGATGTTTATGTTGCACTGTTCAAGATGATTTTGTTCCATCAATAAAAGCTCTCCTAGAATTTAATCCTCCTATCGAATCAATAATTATCGAAACAAGTGGCTTGGCACTACCAATTCCCTTAATTCAAGCACTTAACTGGCCTGAGATTAGGGCTTCCATCTATCTTGATGTAGTTGTTGGTATCGTTAATGGAGAGTCAATGCTTAATGGTTCACCAATTAATGATTTAAATAAAATAACAAAACAATATAATGATACAGATAGAATTGATCACAACGCCTCTATTGAAGAACTTTTTGAGGAGCAACTTGAAGTCTCTGATATCGTTTTAGTCTCTAGATCAGATATCTTATATGATCATCAGTTTGATGTTGTAAAAAATAAAATCCAGGGAAGTCTAAACTCATCAACACCAGTCCTTAAATCCAAGAATGGCAAAATTGATTTAAATTATATATTTGATTTTAATTTTAAAAAAGAGACTTATAAAGAATTTTTAACTGAAGAACATGACCATAATCATGTAGAGCTTGTATCAGATTCAATTAAATCAAATTATTTCCTTGACAAAAATGACTTTGAAAAAGAGATGTCAAAAATCTTGGATGAATTAAACATTCTTCGAATAAAAGGACGTATTTGGATACCAAATAAATCATTGCCTTTACAAATACAAATTGTTGGAAAGAAAATTAATACTTGGTTTGAAGATGCTCCAGATAATTGTTGGAGACCAAATGATAATGCTGGTCTTGAATTAGTAATAATTTCCTTTGATGAAAAAACTATAAAAACTTTCAATAGAAAAATTAAAGAGAAATTTAACATTTTAACAGAACCAAAAATAGCAATTTGACATTATAGTTAGCTGCCGAGATACTAAAGCAGTAGACAGCCCAAGATGGAAAATCCAAAAATTTTATTAAAACAAATAATCTCCAACGAAGTTACATCAATTGATAAAATAAAATGTTCAAAATGTGGTGGGTCAGGAAACTTTAAAACTCATGAAAATTCAAGAAGAACTTGCTTAGTTTGTTTTGGTAAAGGCTATATAAACATCTAATAACTCAGAGAACCCTAAGGTAAAAATATTTGTTTATTAATCAATAGTACTTTTTATTAAAATTTAAACTAATCTTCTAATAGAAATTAATTTTTAATTGGACCAATTTGCTGTAAAAGTTTTTGTAAGACTAAGACCCTCAGTTTTAGATCCAGCAGGGGAAGCTACCAAATCTGCCTCTATAAAACTTGGAGCCGAGGGAATAAAATCATTACGTATAGGAAAAATGATTGAGGTAAAGATAGAAGGTAATGGTGAAAACGAGGTAAGAGAAAAAATTAATTTATTGTGTGATAGGTTATTCGCAAATACTGTTATTGAAGATTATGAGTATTCATTAGAAAAATTATAAGATGGATAATTTTACTGTAGGAGTTGTTGTCTTTCCTGGTTCTAATTGTGATCGTGATGTTTCATGGGCATTGGAAGGTTGTTTAGACATAAGAACAAAATACTTGTGGCATGAGTCTTCAGATTTAAGTGATGTAGATGCAATAGTTTTACCTGGAGGATTTAGCTATGGTGATTATTTAAGATGCGGCGCAATTGCAAGATTCTCTCCATTAATAAATGCCTTAGATGAGTTTGTTAAAAGCGGAAAAAGAGTTTTAGGAATTTGTAATGGGTTTCAAATTTTGACAGAATCAGGCTTTTTGCCTGGCGCCCTTACCGCGAATAAAAATCTTAATTTCATCTGTGATGATGTTGAACTTGATATCATTTCTTCAAAAGGAGGTTGGTTTAATAATGGAGGTCAAAAACAAACTATAAAGTTGCCAATAGCGCATGGGGAAGGAAGATATCATTGTGATTCTGATACTTTAAAAAAACTTGTAGATAATGAATTGATCGCTTTGAGATATAAAAATAATCCTAATGGATCCTCATTCGATATTGCAGGCATAACTAATGAAAAAGGAAATGTTCTAGGTTTAATGCCTCATCCAGAGCGCGCATGTGACGAGACAATTGGTGGGACTGATGGTCTATTTACATTAAAATCATTAATATTGAAATAAAAAAAGACCCCTAATTCTGGAGGTCTTTTTTTATTTAATTTGGGAAGAAATTAAACAGTAACTTTTACTTTTGGATCTAAATCACCTTTAGCGTAAAGATCAGCAAAGTAATTGGTGCTGTTTTGCTTGATCTTACTTGCTTGACCTTCACACCAGAACTGCTTGTATCTATCAAGACAAACTTGCTTCATGTATTTTCTGGCAGGTTTGTTGAAATGTCTTGGGTCAAAGTTTGCCTTGTCAGCAAATGCTGCCTCTCTAACCGCGGCAGTGAAAGCAAGTCTGTTATCGGTATCAATGTTGATTTTCCTAACTCCATTTCTTATTCCCTCTTGAATCTCTTCAACAGGAACACCATATGTTTGAGGTATTTCACCACCATATTTGTTAATGATATCCAACCATTCCTGAGGCACTGAACTAGATCCGTGCATTACAAGATGTGTATTTGGAAGTGCTTTATGAATCTCAGCAATTCTGCTTATTGCAAGAACTTCTCCTGTTGGCTTCCTTGTGAATTTATATGCACCATGACTTGTACCTATAGCAATTGCTAATGCATCAACTTTTGTTTTGGCAACAAAATCTGCCGCTTCTTCAGGATCAGTCAAAAGCATATCTGTAGAAAGTTCACCTTCAAATCCATGACCATCTTCTGCCTCACCTTTTCCTGTCTCTAATGAACCTAAGCAACCTAATTCTCCTTCAACACTAACTCCAACTGAATGAGCAAAATCAACTACTTTTTTAGTAACTGCAACATTGTATTCGTAACTAGCGGGTGTCTTTGCATCTGCCTCTAGAGAACCATCCATCATTACTGATGTGAAACCATTTATTGCTGCTGAATAACATGTTGATGGCTCATTACCATGGTCTTGGTGCATTACCACTGGAATATTAGGATATGTTTCTGTAGCAGCAAGGATTAGATGACGTAGGAAAATTTCGCCTGCATAATTTCTTGCCCCTCTTGAAGCTTGGAGGATAACAGGACTATCAGTTTCATATGCTGCTTCCATAATTGCTTGAACTTGCTCAAGGTTATTAACATTGAAAGCTGGAATACCGTAACCATTCTCAGCAGCGTGATCTAAAAGTAGTCTTAGTGGAACGAGGGCCATAATTAAATTAAGTTAAATGCTATATAAAGCACATGTTTCCGAGAGTTTAGTATAAAGAGGTATCAAATGTCACGTCATTAGATATACAAAATACTAAATTAAAGAAACTAATTTTATGACCCAGAGTATATTTTTAGGATTTTTTAGTTAGTAAGTGTAGCCTGCCACAAACAATTGCTCATCAGATGAAGGTTGAGATCCTGCTACATAGGCACCTTTTGAAGCTTCAGAGTTTGCCTGGGCTCTTGCTATTAATGCTTTTTGCCCCCCTTCAACGTCGCTTCCTTTCCAGGCCTTTAAGCATGAGTGCTGTAATGCTCTTCCATAGGAGAATGAAACATTCCATAAAGCTTTCCTGTAAAGAGTGTTCATATTATTTAAATAGACAGAAGCAGCTTCTTCGCTTAACCCTCCTGATAAGAAAACTATTCCAGGAACTGATGCAGGAACGCACCTTTCCATAGTTCTTATCGTCATTTCAGCAACTTTCATAGGATCAGCCTTTGTTGGACAATCTGCTCCATTAACAGTCATAGAAGGTTTTAATAGAGTCCCTTCTAGAAAAACTCCATTTGCTTGACAGGCAATATAAACCTGCTTTATTACCTCTTCTTGAACTTCAGCGGTTTTTTCAATATTATGGTCGCCGTCCATTAAGATTTCAGGTTCAATAATTGGTACCAAACCAGATTCTTGAACGGACCTTGCATACCTTGCTAATCCCCATGCATTCTCTTGAATTGATAGTTTTGAAGGACAACCATCATTTGTAATTTGCAGAACTGCTCTCCACTTCGCAAATCTTGCACCTTGTTCGTAATATTTTGCTGCTCTTTCAACTAACCCATCTAGGCCAGAGCAAAAAGTTTCTACATCTCCTCCTCCAGGGAGTGGATTTAGACCTTTATCGACCTTTATACCTGGAATAATACCTAAATTATTTAGTTTCTTAACCATTGACTCACCATCTTGGTGATTCTGATAAAGAGTTTCTTCGAAGAGGATTGCACCACTTATATACTTCCCAAGGCCTTCTGTAGTAAAAAGCATTCCTCTATATGCCTTCCTATTGCCTTCAGTATTCTCAACGCCAATTCCAGCGAGTCTTTTACCTACTGTTTTAGTGGATTCATCTACTGCTAATACTCCTTTTCCTTTAGAAGCTAGTAATTGAGCATTCTCTTTAAGCTCATTTTTGTAATAATTTAAAGCCATTCTTTAATAATTCAGTTCAATTGATTTTTCCAGAATATTAAAAAAAAATAAAATCAATCCAATACTTCATCGGGTGATAATTGCTACCTATAAATGTATAGCTTTAAATTTTGATTCTTAATCCGCTTTTCGAAGATTCTCTTATAGCTTCGCAAACTTTTTGACTGGCAAGTCCCTCACATAATCCTGGAATGATAGGTGTTTGATTAAAAATACTCTCAGCCCATAAATTTTGAATTCTTAAAACTGGAGCTATTCTTCCATCAGTCCATGTTTTTTCAAAATTAAATCTTGAATCTGCAGTTAGATTTTGAATTTTATTTTCGTTGTTTGAATATTTCAAATTAAAACCATGTACATAATCTTTTTGGTTTTCGCTTTTAAGAATAAGTGAACCTTCGCTTCCATATATTTCTAAACTAAATCCTCTACCATTTTTAGAAATCGATGATAAAGATACCTGACATGGAATAAGATTAGAGCTGTAGTTTGATATTTCTATATTGGCTAAACATACATCTTCACTTGTAACATCATTTAAATCAGATGAATTAGGTAAAGGTCTTTTTTTTATTGATGTTGCTAACTTGCCAGACACGTTTATTGCTTCTCCAAAAAACCAATTCAACATATCGAATGCATGAGTACCTAAAGCGCCAGTAACTCCTCCACCTTTTTCTTCCAATGAATACCAATTCCAGGATCTTTTGGGGTCGGATCTACTGCCCATTAACCAATCTAATTTGACTAAATATATATCTCCTAAGATATTTTCATCAATAAGTTTTTTTGTCTGAAGGAAAAGAGGTACTGCTCTATATTCAAAATCAACACATACGCTTAAATTATTAATCAAAGATGTTCTCTGAAGCTCTTCAATTTCTGAGGAGGATATTGAAACGGGTTTTTCTAGGAGCAAATTTTTATTATTCTCAAGAGCTTGTTTTGCTAACTTAAATCTTGATTCAGGAGGAGTGGCAATAATAATCCCATCAATTTCTTGAGATTTAACTAAGTCTTCCCAATCATGAAAAAACTCTAATCCAGTTTCTTTTTCTAGAATTGATTTTTGCTTTTTCTCGTAATGATAAATTGCTACAGGAGTTAGGTGATCAGACTCTTTTAATGCCTCTAAATGAACTTTTTTCCCAAACCCTAGTCCAGCGATTGCTATTTTTAATTTTTTATTTTTAGTATTCATTCTTATTCATTAATAAACTCTGAACAGCTATTTTCAATAACAACATCTATAAGTTCATCATTATTAGAAGTTTGCCATTTTGAATTGAATTGAGGAATTCCATTTATTGATGTATCTTTGAACTTTTTTTCATTGCAATTAATTCTCATTACATAAAGTGATAACTCTCCATCATCATCAGAATTAGTTGGATTCTTAAAGAACTTTGTTAATACACTTATTTCACCATTTGGTAGCGTATTAATACTCCCTTTATCAAGCCATTCTTTCCCATCATCATTCTCTTTAAGGAGAACCCAATCAACATTTCCTATCGCATATGAATAGGAGGCAAAGTTTAAAATAAAGAGTAAAAGGCTTATAGAAAAATAAAATAAATTAGAAATTATTCTCATTATTATATATTTGCTTCTGAAAGTTCTTTTACACCATGAATTTTTAAAATTTTAGTCAGAGTATCTTTGAGATCTTTCCTTTTGACTATTGCATCAACAAAACCATGCTCCAGCAGATATTCAGCTGTTTGAAAATTATCGGGTAATTTTTCTCTTAATGTTTGTTCTATAACCCTTCTTCCAGCAAATCCAATAAGTGCTTTAGGTTCTGCCAAAATTAAATCACCTAACATCGCAAAGCTGGCTGTTACCCCTCCAGTAGTTGGATGAGTTAACAATGGCATATATAGGAGATTTTTCTCTTTATGTTTTTTTAGTGCTCCAGATATTTTTGCCATTTGCATGAGACTTAACATACCTTCTTGCATCCTTGCTCCTCCTGATGCGCAAACAATAAGAATTGGAAAATTTTCCAAAGTTGCCCTCTCAATTATCCTTGTAATTTTTTCACCAACTACTGAACCCATGGATCCTCCCATAAATCTAAAATCCATAACAGCTAATGCTAAAGGCATTGAATTCACAGAACAGATACCTGTTACGACTCCATCTCTTAAACCTGTACCTGCTTGACTTTCTTTAATACGATCAGCATACGCTCTTCTATCTTTAAAACCCAAAGGATCTGTAGGACTTAGTGAACTATCAAATTCTTTGAATGAATTTTTATCAGCAATTATATTTATCCTTTCATCGCTATTAATCCTATTGTGGTGTCCACAATTACTACAAACATTGAAATTTGAAATTAGGTCTTTTCTATAGGCTACTTGCGAACACTCTGAACATTTAACCCACAAACCATCTCCTTCGTCAGTATCTTGGGAAACTTTCCCAACAAATTGATCTTTACGCCTTGCGGCAAACCAGTCGATTAATGACACAACGTTACCTGTTTTTTCTATTTAAATCTAAGTAAGGTACTTTTATCAAGAGAGAGATATAAATATTTGAGATCCACTAGATTAAAAACTTCTCAAAGTTAAAAAAAATGATTTGAGTTGATAATCGAAAATTAAACATTATTTATTTTTCTCTTCAATCATTTTATGAATTATTGGAGTGAGAATTAGTTCCATTGCGAATCCCATTTTCCCTCCATTTACCACGATACTTGTTGGACTTGACATAAATGAATCATTAATCATTCCAAGCAAGTATTGAAAATCAATCCCCCATTTCTCTCTTGCCCCTTTTCTGAAATGTATGATCACAAAGCTCTCATCAGGAGTTGGGATATTCCTGCATATGAAAGGATTAGAAGTATCAATTGTGGGAATTCTTTGGAAATTAATGTCGGTTTTGCTAAATTGTGGGCATATATGATTTATATAATCAGGCATTCTTCTCAAAATAGTATCCACAATGGTTTCCGCTGAGTAACCTCTTTCTGCGTTATCTCTATGTATTTTTTGAATCCACTCTAAATTTGTTATCGGAACAACTCCAACAAGTAAATCAGCATAAGAGGCAACATTGTATCCATCACCTTCTACCCCCCCCATGCAAACCTTCATAAAAAAGTACATCTGTTCCCTCAGGAATATCTTCCCATGGAGTAAATTGCCCAGGTTCTAGGGATGTGCCAAGTCTTGTATTATGTTCTTCTGCTTCTTCAAGACTATGTAGATAATATCTTTTCTGTCCTCCTCCAGTTTCACCATAGATTTTAAAAAGTTCTTCTAGCTTGTCAAAAAGATTAGCCTCTGGACCAAAATGTGAGAAATTTTCACCTTTTGAAAGAGCGTCTGCCATAGCTTTTTTCATAGGCATTCTTTCAAATCTGTGGTAACTATCACCTTCTACAACTGCGGGTACAATATCTTCTCTGGCAAAAATATGCTCAAAGGCTCTTTTTACTGTACTTGTTCCTGCTCCTGAAGATCCTGTTACAGCGACTACTGGATGACGTTTTGACATTTTTTAAAAACAATATCTAATGATTCTGACAGGTCATATGCCAACTTTATGTTTTACTTAAAAATATTTTTTTATTTATTAATTTTTTTTTAAATTTCATCCATTATTTTTTCTCCGATTTCACTGCAAGATAAAACTTCAGAAGACCCATCAGCTAAATCTGCTGTTCTAAATCCTTTTGATAAAACTTTATCAATGGCAGTTTCTAAATTTTCTGCAGCTTCTTCTTCATTTAATCCAATTTTTAACATCATGGAAGCAGATAAAAGCATTGCTATAGGATTCGCTATGTTTTTACCAGCTATATCAGGAGCCGAACCATGAACAGGTTCAAAAACTCCTGGGCCATTATTGTTTAGAGAAGCAGATGGAAGCATACCAATAGAACCAGTTAACATTGCGGCTAAGTCGCTTAAAATATCTCCAAATAAATTACTTGTTAAAATTACATCAAATTGACCAGGATCTCTAACTAATTGCATCGCTGCATTGTCAACGTACATGTTGCTTAGAGATATATTTTTATCTTTTGAGGTGATATTTAAAACTGTATCTCTCCACAATTGACTAACCTCAAGAACGTTTGATTTATCAACAGAACATATTTTTTTATTTCTTTGGTTAGCAATTTTTATTGCTATTTCAGATATTCTCTCTATCTCGGTCGAATCATAAACCATAGTATTGAAAGCTTTTGGGATTTTTGTATTTGTTATATGTCCTCTTGGGTTTCCAAAATAAATTCCGCCTATTAATTCTCTTACAACAATAAGATCTACATGCTCAACGATTTCTTTTTTTAATGTACTTGCTTCCAATAGAGATTTTCTTATTTTGACTGGCCTGATATTTGCGAAAAGGTTTAAGGCAGATCTTAACTTTAGTAACCCAGTTTCTGGCCTTAATTCTCTTGCAAGAGAATCATATTTAATATCTCCAACACATGCTAAAAGTACTGCATCACTTTTTTTGCATTGATCTAGTGTCTCATCTGGAGCAGGAGTACCATATTTTTCATATGCTATCCCTCCAAATAATTTTTCAATAATCTCAATATTGAAATTATGATTTTTTGAAAGCTTTTTTAAAACTTTTTTTGAAACTTCTGAAATCTCTGGTCCAATTCCATCTCCTGACAATAAAACAATCTTATATTTCTTCATTTAAATTTTTGTTTAATAGAACAATAAATTATTGCTTGTCTAATTGTCTAAGTTTTTTTGCTAATTCTGGTAATTTTTTAAAAATACTTGAACTCCTTAGCCATGATTTATTTTCCATCGCGGGGAAACCACTAATTACCTTGCCATCTTCTATGTCACAATGGATTCCGCATTTTGAACTCGCAGTGACATTATTACCAACTTTTACTCTATTATTAACTCCAACTTGCCCTGCCAAAATAACTCCATCTCCAATATTTGCTCCTCCAGCGATACCAACTTGAGCTGCAAATGCACAATTTTTTCCAATTTTTACGCCATGCCCTATTTGTATTAAATTATCCAATTTTGTTCCCTCATCAATAAAAGTAAATCCAACTGCTGGTCTATCAATACAACAATTAGTTCCAATTTCTACAAAACTCATTATTTTTACACCACCTTTTTGCGGCATCTTTACCCATTTGCCATTTTCAGGAATAAAACCAAATCCCTCTGATCCAATAACAGAATTTGAATTAATTACACAATTGTTTTTTAGAGTGGTATTTTCGTAAATAACACAATTTGGATGAATTATATTATTATTGCCTATTCGAACATTGCCTAAAATTGATGATCCAGGAAGAATATGATTATTGTCTCCAATTACTGTATTTTCTCCAATATAGACATTAGGTCCAATATGGCAATCTGCTCCAATTATTGCTGTTTTATCTATAACTGCTGAAGCATGAATTCCTGGTTTGAAATTGATAGTTTTATATAAATAATCCAATACTTCTGCAAATGCAATTCTTGGATTTTTAACGATTATGTTTGATATATTGAGTTTCTTTAGGGCACTAACGATTTCATCGTTGTTAGAAGTTATTATTGCTGATGCTTTAGTTTGATCTAATTTTTCTTTAAGAATATTATTTTCTTCTAAAAAAGATATTTGATGTTTAACTGCAGCATCTAATGAGGCAGCATCATCTATATTTAAATCTTCGAAAATATTGGCACTAATAAAATTTGAATTTCCTTTTTTTATTAGATCAACTAAATCACTTAAAAGCATTTTTCAGTTTTAATTTTTTTCTAAGAGAGAGCGAGAACATCTCTATGTACGACAATTATCGAGGAGTTGTTATTTTCTTTATTATTTAAGATACTTCTTAATTTGTCGCTACTTATTGATACTAAACCTTTTGCAACTTCTTTATCATTTGTATTTACGATTTTAACTGCCTGATTAATCATAAAGTTTCCTTCTACATTCTTAACACCAACCGCTAAAAGTGAGGCACCTTTTTTTTTAATTGCAAAAGAAGCGCCATCATCTAAAGTAATTTTCCCTACTGTTTGAATTGCATGTGAAAGCCAACTTTTTTTGTTTCCAATAGGTTTTTCTACTGGATAAAATAAAGTTCCAATTTTATTATCATTAAATATTTCAATTAAGTTTTTTTTATTAGTTCCATCAACTAGTTGGACTTCGACTCCTCCTTTTGTAGCTATTTCTGCAGAAATTAATTTTGTAGCAATACCTCCTGTTCCCCATTCATTATTTGAGTTTTGAATATTTTTATCTTTAATTTCCTTTAATTCACTATTATGAACTTCTTTAATAGGTTCTGCATCTTTATTATTACGTGGATCTTTTGAGTATAGATTTTCAATATCGGTTAATAAAATAAGCTTGTTAGCATTTATAGCCAAGGCAACTAAAGCAGAGAGGGTATCATTATCTCCATATTTAAGCTCTTCATTTGCTACAGTATCATTTTCATTTACTATTGGAATAACATTCAAATCGATTAATCTTTTTAAAGTTTTAGAAGCGTTATTAAAGGATTCTCGTGAATTGAAATCAGCTTTAGTTATTAAAATTTGAGCAATATTAAGACCTAATTTATTAAATACTTTATCGTATAAGGACATTAAATTAACTTGACCTACTGCAGCAGTAGCTTGAAGGGTACTTAAATCATTTGGTCTTGTTTTAATTTTTAACTTTTGGCAACCTAATCCAACGGCTCCACTAGTTACTAAAATTAACTTGTTTCCTCTTGAAATAAAACTTTTAAAGGATCTAGAAAGGTTTTCAATAACTTCTTCTGTAGATGTTTCCTCTGTTCCTCTTAAAATACTAGTACCAATTTTTATAACCCAAGTTTTCATTTTATAAAATGAGAAATTAATTTTTCTATTGTTAAAGTTAAATTAAATTTTATAGGCAAGCCATCTCTATTTAATCTCTTAACTAATATTGTTTTTATATCACATCTATTCCCAACAATAATATCTGTAAAAATTCTGTCGCCAATAATGGCTATTTTTTTTGGCTCTCTGCCAATTTCTTTGATAGCAGACAAAGTTACTTTTTTTCTAGGTTTTGATGCATTGTATTTATATCTTAAATTTAATTCTTTCGCTATTTTTGCGATTCTTTTTTTTGATGGATTATTACTTATTAGATAAAGGGAGAAAAGTTTTTTAGATTCTATGATCCAATTTTTTACAGCTTTTGGGATCATATTTGATTTTCTATTTATTAGAGTCCCATCCACGTCTAGCAATAAAGAATTAATTCCTTTTTTTTGTAAATCAGATTGAGAAATATTATATATTGGTAAGTTTGAATCCCAATTGATTTTTAGGATAGATCTCATTTATTTTAAGAACTTCTTTTTTCAAGCTCAGTTTCAATCAAAGGCTGAATTTTATCGAACTCATCATCTTCAACTAATAAGGCACCTTTGTCTTTTAATTTACCCACAATAAAAAAAGGATCTAGTGGTATATATAAGCCATATTCTTGGTCAAAAAGATTAAAGTTAACGAGCAATTCATAACTCTCACTATCATCATCGACGTAATCTTCTTCTAATTCATCGAAAATTGGTTCTTCAAGTTCTCCTGATACTGTTAATGTAACTGCTGATCTTATAAGCCTTAAATCATGTTCTTGAAGGACTGCTTCAGCATTTTTAAGTATTTGTTCATTTTTATCTATTTTCTCAATTAGTTCAGGATCATCTTTTTCATTTATCTTAAAAAGACTTACTGGTGTATCAACTGGCGTTAATAAAGCATATTCTTGGCCTTCAACACTTACTAATTGTTCAAGATAACAAAAAAGCTCGTTTCCATTTGAGTCATTTAATAAAAGAGTCTGTGCATCATAATTATCATTTGAATTGGCTTCTTTCATTTAAAAATTATCTATCCTTTTTAATACTAATATTTTATCTGACGTTTACCAGCTATTTCTTCTAATTCAGGACCTTCTTCGATCCATTGTTCAAGTATGATTTTTGCTGAAAAACTATCAATCAATCCGGATTTATCTTTTTTTATTCCAAATCTTTCTGAAGATTCCCAAGTTGAACTATGTTCGTTGACAAAAGAAAATGGAAGCTTTAATTCATTTGAAAGTAATTGACCGTAATTTTTACAATCAATAGCTTGAGTGGTCATTTGACCTTCCTCATCTAGCGGAATACCCACGATAAAACCGGTCAAATTAAATTCATTTATATAATTTCTAATGATTTTAATCTCTTGATTATTTTCAAATCGCTTTACTGCTGGAAGTATATTTGATGTTATGCAGAGGGGATCACAATAAGCTAATCCTATTCTCTTGGTACCTATATCCAAACTCAAAATTGACTTGGGTTTGGGTTTGCAAAATTTCACTTTGTTTTTAATGGAAAAGGAGATGGATATGGATTACCTTGTGGACTTAATTTTTCAAAGATTGATTCCAAAGATTGATTTATTATATTTACTTGTTTGGCTTCATTCTTAATAATTGTGTTCCTAATAAGAATTATTTCTTGATTTTTTTCTTTGATATTACACTCTTCTAGAAAAACATTTAATTGAGAATTTTCTTTATAGGTTTTTAAATATGAAACAGGTGCTTTTTCAAAAAATCTTTTTATAAATTCTTTTAAAATAGAATTAAATCTCTCATCCCAATATCTACTTATAGTTAAAGTATAAATTTTCTCATTTTGATAATTAATATCTTTTAAAATTGTACATAAAACTGAATTTTCATATATTAATGCACCACTCTTAGAGTTATTTCTTTTAAGAATGTCGTCTTGATCAAAATCTAAAGTATTTCTTATTAAGGGAGATTGATTTGATCTTATGAAATTAACTATTTTTAATATATTTTGTTTATTAATGTTTTGGAATTCATTAATTAATGTATAGGCATTAGTATTTTGATTTGTAGGTTTATTTAGATCAGAACCATCCCAAAGGATTATCTCTCCTAAAGGTTGAAAGCCTAATTCTCTTGAGTTTGATATGAGGTCAACATTATTTATATCTGAATTAATTATCCAACTTGAAGTTTTGATTTCTTTTATTGAGATAGATTTTTTTATCAATCCTAAAGTTAATTGTTTATCTGTTAAAGAACACTTGCTATTAATCAACTTGGGCTTAGATATTTTTAAGCAAGTCTCTTTTTTGTTTAAAGGAAAAATATTCAAATAACCAATAATTTCGTTTCCATATATAGCAATTATGCATTTATTTTTATTTTTCTTAAGATTATTCAAGAAGATTTTTAAGTCATCAAAGGTATTTATAATTGCCATCTTTAAAAACCAATTATTCAATTCCTTATTTTTAATATCTATTAAAAGATTAATGTGCCGTATATGGAGTTCTTCAAAAGTTACTTCCATTCCTTTTTTAGATTGAAAAGAATAAGAGGTATCTTTTTTCATTTACTTTTTTTCTCTTATTAATACTATAGGGGTTTTTTCATCTCCATTGCCAGCTGGATTAGATAATAAGTTTCTTTTAAGTATTTTATTTACTTTTTTATTTGAACTTGCTAAGACTTTCACACGTCCAAGATCATTAACATCGACAACAGCAACATCTATATTTAGATAGTTCGAGACCTCCTTACAAAATAAATCCGCATTGAGGGGACCCATTACTATACTCTTGTCGTAAGGTGCAACTGTGCCGCTTATATCATCAATGAGGGATGATTCTGAACCAGTTAACCTATAAAACATACCTTTAATCCCAACTAATTTGAAGAGACATCCAACAAATAGTGCAAAGGTTATTCTTGAGACTCCGATTCTATTTATTAATAATTGCATGCCGCAAGCTGTTGCTAGACTGCTTGTAGGGTGAAAAAAATAACATAAAGCTTTCGAAAATAAACTATATTCTAAATTTTGAGGAGAAATATATCTATTTTGCATAATTGCTAGCGGACTCTCACCGATAGTTAAAATATCATTTTTTTCTACAATTCCTTTGCAGTATTCAATTACAGTATTTACTGGATTATCAAAGCAACCAAGTAAATCAGTTTTAATAGCAAAAGCTTTATATTTATTATTTATTGGAATTTCAAAAACTTCTTTCGACCTTTGTTTTTGACCATCTAAATTAATTAAGAAACAATCCTTATTATTTGAAATACCAAAATGTCCATAGTTCTCCCAATATATTTTTAACCATAGATATTTTATTTTTTTTCTAAAATTATTATTGCTAAATTTATAAATGATTCTTACAAATAATTCTGAATTTGACTTGATAATTGTTGTTGGCCAGTAATTATTCAAATTCTTAATTTTATTATTTTCATATATATAAATGTCCTCTTGATAATTAAAATTTCGGCAATATTCGTTACCTTTACTTTTAAAAAAATCTAATTCAAAATCTATATTAGATACCATCGTCTCTTTGGTTTTACTTTTATTAGTTATTTTTAAATCAATAATTAATTCGTTTAAACCATCCTTTTTTTTGATTTTGTAATTTATAGGTACCAGATTTAACTTTGATTTGGGTGAGTTTTTAATATATAAATCTGAAAGAATTAAAAAAATTAAAAGAACTAAGAGGATATTTATTAATATCATTTTTTTAAATCAATTTTTGTTTTTATCTTTTTTTTTCAGAAATGATACTGTTGTATTCATTAAAACTTTCTACAGAAAATGTCGTATCTTCTATATCAATTCCCTTTAGTTCTCCTATAACTTTGTTTAATTCATCTATATTAATCATTCCATTTTTATCATATTGCACTTCTCCATCACTATTTAAGATAATGGTTTGTGGAATTAATCCGTTCCAATAATAATTAGGTTCATTTCTAGTATCAGACTTTTCCTTAGTCTGCAATTCATCAGTAGTTAAAGCAATGATATCTATATTATTTCTCCATATCAAATCTAAACCGGATATTATCGGAGCCATTGATTTACTATCTGAGCTGTCGTCAAGATAAAAAAATAAAACTGCGACTCTTTTATTTTTTAATGATTCCTGAAGAGTTGTCTGGGGCGGAACTATAGCCCCATTACCTGCGTATATAGGAAAGATGTTGCCATCGTAACTATCAGAATCTCTAGAGGCATTTGCTTTATATGGACTTAAGAAAATTAATGCTATTAGGATCCATTGAACTATTTTCATTAAAGTTTAAAACTTACTTTGAACTTGATCTTCCTAATCCTTGAAGGATTCCTTTCCCAACTAAACCGATAGCTTTGCCAACGACCTTTGTAAGGAAAGTTACGAAAAGATTACCGATATATTTTACAGCAACTTCTAACTGAGGTGCTACGGCATCTCTTATCTCAACTAACAATGTAACTTGTTTTTGTAACCATTCTAGATTCTCTAATTCTTTCTCCCTATTTTCATTTTTGAAGTATCTGGTAAATTTTTTATCGATAATATCAATATATTCTCGTTTACTCTCATACAAGTAGATAGGCATATAAATATAATCATGCCAGCGATTAAAGTTATTAATATTATTTCTAAATCTTTCAAAATTTCTTGTCGATTGTAATTCGGGATTTATAAGTACAGTCCTTAATTCAGGCCAAGAAGAACAAATATTAAAGATTTCAGAAGCTAATAAATTACAGTTCCTTATTGTCCAATTTGAAATTATATTTTCAAGGATTAAAAACGATTCTGTTTCATATAGAGGGAGTAATTTTCCATCATAGTCAAGAGCTTCATTTTTAATAATTGGATCAATAAACATTATTGATTCATGTGATTCTTTATCTATCTCTTCACAACTTACCTCACTATAAATAAAATCATTTATTGAAATAGATTCGCTTCCTTTTTTTAATCGAAAATAGCTGTCTGTAATATTTGAAATTGTATTAACTTTAAGTTCCTTTATGAGAGAATTTAAATCATCTTTAAAATCTTTCTCCTTATAGTTTTCCTTTATATTTTTTACTAAATTATTTAACTCATCTAACATTTTGCAAATTAGTCTTGAAATGAATTCTTTCTTTATCCCAGAGAGAATTATTGATGAATTATTAAATTCAACCTGTAAGTTAGTTGAGCTATACCTTTCTTTTAGTCTATCTAAAATTAAATTCCATATTTCTGTAGTGTTTTTATCTTTAATGAATACAGTGTTCTTATTTTCAAGATTAATTTCATTTTCAGTGTAAACTGCCTCCGTATAAAGTTCTAGTGAATTCCCCCATAAGAAAATTAGAAAAGATTTTGCAGTAATAAGTTCTCTTAATCTTCCTTTTAAAATGAATTTATAAAATTCTGGTGTTGAATCAGAGTTTACATATTTGAATATATAATTAATTTCAGAATCTATTTGTTTAAGACCTGAAGTTAGAATTTTTTGACTAAAAGAAAGAGGCTTATCTTTGTTTAATTTAAACCTAGAATTATTTTCAATATCAAATACCCTTCCTCCATTTAAAATGGTATCAATAGATTCAAGAACTTTTTCTGCACTGGGATTTAAAAGAAAACCTTCAGCATTTAATGACGGAGTGGTATTCGCTTCATATACAAGTTCGCCAGAAAGAATTATAAGAAAATTTGACTCATCATATCTTTGTCTTAATTTTAATAATTCTAACCTTATAAGATCTTCTGATTGAAAATTAAGAACATTCCATATAACTAGGTCCGGAGTTTTATCACCTATTCCATTATTAAAATTAATGTCTAAATTTTGGTCCAGTGACGTTAACTTAAGCGATAAAGATTCTGCTATTAAGCTTGGAGCAATAATCAATATCGATTTTTTTGAAATTAATTCCAAGACTAGATTTCTTATCTCTTATACAAAATTAACTAACAATTACTGCAAATACCAGCCTTAAATTAATTTTTTACTCTTTTAGGCGTAGTAATTTCTGTTTAAATCAAAGTCATTTAATCTCTCTGATGACAGTACATTATTCGCTTCGTTAATCGTGAATTTATTTTCATATAGAGCTTTACCTACAATTACTCCAAAAAGTCCAGAATTTTCAAATTTTACTAACGATAATAAATCAGAAATTGAACCAACACCTCCTGATGCTATTACTGGAATATCAGTAATATCAAGTATGCTTTTTATGAATTCTTCATTTGTTCCTTCTAACGTCCCATCTGTATTTATATCTGTAACAATAAAACTAGCAATTTTAAATGAAGAAAACTCCTTTACTAGATCTGTGGCTAAAATATTAGATTGCTCAAGCCAACCCCTTGTACTAACTTTTCGATCTTTTGCATCTATACCAACAATTATCCTTCCAGGAAATTTATTTGATAACTTTTTAACTAATTCTTTATTTTCTATTGCAGAGGTTCCCATGATAACTTTCTCAATACCATAAGAAAATAATTGTTCTATCCTTTCTTGAGACCTTATCCCCCCTCCTATTTGGATAGGTATGTTAACAGTATTTGCAATCTTTTTTATTGATCTATCGTTTGTTGGGGATCCAGTTTTTGCGGCATCCAAATCAACAATATGTATGTATTTTGCCCCTTCGCTTTCCCAAAATTTAGCCTGCTCATGAGGCTCTCTGGTGAAGTCTTTTCTTTTATTAAAGTCGCCTTTAAAAAGTCTAACACACTTACCATTCATTAAATCAATTGCTGGTATTAGGTCCATAGAATCATCCTTTTCATTAATTACTTATTAGTAGTACTATTCAATATGTAATTCTATTTAAGATTACTACTTCAGTTAAATATTTTTTGAATATGAAAATTCTTGTAATGGGTGGCACTAGATTTGTTGGCAAGTCTTTGGTTGGAAAGTTATTAAGTCAAAATCATGATATTGATATTTTCACGAGAGGTAATAAAAGCAATCCTGAAAAAACAAATTTAATCAAGGGTGATAGAAATAGTTCAGAAGATGTCGTCAAGTTAAGAAATAAAAAGTATGATGTTATTTATGATATTTCTGGAAGAGAGTTACAACAAACTAAACTTCTTTTAGGAAATTTAGATAACTCCTTCCAAAGATATATATATGTCAGCTCTGCTGGTGTTTATAAAGATAATTGTGAACTACCCATATCCGAAGTTGATCCAATTGATCCATATAGTAGACACAAAGGAAAGTTTGAGACAGAAAATTGGTTGATAAACCAGAAAATTCCTTTTACAAGTTTTAGACCTACTTATATTTATGGACCAGGAAATTATAATAAAATTGAAAATTGGTTTTTTGAAAGATTATTTACTAAAAAATCTATACCCATCCCTGGTGATGGGTCTTTAATTACTCAGCTAGGACATGTTTCGGATTTAACTGATGTAATGATTAGGTGCATGAATTTTGAAAATTCTAAAAATAATATTTACAACTGTTCAGGTGAAAAAGGAGTTACAATTAAGGGTTTAATTTATTTCTGTGCAAATGTTCTTGGATTAAACCAAAATGAGATTTCTTTAAGAACATTTGATTATCAAAAATTAGATCCTAAATCTCGAAAGGGATTTCCAATTAGATTAAATCATTATCAGACTGATATCTCTAAGATTAAAAGTGATTTAGAGTGGGCCCCAACTTTTGATTTACTTAATGGTTTAAAAGATAGTTTCGTGAAAGATTTTAATAATAAAAAGAGTGAGGAGTTTGATGAAAATTTAGATCATATTCTTTTTAATTCTTAAATAGCTTAATAAAGTCAAAAAAGTCAGGATGAATCCTATCCAATAAAAAGTTAAAGCCAAATTACTTAATAAGCTTATTTTCAATGGTGTAAAAAAGGTGATTACTGAAATAAAAAAGAAAAATGTTTTATATTTTCCTAATATTGATGCTGGTAGGCCGTCTTTCGTAGAGTTCCTCAGGCTAGAGATAATTAATTCTCTAAATAAAATTAATGACAATGACCAGAAGGGTATAAGATTATTTTTACAAAGGAAGATCAGAGGAATTAAATAGAATACTTTATCGCTTAAAGGATCAAGGATAGCCCCTAATCTGGTTTTAAGATTAAATTTCCTTGCAATTAACCCGTCAAAATAATCAGTTAAACCGCCAATAATAATCAATATAAATACATATATGGGTCTGTTAATTTCTAAAAAAAGTATTAATGGAAATACAAGGAAAAGGCGAGATATCGATAATAAATTGGGAATATTCAATGCCAAATTTTTAAAAATTTTTTTTAATAACAAATTAGTTTTTGTATATAAAAAATATATTACACTCTCAACAAACTTAAATTTTTAGTAAAAATTTTAAATAGTTTTTGATGCTAGATTTTAAAATTTAATTTAAATCTGAATCCTAAAGATTATAAACTCAACTTCTCTTTATGAATGATGATGTTTTATATTACAAAATTATTCCTTATATATAATGCAGCCTCATAGCCTAAAGCTATTTCCAGAATCTGATTTGATAAATTCAATTAAAGAATATTCTTTATCGAATAATTTATACGGGTATGTTTCTGGAGTGGTTGGTAATCTTAGAACAGTTTGTATTCAATGCCCAGGTAATCAAGAGATAAATAAATTTGAAGGAAATCTAGAGATAGTTTCTTTAAACGGACATTTTAATAAAGCAGATGTTCATTTACATTTGAGTTTTGCAGATGAGGGATGTAATGTGTTTGGGGGGCATCTTGAAGAGGGATGTATTGTAAAAAAAGGTGCTGATATATTATTACTTTCTTTTGAACAGAAAATTATTAATGTCTCAAATCATGATTTAATCACTAATGAATCACGTTTAAAAGTATATATTTTAAAGGATTGTCCTTGGTCTAAAAGAGCAATTAGGTTGCTTAATTCTTTCTCAATCCCTCATGAAGTTACTCTAATAGACAATGATGATAGCTTTCAAAAAATTATGGCTCAAAGTAGCCATAATACTTTCCCTCAAATATTTTTGGATAATAAATTTTTTGGAGGATATGATGAACTTTCAGAACAAGCAAAATTGGATAATTTAATTTCATTTAAGTAATCTAAATTTTTTAACTATCACGATTAGTAAGTTTTTCAGCAACTAATTCGTCCTCTAACTGCTTTATTAATCTTGATACAAGACTTTGAAATTCTGGTTGACAGCCTTTAAATGCAGCTTTATGTCTTATTGGCTCATTTCTAGTTCTTAAGTCAGTAAGCATTAATTGTAATGCGTCAATTTTGGGATTTATTTTCATAGTTTTAATTTATATATTTACATCTTTTAAATCATTTGCATAGCTTTTTTAAAAGATATCTTTTTATCATCATTCGAACTTGTAACTTCTATTAATTTATTTATGGATTCTTTGTTTTTTAAAGAATCTATACAACATTGCGCAACTAATCTCCTTGGGATTGATCCATTAATTTGAGTATCCTCTTTTGAATAATTTATATTTTCTGATTTAATATCTTCATTTTCCTTTAATCCTCCAGGTCTAATAATAGTCCAATCAAAATTTGAATTACGTAGAAAGTTTTCACCTAATTTCTTCCAAATAAGAATTAAACCAAATAAGTTTAATGGGTGAAATAATTTACCAGTACAAAGGGAACTAACTAAAATAACCCTTTTAATACCAACTCTTTTGCAACTCTCTAATTGCCTGTATACACCTAATGCATCAACCTTTGCAGGACCAGTTAAATCTAATGATGCTCTCGCTCCAGTAGCAATTATCAAGGCATCAATATCTTTAAAAGCTTTATCGAGTTCTTTCTTATTATCTAATGAAACTCTAATTGTTTCTAAACGCTCTAGTCCTGCTGAGACTTTTGAATTCTTTCTAATGATTTGCCTTACTTTATACCCTTTCTTAACTGCTTCTTCGGAAATTCTATAACCTGTTTTCCCCGATGCACCAGTAATTGCTATTTTCATGATTAAAAAACTAATTTAAACATTATATAAATTTCTTAAGGCTTTTTACATATAAATTTCTTTTTTCTTTTGGGATAAAGAGTGCGACATAAATAACATTTTCTTCCATCACAGCCTCTTGCAGTACAGTATTCTCTGCCATAAAAGATTATTTGCAAATGTAAAGTATTCCAATCATTAATAGGAAATATTTTTTTTAGGTCTTTTTCTGTTTGAACTACGCTATCGCCATTTGATAGGCCCCATCTTTGCGCCAACCTGTGTATATGAGTATCTACTGGGAATGAAGGTATTTTAAACACTTGAGACATTACAACTGATGCTGTTTTATGACCTACCCCTGGAAGAGATTCAAGCTTTTCAAAAGTATTTGGCACGCAACTTTTATGCTTCTCAATCAACATTTTAGATAGATTATAAATGTTCTTTGATTTTTGATTAGATAGACCTAAAAATTTTATGTATTCATAAATGCCATTAATACCTAGCTTGACCATCTTTTCTGGACTATCTGCAACTTTAAATAAGCTTTTTGTTAATTCATTAACTTTCTTATCGGTTGATTGAGCGCTTAAAACTACGGCGACGAGAAGCGTATAAGCATTTGTATGATCAAGGGGTATTGGAGGCGATGGATATAGCTTTTTTAGTTCCTTTTTAATTATTTCTGCTCTTTCGGCCTTTCTCATAAAATTGAATAATTGAATGGTGTATAAAATTATACAAGAGATATTTTTAGTTAATATTTTCTGCTAATTTAATATATTTAAAGAATAATAATTTTGTGAATAATGATGCGTTAATAATTGATGATCTGCATCATAAATATGATAAGAGAGAAAATTCAAATTGGATATTAAATGAAATTAACCTAAAAATTGAAAAAGACGAACTATTAGGTTTGCTTGGTCCTTCTGGTTGCGGAAAAACTACTCTTTTGAGATTAATCGCAGGTTTCGAATATCCCTCTAAAGGAACGATATCTTTAAATGATGTCGAAATTTCAAGTAAGAAAAAAATTCTTAGTCCTGAGAAAAGAAATATAGGTATGGTTTTTCAAGACTATGCACTTTTCCCTCACTTAACTGTTTTGGAAAATGTAATTTTTGGTTTGAAAAACAAAAAAGACAGATCTAGAGTTGATTATTTATTGAATGTTGTTGGTCTTGATAGTTTTGTTGAAAGGTACCCACATGAACTGTCTGGAGGCCAAAAACAAAGACTCGCAATTGCGAGAGCTCTTGCTCCAGGTACAAATTTTATTTTATTAGATGAACCTTTTTGTAGTCTTGATATGCATGTCAAACTAAAATTGAGAAGTGAACTCCCTAATATCCTAAAAGGTTGTAATGCAAGCGGATTGATGGTTACTCATGATCCTCAAGAAGCCATGTCAATTTGCGATAAAGTTGCCGTTATGAATGAAGGTAAAATTCATCAAATTGATACACCAATTAATCTTCTAAATAATCCAAAGACTATATTTGTGAGTAGTTTTATTTTGGGAAATAATATTATTAATCTCGAAAAAACTGGTAATTCATATATTTCTTGTTTGGGTGAAATAAATTGTTCAGGGTATTTGAAAAATACAGTTATCAAAAGTATGTCAATTTCGCCTAAATTTATTTCAATTAAAAAATCAAAATCTGGTGATGCTCAGGTAATATCTAAAGAATTCCTTGGTGAATTTCTTATCTATAAAGTATCTATTAATGGAAACATATTAAGGGTTAGAACTGATATTAATAATCTCCTTAATAATGGCGATAAATGTTCACTTTCTATTAATAAAAATAGTCATTATTTTTTATATCCTGGAGCATATAAGGAATATATATAGACTTTTTTATAGGCAATTACACTTGCCCCCCTTCCAATTAGAGCATTTTTTCTTTTTACATTTCTTTTTTTTACTGTTATATATTTTATTAGTTAATAGCAGTTCAGAAAATCTGTACTGTAAATTCATTTATAGTATTGAGACTGATTTTCATTATCATATTATTTAATCTAATTTAAATGATTAATTTATTACTAATTCATACAAAATGTTGTAATATTTATATAGTTTCTCTGTACTAATGAACGAAACTAATTTAAAAGTAAAGAAGTTAATTAATTTTGGTCCATCTGGAAGAGCTGTTGCACAACCAATGGACAATAGTTTATTGGATAATATTTTTGAACATCTAACAATGGAAAGATATGCCAATGTGCAATATTTTTCTATTTACCTGTGGTTTCAGGAGAGAGATTTAAATGGTTTTGCCTCACATTTTCTAAATGAATCACAAAGTGAAATGGAACATGCTCAAAAATTTGCAGATTATTTAATAGCAAGAGGACAAAGCGTAAAATTAGATGATCTTCCCGCTCCTGTTCAAACATGGGATTCAATTGAGGATTTAATTTCTTATTCTTTCAATATGGAAGCTGATTTAACTTCATCTCTACAACAACTTTATTCAATTTCAGAGAGAATTTCAGATACAAGAACCAACGTATTTTTAGATCCAATTGTAGAGGCTCAAACACAATCAGAAGATGAATTTGCAAACATACTTGGTAAAATTAAGTTTGCCTCTGGTCAACCTTCTGCAATTTTATTAATAGATAGTGATTTAAAGAAAAAATAAATTACTTTCAAATTTATTTTCATTCAATGTTCTTTTGGTTATTTCAAAGAGTAACTTAGAAAAGTTTATTTTCTCATTATTTTTTTTATTTAAGAACTCAGCTATTTTATAAATCTCTTTCACTCTTTTAAAAATATTTTTGTTTTCAGAAAATAACCTTTCCTTCAATGCTGTATTACTAGTAGTTTTGAAAGATTGTTTTATATTTCTAAGTCTATTCGATAAAAAATCAACTTCCATTAACAAGTTGTTAGTAAGTGATTGTGATTCCTTCATATTTTTATAGCGGCGATGATTCAATAAAAGAAGGGGCAACACTGACTGTTTGGGTTCCAATCGGAGCTATTATTAACTCTGATGATCTTAATTTAGAAATTAATCTTGTTGATGTTACACGAGTAGAACCAATTAACTCACCAATCCTTTCGTGAGTTAACCTAAAAGGTAATTCGCACCAATTACCGCATCTTCTTCCTAAACGATTTACTAGTATTGAAAACAACGCATGTAATCGCTGCTCTGCATTTCCTAAGTGTCTAATCCTAAGGAGTTGCAAAGTCCATTCATTCACTGCATCGAAACCAATATTACCATCAATATTTACATTGCTATGAAAAGACAAATCTGTTAACGCTTCTACACAGACACCTTCGCTACATAAAAGGTCCGTTCTTAATTGATCACCTGATTGTAAAAAAGCAAGTGTCATTCCTTCTGTCTCTTCACAAGGGCAATAAACTCTAGCAATTCCGCTTTCAACTTCAAGGCATGTGCCTTTTGGCCTTGATGAAGGGTCTATTAAAACTGATTGGCCAGTTACTATCCTTACTGATTTTGACGCAGGTTCTCCATAACTATGAAAATTCATTAATTAAAGTATGATAATGAGAATTATTATCAATTATGCACTAATAAAGAACTTATTGCAATAGATTCTCATTATCATTTTATTTTTGAAGTTTTCTTTACATGGTATTTATCAATATAATTTAATTAGAAATGCTAAAAATTTTATTTTAGATGAGCTTAAATAGAGTCTGTTTTAATTGTGGAAGTTCTTCATTCGTTTCAGATAGATCTTTAGGAGGTAAGATTGTTTGCTCTAAATGTGGATCTTCTTCATTTAAAAATAAATCCTCTTCATTTTTTAAAAGTAAAAAATTTATATTTCTTGCTCTAGCGATAGCTATTCTTATTATTGTTATTTAGAACCTCTGTTTATATTCCAAAGTCCATTATTTTTAGTTACCTCTACATCAATACCATATAACTTATTTAGATTCTCACTATTCATAACCTTATTTTGATCTCCATCAGCGATTATTTTGCCATCTTTTAGCATTATGACCCGGTCATAAATTTGGGTAATTGTTGAAATATCATGAGTGACGCATAAAATTTTCGTATTTAATTTTGATAATTCATTAACCTTATCAATTACAAAAAACTTTGATCTATAATCTAAATTTGCAATTGGTTCATCTAGGATTAAAATTTCCGGTTTTTTGATTAATGCCCTTGCAATAAGGGAAATTTGTTTTTCTCCATCTGATAAATAGGAAAAATTCTTTTTAGATAAATTAGAAATATTCATTTTTTTCATGATTTTTTCAACCTTATAAGAATCTCTTTCAGATTTTTTTTGTACGTAACAATATCTTCCATATAGTCCACTTAAAATTAAATCAAAAACTTGTAAATTTGGATTTATTCTATTTTTTATATCATTATTTACGGTACTTATTTTATTTCTTAGTTCCCATAAATTTATAAGTTCTTTGTCAAATATCTTTAGTTTCGATTCATTAGCTACTACTGGGTATAAGTTTCTATTAATTATCTCAATTAGAGATGATTTACCTGAACCATTCGGTCCAATTAATATTACATTTTCTGAATAAGATATCTTTAAATTTAAATCTTTAATTACTCTAAAACCATTTTTAAAACAATTTATATTTTTTGCGTCAAACCAAAATTTATTAAACACTAAAACTTATTACTCCAAAATATAATCAATTGAATCGAGCTTAAAATAAATATAAAGAGATAAAGCCAATTCAACCATGAAGGTCTATCTACTTTCTTCATGAATTATATTATTAACATAAAAAATATAAGCGGAGCAGCAAATCTTACTAAGGTTTTTCTAATAATATCTATATTATTTTCAATTTCTAACTTCTTTATCTCAGGAGGATATTTCAATATAACTTTGTCATATACATCAAGATTTTGGGTGTTGTTAATATTTTTCCATGGTTCATCTTTATCTTCAGACTTTTTGTACCACTTCCAAAAATAATTTATTATCCTATCCTCTCCCAATAATTTTATTTCATCCTTACTTATAAATCCCATATCGTGATTATATGTTTGTGTTTTTAAAATCATATAATCCTCATCGAATATCTTATAAAAAATCTTTCTTTGAGTCTCTTTAAATAATAAGAGATTATTTAGCAGTTTATTTTGTAGAAATTTCCTATAGTGTCTTACTATTACTCTTGCTTTGTTGTTTCCTAGAGGGATATGATCTAAAACTTGTAAATATCTTGATGAGGAAGGCTCTCCTTTGTAAATTAATATCCTTCCTGGAGGAATGTACTTTATTCGAATAAATTCTTTTGTAGGATTATTCTTGTAATAGTAAATACTTTCAATGTATGAGGGATTAATATTAATTTTCTGGTTGAAACTAACTAATACGTTTTTATTTACATCTTTATCTGGGATTGTATCGCCATGAACCCAAAAGATATGAAGGATATCTAGGTGATTTTCAATAATCCTTGACCAATCACATTTGAAGTCGACTAATACCTCCTCAAAGACATAATCCTTATGTGAAAAACCATTTTCATATAATTCGTAGTTACTTATAGGTGTATCTTCACTTATATTATTTAAATCAGTCTCAGATTTTTTAGAAAAATGTACAAAAATATATCCATTTTTTTCTGAAGTTTTGTATTGAGATAAATGAATCCTTTTGGCGTAGTTATCGTAGTTATTATCAACTATATGGCGACATGTTATTCTGTCGAGATTTTGGCAACTTCCTCCAGATGAAAATTTAGCTCCATGATATGGGCAGGTTATTACTCCATCTGATAATGTACCTCCAAAAAAGGAGGCCCCTCTATGTGGACAAATATTTTTAATGCACCTAACGTTTTTATTTTCATCTCTATAAAGAACAAGAGGTTCATCATAGAGTGAAAAATAATATAGCTTATTTTTTTTTAATTCTTTAGAGGGACAAATTGCATACCAACCAAATAAACCTATACTTAAATCTTTTTGAGTTTCTCTAATATCAAACGAGTCAATTTTTACTACCGTTCCTTTTTTAAATGGCTTAAGAACGGTATTAAAGTCTTTTGATTTAAAAAAATTAATTTGTCTGTTTTCCATAAATTAATTTCTTTTTTTAAATGACTGTTTATCTTTCGGAACTATAACTCAAGTAAATAATCAATTTCTTATAAAAAGAAAATTCTCTATTATTTGTAGCAATAATTATATATTTATCGAAAAATATTGAGTCTCTATCGTAACTATGTATCTTTATTTCATGTTTTTTGTATCTTTTGTGATTCTTTCAAATTTTTTATGTAATCAATAGCATCATCAACATTTTTGTGGAAATTACATTGACCCAAGTAACAACCTATAAATCTTAAAAATTTTCTCTTGCCACCACTAATTTCATATCTATGTATTGTTCCGCCATCTACAGGAGCATAAATAAGTTCTGGTAGTGCCATATTAATTTTGTATTTAGTACTTAATTAAACAATAATTCATGTTTAAATACATTTCCATAGCTCAATCCATATATTTAATATTTAATTTACTTATTTTTATATAGTTATTTATTGAATACCCATTTATTATTTGTTATCTATTAATTATTAATATGGATTTTTTATTATGCCAAAAGCATTTAGGCGTTTTTTAAAAAAATTACCAAAAAAAATTCAAACTATAAAATACTCATTTAGAGAGTTTTTATCATCCAAAATATGAAATAGCTGTTCTGGTTAATAAATTTTTAATTTCTATAATTTTTAATAAAACATAGTCTGCAGAGTTAAATTTTAAACTATATTAAATTTGCAATTTTTGAAATATTATGATCAAAAGGGGTTTTGTGATATTCACTTTAACTTTGCTTTTTCTTTTTAGTACTCCAGTTTACTCATTAGATACTTCTTCAAAAACTCTTGAAAAGTATACTAGAAAGATTTCTAGCAAATTCACTAGAACTTATTGCAACACTAGCAACTTCGGTATTTCTTATGAAGGAGCTTTGGCATTTGCTATTGGAGAAACTAATAAGGAATTTAAAAATAATAAACTCAATAAGTTGATAGATTATTCTCTACTAAAAAATTCAATAGTTAATGATTTAGAAAATAATTGCCAGGTTTATGATTTCGATATTAGTAATTTAGAAAATTTGCAGTTTAACTAGAAAATATATATTGTATGAGTCTTATTTTTTACCTATCCAATCATTTGGTTTCTCCATCATCCATTCGAAAACCCCCTTCGCATCGAGGTTTTTAGAAGCATAAACAAATAAAATTGGAAATATTAAAATTACTGAGCCAATCACTGCTAACTCTATTTTACCGATCCCCATCTCACTAGTTGTTAAGGCTAAATAATTAATCATTACCTTTTTTGAATTACTATTAATTTAGTGAATAATTTATAAAAATTCTTTATTATTTCACTTTTTAATAAAAAATCTTAATTCTTCATATTAAAAGATATTTGTATTAAGTACCTATTTTATTGATGCAAACTTTTGAATAACTTTAATAATATATGCTTGTTATTTTATGGTTATGAATCATGAAATTATAATTTTTACTCCTATTTTTATATTATTTATAGGATTTACAGTTTTTTTGATTTTAAAAAAAAGAAAGAGATCAGCTAAAAGTATTTATAAATTAATAGATGATTTAGAAAAAAAATACATATATTAATAATATTTAGAAGAAAAAAACTAATCAAACTCTATTCCAACTTCTTCTTTTAAATCTCGCTCTAGATCTGGAAGATGAGGTTCAACCCAATGATCTTTGTTATCAATACCAGCTGCATTTACATAGTTCATGATATGTTGATCTACTTGCCTATAAAGATCATGCAAATTTAAATCCATACGAATGTCATGTGCAATTTCAGAGACTTGTTTTTCAGTTAAACAATGATCTGGATGAAGTAAATCACAACAGGGGATTCTTTTCTCAATCAATTCATTTAAATTGATTTTTATTTCGTAATCTTGATGGACAGTCATTTAATCTATAGCTTGGTTATCCTAATTCTAATTATGTTTAAGATTTTGTATATCTTTAGTCAAGAAACAAAGTTCTTAAGTATCAAGGTAGTTATTTTAAATAAATAGATCTTCTAAGTCTTTATACAAATCATCATTCTCTATTGAGTTTTCTAAATGGGGATCATCATTCAGTGAAAGTTCTTTTTTTGAAGTATAGATAAGATACCCAAGGGCACCAAAAAGTAAGGTTGTTGGTAAAATCATTAGCGTTTGATTGACTTATTATGAATATAGTGCAACACTTATTACAGTCAAGTGCTGTACTTTAATTAAATTTAGATGCCTACCAAGAAAAAGAGAGTTGGATTTATTCCAAGAGAAGAGGTTATGAAAATAATTAATAAATTAAGCATAGAAAATAATTTAAGTAATTCAAAAATAACAAGTATCTTAGTAGAAGAAGCCCTTTCTAATAGAGGTATGTTTAACAAAAAAAATGGTAAAGCAACTCAATCATATCTTAAGATAGAAGACAATTCAGATGACTTATCTGAAGGACATGTCGATTTACAAACTTATAAAAAATTCTTATCATTCTTAAAATTTCAGGAAATGATGGAAGAATATAACAAGTAAAAAGTGTTGCACAGTGAATTACTGTGCGATAAATTGTATTTGTATGTCCTCCTGAGAATTACTTTTTAGAAATTATTTATTACCATTTCAAAATCCTTAATCTAATTTACTAGAAAATATTTGTTCCTATGAATTCATCTCTACCGGTTTTATCTGTAAATCTACTCCCTCCAGACAAGTTACATTGTGATTTTAGTTATTGGAGTTCGTTGTTTTCACAGGATATGCAACTTTTATGGGATAGAGCGCATGGAGTACCTTTAGAAAAACTGCCAAAATGTGTTTCTGATATGATTTTTCCTTATTTATTGCTTGCACTTTCAGACTATAAGACTTCCCAAATAAATAGAATGAATGGAATAGGATTAGACAATCTATTAAGCCTTTGGTTTGATAAATACTTATTAAATAAAAATGGTTACTTCGAGCTAATTAAAAAATAATTTTTAAAATTAGCTTTGTTAATATCAAATTTGATTGATTTAAAAAATTTATTACGTTTAAAAAAGTTTTTAAGTGATTCTTTCCAAATTGGCACATCAATAGTCTTGCTATAAATATATTAAGTTGTTTGATGATGAATTTTTTAAATTTCTTTTTAGCTAATATGTGTAATCTCGTTTTGGTAATGCTAATCAGGAGAGATATAAAATTAAGAAAAGCAAGATAAATGAAATTTAATTCAAAAACCCTTAGCTTGATATTAAATCTGTTATTTTGCTTGTTTGTATTTATTATTTAATTTTTTAGTCTTAATTAATTTTCATAAAATTCAAAAATAAATATTCAATTTTGGTTGACTTTTATTGTTAATGCGATGATAATGGCAAAAATAAATTTTTAATTGTGAATCTTCTTTCAGATACTTTTGATGATTTTATTGATGATCTAATTTCATCTGATGTTAATTTGTTGAAAGGGGAACTTGATTTTTTACTTATGCAACATTTATATAATTCTATAGATTTGAAGCGTATTAATAAAACTGTAATTGAAGATAACGAATCATTAGCTGCTTAATTTTTTATGAAATTTTTTTATGAAAAGTTTTGGGCACCAGTTTTTGGTTATATTTTATCAAAATTTGTTTTTTTAATAGAAGGTAAAAAGCAAGATTCCAAAAATAAAAAAAAAATGGATTAATTACTTTTTTCCTTATAAAGTATTTTTAATTACATAATTTAAATCAATATATTTTGATAACAACAAAAGTTGTGCTTTAAATTTACGAATATATGCATGGTTGAAATATACATGATTGCTTTAAAGCAAATTAATATGAACAAAAATAATATGTTGAAGCCATATACAGTGCATTACCGTGATTTTCAAAATATAAGATTAGAAAATTGTTTTTATGCTTTTGACGCTTACGAGGCTAGAACACTAGCGATGGAATTTAATAAGTATATTAATGAGCATCCAAACAGCATAGACCTTATAAGATGTGAAAAATGAATAAAGTTTTTAATTAATTTAAAATAATAATCTATTTAAACACTCAAGAATTTATCAATAACAGCTTGACTCAACTCGCTAGTATTTCCGCTAGCAACAATACCTCCGCGTTGCATTGCATAATATCTATTGGCTTGTCTTACAAAATGCAAATGCTGTTCAACTAACAAAACTCCTATTCCTGTATCTGTAATTATCTGATTGATTGCATTTTCAATGTCTATAACTATATTTGGCTGAATACCCTCTGTTGGTTCGTCAAGTAATAGAAGTTGAGGTTTGCCCAGCAATGCTCTTGCAATAGCAAGTTGTTGTTGTTGTCCTCCACTAAGATCTCCTCCTTTCCTTTGTAGAAAATCTTTTAGGATTGGGAATAGATCATAAATAAATGAATCTATTTTCTTGTTCTTAGTTAATCCACCTGGAAGCGACTCCATTCCTAACATAAGATTCTCTTCTACTGATAGATATGGAATGATTTCTCTCCCTTGAGGAACGTACGCCATTCCTTTTCTCGCCCTCTGATGAGGTGCTTTTCTATTGATATTTTCGCTATTCAAATATATATCGCCTTTTTTTTGTTTTAACAAACCAATAAGTGATTTCAATAAAGTTGTTTTTCCAACTCCATTTCTACCAATTAAACAAACCATTTCGCCTGATTTAACATTTAAATCTACATCTCTGAGAATATGACTCTCACCATAATAAGTATTTAAAGATTTTATTTCGAGTAAATTTTCCATAACTAGTCCTCAGGTCTTCCTAAATAAACATCAATAACTTTTTTGTCTTTTTGTATGGTTTCCATAGTTCCCTCACATAATACTGTGCCTTGATTTAATACTGAAACATTACTATCAAGTCTTCTTATAAATTCCATATCGTGATCTATTACCACTACTGTATTTTCTCCTGATAAAGTTTTTAATAAATCAGCCGTAAGATCAGTTTCTTCATCAGTTAAACCAGCAACAGGTTCATCCACTAACATTAAATCTGGCTTCTGTCCTACTAACATGGCTATCTCTAGCCATTGTTTTTGTCCATGTGATAAAGAACCAGCTTTTGAATCAACTTTTTGAGCTAAATTAACAATTTTCATAAGACGTTCAATCTCATTAAGCTGCTCATCCTTAATAATTTTATGTATAAGATTTAAGGGGCTTTTAGGAGTTGTCACAGATATTTCAAGATTTTCTTTAACTGTTAGATTTTCAAAGATTCTTGGACTTTGAAACTTTCTTCCAACTCCAAGTCTAGCTATTTTATGCTCCTTTTTACCTACTAAAGATTTCCCTTTAAAAATTACTTCACCTTTCGTTGGCTTAACCTTTCCAGTTATTACATCAAGAAATGTTGTTTTACCTGCGCCGTTGGGTCCTATTACAGCTCTTAATTCTCCTTTCTTTAAATTTAAATTAAGTTTGTTGAGAGCTAAAAAACCCTCAAAACTAACAGTAATATCTATTAGATTTAGAAGATCTTTATTATCCATTATTCCCCTCCTTATTGTTAATTTCTAAGCTTGGGTAGGTTTCAATTTTTCTTTTTAAACCAAATCTTTGAAGAAGATTTCTAGGGCCATCTCCTTGAATCCATCCTAAAACTCCTTCTGGAAGAGCCGTTACGACTAAAATAAATAACCCTCCTTGAATAAACATCCAGCTAGCAGGTAAAGCTTCACTTACTAAACTTTTTGCATAATTTATGAAAACTGCTCCTAGTATTGCTCCCAATAAAGTTCCTCGCCCTCCAACTGCAACCCATATAACCATTTCTATAGAAAAAGGAACTGTCATAAATTGAGGTGATACTATTCCAGACTGAACAGTATATAAAGCTCCAGAAATGCCAGCAAGACCTCCAGCAATAGAAAATATTATCGTCTTAAATATCACTGGATTGTATCCTGTAAACCTAACTCTTGGTTCATCATCCCGAATTCCTATAAGAATATTGCCAAATCTCCCTTTAACTACCCACTTTGCAAAAAACCAAGATGCTAATACTAGTATGGCAGTTACCCAAAAGAATAGTCTTTGCATTGACTCAGAACCTACCATCTGACCAAAAAGTTGAGTTACATCAGTTTTTAATCCATTTGTTCCGTTTATAAGTTTTTGTTGTCCATTAAAAAAGTTAAAGAATACAAGAAGAGAAGCTTGAGTAAGTATAGAAAAATAAACCCCTTTGATTCTATTCCTGAAAACAAGAAATCCAATTAAACCAGCAACCAATGCTGGAATTATCCAGATAGCGAAGAAGGTAAAAATAGGCGATCTAAATGGTTCCCAGAAAAAAGGTAATTTTTCAACACCATATAATGCAAAAAACTCAGGAATATTATTTGGAAATTCAGAGGAGCTGGTTATTTGCAGATACATTGCTGCACAATATCCACCTAGTGCAAAAAATATACCTTGTCCAAGACTTAGTAATCCTGTATATCCCCAGATAAGATCAACACCAAGTGCAACTATGGATAAGGATAAGTATCTGCCTAGGAGGTTTAGTCTAAATACAGGGAGTAGAGTTGGTGCCGCAATAATTAAGGCTATTAATATTATCCAAAATGATAATACTATTTTTTTATCAAATTTAATTTTACTAAAGGACATTAGTTTTCAACCATCCTCCCCTTTTGAGGAAATAAACCTGTAGGTTTAAATTGTAAGAATATAACAATTAGTGCAAATATCATTACTCTTGCCATACTTGTGGTCGCAAAAAAGTTGATTGTGTTGGATAAAGGTAATGGCATATCTGGCCATATTGATAAGAGCCTTCCAGCTCCAATTAAATCAGTCATTATTCCTATTCCAAATGAAGCAAGAACTGTTCCTAATAAATTTCCTACACCTCCCAGCACTACAACCATAAAACAACCAACTATATAGTTTCCGCCAACATTTGGTCCCACAGAACCTAAAAGAGATACTGCTACACCTGCAACTCCTGCTAAGCCAGATCCAATTCCGAAGGTAATTATATCCACTTTTTCAGTGGATATACCAAGGCAATCACTCATTTTCCGGTTCTGAGTAACTGCTCTTATACGCATCCCCCAAGCACTTTGATTGAGAAATAATGTTATTGCTATTACAGAGATTAAGGTAATGACAATTATCATTAATCTTGTCTTAGGAAACGCAGTGCCAATAATTTCTACTTGACCTCTCATCCATGACGGTGCTGTTACATCAACATTTCGAGCGCTTGCTCTACTAAGTTTGCTTACAGAGGATGAGATTATGCTACCTGTCAGTACCCCGGTTAAAGCTGCGAATATCCAAGTGCTAAATTTAAAATATTTGAAATTTATTGATTCTTTTATTTTTGAAGGGAATGTTGTTGGTAAGAATAAACCAATCAAAAGACTTATAACCAGACCTGTCCCATAGGCTAAAGGTACACTTCTGACAAATTGTTGAAGAATTAAGCTAACACCCCAAGTTGCGAGAAGTGTTTCTAGTGGACTTCCATAAAGCTTTCTAATTATAGTTTTTTCAAGGAGAATGCCTACTACTCCACTAACAATAAAAGCAAGGAAAATAGAAACTATTATGTACGAATTATAAAAGGGTTTTAATATAGGTATTTTGAAAATTAATTGTGTGACGTATGTTGTGTAAGCCCCAAGCATCATAAGTTCACCATGGGCAAGATTTATTACACCCATAAGACCAAAAACAATTGCTAGTCCCAATGCAGCAACAAGTAATACAGATCCGATTGCAACACCATTAAAAAGACTATCGAGAAGTAACTCCAATTTTGAAAAGAAAATATTTGATTATATAAAATAAAAGGAGGCGTTAACCTCCTTTTATTTGAAGTATAGGTTTAATTTAGATTAAAGCTTATACTTTTCTCCTTTTGAAGGATCTGTCCAATCGCATGCAAATCCTTTTGAACTTGGATGCTTTTGGTTCCATGCTTGAGGAAGAACAACTCCTGTCTCTTCAAGGATTGTAAATCCACCTTCTGCATTAATCTCTCCAATTCTTACTGTTTGAGATAAGTGGTGATTAGGCATAACTTCAACAGGACCTTGTGGGGCATCAAACTTTTGTCCAACAAGGGCTTCCCTTACTGCGTTGTCGTCAAATGTTCCAGCATCTTCAACTGCCTGTTTCCATAAATAAACCATGTTATAGGCAGATTCTTGAGGATCAGCTACAACACGATCAGCTCCCCATCTTTTCTTGAAACTTTCAGCAAATTTCTTAGATGCAGGAGTATCAATTGACATCATGTAATTCCAAGCACCATAGTGACCTTCAAGGAACTCTGGACCAATTGTACTAATCTCTTCTTCAGCAATTGAATAGTTCATTACATAGTAACCACTTGAAGGTGTGATACCAGCGTCTTGAATCTGTTTGAAGAATGCAACGTTTTGGTCACCATTAAGTGTATTAATGATAATTCCACCTTCAGGAAGCGCTTTTTTGATTTTCGAGATAATTGGAGCAACTTCAGTATTTCCTAATGGAAGGTAGTCTTCTCCAACAACTTTGCCACCTAACTGTTTAACCTGAGCCTTTGTGATTGTGTTGGATGTTCTTGGGAAAACATAATCAGAACCTACAAGGAAGAAATCTCCACCTGCTGCGGGAGAACGCTTATACATGAAATCTGTAGCAGGTTCAGACTGTTGGTTTGGTGTGGCTCCTGTATAGAAGATGTTGTTAGAACATTCTTGAGCTTCATATTGAATTGGGTAGTAAAGGAAAGCATCCTTTGATTCATAGACTGGTAACATTGCCTTTCTACTAGCAGATGTCCAGCCACCAAATACGACAGGAACTCCGTCTTGGTCAATAAGTTTCTTAGATTTTTCAGCAAAAGTAGGCCAGTCAGATGCACCATCTTCAACTATGTATTCTATTTTGTAGCTTTTGCCGCCAACTTTTACACCACCAGCAGCATTTATCTCTTCAATAGCCATTTTTTCAGTATCAACAAGGGTTGATTCAGAAATTGCCATTGTTCCAGATAACGAATGCAAAATACCAACGGTTACTGTGTCGTCGAAACTTCCGGAGGTTCCACCTCCACCGCATGAAGTTGCTGTAACCGCAAGAGAGGCAGTAGCTAATCCTGCCAAAATACGCCTTGAAATTCTCATGAATTAGGATAAATTAAGTAATTGACCCTCATTAGGGGGATAAAATAAAAGTTATAAACGAGTGAGGATTAGTTTTGTATCAGTCGTAACTTTTTGTTGAATCCAATATATTTACTAATAGGTATTTTTTTAGTCTTGTTTGTTAGGTATTTGCGATTCTAAAAATTTTGTAACTTCTTCAACTCCCTTGCCACTACAAAGGTTGGTAAAAAACCATGGTTTTCCTTTTCGCATTAATTCGGTATCATTTTTCATAATTTTTAAATCTGCGCCAACCATATCTGCCAAGTCAATTTTGTTTATTAATAATAAATCTGATCTAGTTATCCCCGGCCCACCTTTCCTAGGTATTTTGTCTCCTGCAGATACATCAATTACATAAATTGATATATCTACAAGTTCTGGACTGAAACTAGCTGCTAAATTATCTCCTCCACTTTCTACAAAAATAAAATCTAAAGGATTAAATTTATTTTCTAAACCAATTACTGCATTTTTATTTAATGAGCAATCCTCTCTTATAGCTGTGTGTGGACAACCTCCTGTTTCTACTCCAATAATTCTTCCCTGTTCTAAAACCTTTTTATTTATTAGAAAATTAGCATCTTCTTTTGTGTAGATATCATTGGTAACAACTGCAATCTCATAATATTTTTTGAGACTTAAACAAAGAGTCTCTACTAATGCAGTTTTACCTGAACCTACTGGCCCAGCAACTCCTACCCTCAATTTACTGCTCATAAATTAATTTCTAAAAAGTTTTGTATAAAGTTCATTATGATTTTGTTGTGCCATAGATAAACCTACATTGCCAAAATAAATGTCATTAATTTTTTTGTCCATAATTTCTCCAGAAACTTCGGAAATTATTGCCAATAAATCTCTCTGAATTAATTGTGCTTTAGTTGATCCCAAAGGAATAAGTCTTAGTGCTGCACTTAATTGATTAGCACTCCATGCATATAAAAAGTTTTCTAACATTTCTAATTCCAATATATCAAAACAATAACAAGCCCAACTCCATGCTAACGGCCAAGAGCTTTTTTTGTTCTTTTCATAAGGATATTCAAATCCAAAATCCTTAGTTAAATCAAAAAGAGATTTTGACATTTGAGTTTGTTGTTCTCTTATTTCGATACAGTCCTTAGATGCAAGAATCCATTTATCTAAACTTAAAAGTTTTTTTAAATTACTTTCTGTATTTATAGCCTTTCGTATTTCATTAAAAATATTAAAAAACTCTATTAGAAGTTTTGCATCTAATCTTATCTGGCCTATTTTTAGTTCAGAAATAATTATATTCTTTACATATTCAGGTTCTATTATATTTTTACTATCAAAAAAACTTTCTAATCCTTCTGAATAACAAAATCCACCAACTGGTAAATTAGGACTTATTAATAAATATTTTAGTAAGTGACTTTTATTCATGATTATGAGCGCCTGCTTCAGGAAAAAATTTATTAATGATATTTTTTACTTCAACATCAAAATTTTTAAGCATATTCTGAATAACGTAATCACTTTTAGTTAGAAGGATGTTTTTTTTAATTTCTAATTCTACGTGTCTATTACCTAAATGATAAGCAGTTTTAATAAGCTCAAGTGTTGATTTTGAGCTTATTTCAATTAAATTTTCTTTTTTGGCAATTATTTCTACATAAAAGCTGGACTTATTAGTTAAAAGTATATCTCCATCCTTTAATTTACCTTTTCTTGGTAATTGTAAGAATATTTCTTGATCACAATCAGATAATCTTTTGCCTCGTAGGATGCTTCTTTCATCAGAACTTAATGTAAGTTTTAAAAATGAACCTTCTTGGGGTTTGTCCTTAATCCAATCAGTTACTACAATTTGTTTATTTATTCTCATAATCGATATTTTTAGTTGCTTTAATTTAGTAATTAAGAAAACAATTTATGATTAAAACATCATGGGAAGGTAATTGTTTCTTAAATTTTTTTAATAATAAAGCAAGTTTGGGAAATGTTGATAAAACAATCTTTAAATCTAAATCAACCTCTCCATATAAGTTATTGAAGTCTACTCATGATCAGGAGGGAAGATGCATTTTACCTATTCTTCATACAGCAGGTGGATTAGTTGGTGGGGATTTGCTTGAGTTTGAAGTAAATCTTGAAAAGAATTCTAAGGCTTTATTAACAACTTCATCAGCTCAGAAGGTATATGGATCTGTTGGAAGATCTAAAATCAATCCTGAGGGAATTTTCTCTAAGCAAAAAAATTTCATAAATATTCTTGATAATTCTCATTTAGAGTATCTTCCACAAGAAACAATTATCTTTGCCAATGGTTTATATGATCAAAAGTTTAAAATATCTATTTCAGAAACTTCAAGTTTTCTATTTACTGATTTAATAAGACTTGGAAGATCTTCTGCTGGAGAGTCTATTGAAAATGGAGTTTTCAGATCCAAATTAGAAATTATGAGAAATAACGACTTATATGATGATTGGGAATATGTTGATCAAATTGAATTATCTAAAGCAAGTTATGAAGCAAAGTCAGGAATGGATTGCATGCCGGTATTTGGATCCTTGATTTGGATTTGCGAAAAAGATTTTTCTAAATTAAAAATTAATAATCTGGTAGAAAATATAAAAAAGATTTTTAATGAAAGTGAAAATCATTTATCTATTGGAATTCTTGAAAATGGTATTTCTGTAAGATTTTTAGGTAGTTCTTCACAAGATGCTAGGAAGTGTTTTTTTTGTATTTGGAAACAAATTAGGTCTGTTTGTGGATTTTGTGAGCCAAAATATCAAGGTATATGGCCTTTACAAGATTCTATGAATTATTGATTATGTTCACTAAGAACCTTTTTTAGGATTTTATAGATTAATTTTTTATTATGCATCTTTCACCTCAAGAAAAGGATAAATTATTAATTTTTTCAGCTGCGCTATTAGCTGAAAGAAGACTTAACAGAGGATTGAAGCTAAATTATCCTGAAACAATTGCTTTTTTAAGTTTTCAAGTTCTTGAAGGAGCTAGAGATGGCAAAAGTGTAAGTCAATTAATGTCTGAGGGAACTACTTGGCTTTCGAAATCACAAGTTATGGAGGGCATTCCTGAAATGGTTGATGAAGTTCAAATAGAAGCGATTTTTCCTGATGGGACCAAACTAGTTACTATCCACAATCCAATTAATTAATTATGAGTAATTTAATTCCTGGCGAAATAATTCCAGAACAAGGTGAAATTGAATTAAATCTTGGTAAGGATATTAAAACTATAACTGTTTCAAATTCTGGAGATAGGCCAGTACAAGTTGGATCTCATTATCATTTTTTTGAAGCTAACAGGGCATTAATTTTTGATAGAGAAGTAAAACTTGGCATGCGTCTTGATATTCCTGCTGGAACTGCAATTAGATTTGAACCAGGAGATACAACAGAAGTGAAATTAGTTCCATTTGCAGGTTTTAGAAATGCATATGGTTTTAATTCATTAATCAATGGTTCTTTAGATACTTAAAATTATGTCTTATAAAATTGATAGAAAAACTTATTCTCAAACCTACGGACCTACTACTGGGGACAGAGTAAGGCTTGCCGATACGGAGCTACTTATAGAAGTAGAGGATGATTTAACCACTTACGGAGATGAAGTTAAATTTGGAGGTGGTAAAGTTATTCGAGATGGTATGGGACAGTCTCAAGTAACAAGAGGAGATGGGGCTGTAGATACCGTAATTACTAATGCATTGATTGTAGATTGGTGGGGCATAATCAAGGCGGATGTTGGCTTAAAAGATGGAAAGATTTTTGAAATCGGTAAAGCTGGTAATCCTGATATTCAGGATAAAGTTGATATTATTATTGGAGCCTCAACAGAAGTAATAGCAGGAGAGGGACATATTCTTACTGCAGGGTCAATAGATACTCATATTCACTTTATCTGTCCTCAACAAATTGAAACGGCATTAGCTTCAGGAATTACAACAATGTTAGGAGGAGGGACGGGACCTGCTACTGGAACAAATGCAACTACATGTACTCCTGGTTCTTTTCATATTTCTCGGATGCTTCAATCTGCAGAAGCCTTCCCAATGAATTTAGGTTTTTTTGGAAAAGGGAATTCAACAAACGAGAAAAATCTTATTGATCAAGTTGAATCTGGTGCGTGTGGATTGAAACTTCATGAGGATTGGGGAACGACTCCATCAACAATAAATTCATGTCTTAATGTTGCAGATAAGTTTGATGTTCAAGTTTGTATTCACACTGATACTTTAAATGAGGCGGGCTTTGTTGAAGACACCATCAATGCTATCGCTGGAAGAACAATTCATACTTTTCATACCGAAGGTGCAGGTGGGGGCCATGCACCAGATATTATAAAAATTTGTGGTGAAAAAAACGTTCTTCCTAGCAGTACTAACCCAACAAGACCCTATACAAGAAACACATTAGAGGAACATCTTGATATGCTAATGGTTTGTCATCATTTAGATTCTAAAATACCTGAAGACATAGCATTTGCCGAATCAAGGATCAGAAGAGAGACTATTGCAGCGGAGGATATCCTTCATGATTTAGGTGCCTTCTAAATTATTGCCAGTGACTCTCAAGCTATGGGAAGAGTTGGTGAAGTAATAACTAGAACTTTTCAAACTGCTCATAAAATGAAAGTGCAAAGAGGACCTTTGTCGCAGGATTCTGATAGAAACGACAATTACAGAGTAAAGAGATACATTTCTAAAGTTACAATTAATCCAGCAATAGCTCATGGTCTTAATAAATATGTTGGTTCTATAGAAAAGGGTAAAATTGCAGATTTAGTCTTGTGGAAACCTTCTTTTTTTGCAGTAAAGCCTGAATTAGTTGTTAAAGGTGGATCTATAGTTTGGTCACAAATGGGTGATGCAAATGCCTCAATTCCAACTCCAGGTCCTGTTCATGGTAGACCTATGTTTGCAAATTTTGGTCAATCCCTTATCAACAGTTCTGTAACCTTTTTAAGTAAAAATTCAATTGATCAAGATGTTCCAAAAAAATTAGGATTACAAAAGAATTGTATAGCTGTAGAAAATACGAGAAATATCGACAAATCATTTTTAAAACTTAATAACAAACTACCAAATATTTCAGTTGATCCTCAAACTTACGAAGTTTTTTCAGATGGAGAACTTCTTACTTGCGAACCACTTAATGAAGTTCCTATGGCCCAGCGTTACTTTTTGCTTTAAAAGTTTTTAATTAATTCTTTTTCAGTAGTTTTTATATCTTTTGACCCTGCGATTTCCAAATCCTCTTGAAGTTTATTTTCACAAGAAAGAACTCTGGACCAACTTGGTAATTGCTGTGTTGTAGGGCAAGCTAGATAATCTTCTGTAGCAGGTCTCAATAGTTTCGCAAATTTTTGGACTGATAGCTCTTCTTGATGCCTATCGTATGGAAGTTGATTTACTGCTGAATCTAAACCAAATTGCTTTACCCTATCTTCTCCAACTCTTTTATAAAGAACTTCTAAAGTTGCTAATTGAGTGCTAGTTAATGTTTCTGCTTGATGCTCCATAAGCCCTCTCAAAACACTTGAGAGGATTTCAGTACACATTTTTTGCAATCCTTCTCTAGAAGAATCACCAATATTTTTATGTTTATGATCAAACAAACCTAGATCAACTTGAGCAATTTTCGAGGTTCTTACGTTTCTATAAACTTCAGATAATAAGCCTATTTCTAAACCCCAGTCACAAGGAATTCTTAAATTCATAGCAAGGTCTTTTGTAAAAGCAAACTCACCAGCTAATGGATATCTAAATGATTGAAGATATTGTAAAAAAGGTCCCTTCCCAACTAACTGCTCTAAGCTTGCCAAAAGAGGACCAACAAATAATCTTGTTGCTCTTCCTTGTAATTGGTTTGTTTCAAGGGATAACCTGCTATAAAAGGCTTTTACATAAGAAATTCCATATGATTCGTCAAGAAGCGGAAGTATCATCCTTGATGGATATAAAGGACTAAAAGTTCTTATGTCAGCATCAAAAAGAGCAACAACCTCTGATTTTCTAGTGGCAACTCCTATGCCTTGCCAGACAGCCCATCCTTTACCAGGAGTCCCCAAAAGTTCCAACCCATTTTTTTCTTGGTTTTTTAATAGCTCTATTACGGAGGGAGAATTAGTCCATTGAACATGCACTGGGAATGGCATAGAGTCAAAAAATGATTTTGCTGCTTTAACTTGCTCAATTGTTTTTGCAGATAGAGCTATAACCAATTCATTTAATCCTGTCAGGGTTTTTAAAACTTCTCTAATATCTTTTAATGCTGGACGTTCAAATTCTTCATATAAGCAAGGAATTAATATGGCTGTTGGTCTTTTTTTAAGATTATTGTTTAATTCTATAAGTAGATCGTCAGCTACACCGTATTCATGTATTGTTGTGATTAAACCTTGTTGAAAGTCCATTTTCTAATTGATGTGCAGAATAGTGTTAATACTTCGATAATTTTTTCAAAGTGAAAAAAATTGATTCAGAGAAAAAATTAGATAGATTAAAACTGTATAAGTTGTTGGAAACAATTTATTCAAATAATACTACAGAAGAAATTAATTTTCTTTCAAGTAAATTATTACAGATTTTAGATAATTTCTCAGAGAAATCTTCTTTTCAAGAAATAAGTGAGAACGATAGGTGGAATGAATCACATTCCGTTTTAATAACTTATGCAGATAGTATTTACAATAATGGGGAGCCTACATTAACCACTCTTAGAGACTTTTTAAGCAATCATTTTGGGAGCCTTTCAAGGGTTGTGCATATTCTTCCTTTTCTCAAATCCACTAGTGATGGAGGTTTTGCAGTTTCAAGTTATGATTCACTAGAAGAAAAATTTGGTGATTGGAATGATCTCAAAAGTATCTCGAAAAATCATGTTTTGATGGCTGATCTAGTCCTTAACCATGTTTCATCATCTCACCAATGGGTTCAACAATTTATAAAGTCCCAAGAACCAGGCAAATCAAATGTTTTTTCACCGGAACAAAATCTTGATTGGTCGAATGTAGTGAGACCAAGAAGTTCCTCTTTATTTTCTCGGATAAACACAGAAAATGGTCCAAAACAAGTTTGGACAACTTTCGGTCCAGATCAAATTGATTTGAATTGGCAAAATCCAACAATGATTCTTGAGTTCTTAAATTTGATTATCTTATATTTATCTAATGGTATTAAATGGTTAAGGCTAGATGCAGTAGGTTTTATCTGGAAGGAATCAGGAACTACTTGCTTGCATTTACCAAAAGCACATTCAATAGTAAAAATTTTAAGAATTCTTTTAAATAATCTTCTTGATGATGGAGTTTTAATAACAGAAACTAATGTCCCTCAGAAGGAAAATTTATCTTATCTCATTACTGAAGATGAAGCCCATATGGCCTATAATTTTCCATTACCTCCTCTTCTACTAGAGGCAATTATTACTTCAAGAGCAGATATTCTAAACTCATGGATTTCTAATTGGCCAAAATTACCTGTTGATACAACACTTTTTAATTTCACAGCATCTCATGATGGAGTTGGGCTAAGAGCTCTTGAGGGGCTAATGAATGAGCAAAGAATTAAAGATTTATTGATTAATTGTGAAAAAAGAGGGGGGCTAGTAAGTCATAGGCGTTTGTCAAATGGGGACGATAAACCTTATGAGTTAAATATTAGCTGGTGGAACGCTATGGAAGATTCTAGTAGAGATTCTAATCGATTCCAATTTGAAAGATTTATTTTGACCCAATTATTAGTCATGGCTCTGAAAGGTGTGCCTGCATTTTATTTGCCAGCATTACTGGCTTCCGAAAATGATATAAAAAGTTTTTCTATGACAGGTCAAAGAAGAGACCTGAATCGAGAAAAATTTAAATCAGATAATCTTGTATCTGTTTTAAATAATCCTGAATCTAATGCCAAAAAAAATATTAAATATCTATGTAATGCGATGGATGTAAGATCAAAATTATCGCAATTTCATCCATGTTCAGAAATGGAATGTTTGTCTAAAGGTAGAAGCGATATTGTTGTAATCAAAAGAGGTAAAGGCCCAAAATCCGTTTTTGCAATCCATAATATGACAGAGAATAAAATCAATTATCAACTGAATGATTACGATTTACCAGAAATAATTGATAATGATTTTAATATGAAAGATTTTTTATCATCAACTAAATACAATTGGAAAAATATTAGTCTTGATCCTTTTCAAGTTATTTGGCTTGGTGATTTAATGAAATGATAGAAAATTCTTCAATTTGGGTTGTTAGTGATGTAGATGGTACTTTAATGGATCATTCTTACGATTTAACCCCTGCAAAAGAAACTATAAAAACTCTTCAAAAATTATCCATACCTGTAATTCTATGTACAAGTAAGACAGCTGCTGAAGTAAAGGTCATAAGAAAGGAGCTAAGTCTGACTGATCCTTATATTGTTGAGAATGGAGCGGCAATTTATGGTGAATCTCTTAAAAAGGTCAATGGAGAAATTATTCTTGGAAAAAAGTACGAAATTCTCGAAGAAATTTTAAATCTTATTTCTAAAGAAATCGATTATAAGCTAATTCCCCTTAATAATCTTGCTGACTCTGAAGCGATTGAGCTTACAGGATTAACAGGAAATTCATTAACTTTAATGAGAGACAGACATTGGAGTATGCCTTTTTTGAATCCACCTAGTTTTTTAGAAAAAAGAATAAATATCTGTTGTAAAAAGTTCAAAGTAGATATTTTTAAAGGAAACAGAATGAGTCACTTATTATCGAAAAATTCTAATAAAGGGAAAGCAATTAAAGCTTTAAAAAAATATTCAAATAATCAAGATATTCAAATTATAGGTTTGGGTGATTCTCCAAATGATTTGCCTTTACTTTTAAATTCAGATATTAAAATTGTTATACCAGGTATAGATGGACCTAATTTAAATTTAATAGATCAATTAAAAAATATTAAATTCACTTTAGCTTCAGAACCTAATGGATATGGCTGGAAAAATGAAATTAATAAATTGATAAATGAACTAATCTAGAAACGTGAAAGATTTAAATATTAATTTTCCACTTGATAAATTTGAAAAATTAATTATTGATATTGGCTGGGAATCCCTGGATGATTGGATTGATTTTTGGAATAATCAAAAAAAAATTCTTTCAATTGATCAATTCTGGAGTAATAAAGTAAATGATGATTGGATTTGGGGTTTAGCTTTACCTCTATTATCTCAGGCATATAAATTTAAAAATAAATTTTCTGATCGAAAAATAATTGGTATTTCAGCCCTTCCTGGAACTGGTAAAACAACTTTAGGTAAATGGCTTGAGGCAATATCTTTAAAATTAGATTTCAAGATTGCTGTTATTTCAATTGACGATTTTTATCTTCCCTCAGATGAAATGAAATTAGCAATTAAGAATAACCCTTGGAATGTCTCTAGAGGTTTTCCTGGAAGTCACTCAGTTAAATTAATGCATAACAAATTACTTAATTGGAAGATAAGTGGAGAGTTAGATGTACCCGTTTTCGATAAATCATTAAGAAATGGCTTAGGTGATAGGTCTTATTGGAGATCAGATAATCCTGATTTGTTAGTTATTGAGGGATGGTTTTTGGGAATCGAACCCTTTCCCGTTGATTTTGATGATCAACAGGTCAAATCATTAAATTTGAGTCCTGATGAAGTCCTTTATAAATCCAAAATACAAAAAAACCTACATTCATATTTAGATATTTGGAGTTTATTAGACAATATTTGGCACTTAAAGCCATTGAAGTTTGAATATATGAATATGTGGAAATCAAATCAAGAAAAAGAAATGTTATCACAGAAAGGAAGTGCGCTTCAGGATGAAAAATTATCAAATTTTTTGAGAATGCTTAATGTATCATTACCTCATAAAAGTTTTGATCTTATAAATTCTTATGCAATTTTTTTAATTGATCAAGAAAGAAATTTAGTTGAAGTGGGATTGAATGAGTAATATTTTTCTAAATTTCTTTTTTTTTCAGTTATTTTTTATACATTTTATATGAATCTAAATAGTGTTTAATAAAGTCTACTTTGTTGTTTTTAAATGGTTGAGTTTTCGTACAAAAATGAAGGTTGTAGGATGGTTGTTTTGAGATGTATTGGTCCATCAAACTTTTTTTTAGAAAGAGTTTTATTTCCAACGGACATTCTAACTTTTATGGCTCCAAATGATTCAAGAGTTGAAATCTGGGGAAATGAATTATATGGTCCAAAATTGGAAGAGAGAATAAGAATATCTTCTGATAGTGAAGATTCCTCTCTTGTTGCTTAGATAAGAATTCTTATAATTGTCTTCGAGTCCATATTTTTTACAATTACTTATTTTTTATTGATATTATCTAACTAGTTTTAGTTTTAAGTGATGCATTATTTTTCTTCGTTTGCAATAGGAGGCTTTGTCCCATCTGCTGCTGTTGCTGGGGTTTTACTTTTAGTTGGTTTAGGTGCCTTTTTTTATCTTGGTATTAAAGGACCTACCGATTATTAAAGCTGAATTTAATTAATAATGGTTATTTTATTTTTTTATAACCCTAATTAATTCGATAAATTACTTATGGATTTAACAACTATTTTATTTATATTGAGTCTGCCATTTGTTTTGTTAACAGTATACTTTGGCACCAAAAATGATTTTTACGAAAGTGAAAATTATAAAGGTGATGGTTGTGCTCACGATGTAAAAAGGTAACTTTCTAAGTATTCCCACTAAATACACAAGTCCATTTGCTATCAAATTGCCAAACTGGTGTATATATCTCTTTTGAAATTTTGTCACCTGCTTTTTTACAAGTATCCAAATCCTTCATTGGAATGGAGTGTAATGAAGGACTTGTTATTCCACTCACCTCGGGTCTACTCCCAGGACCTTGTCTATATGTTCCAATTACTAACCAATAATTAGCCCTTGCAGAATCAGAAAAAAAGATTAGTGAGTAAAGAAAAAATAGTATTAGGGTAAATTTTTTTTTCATTTTTTTATATTACCTTTTACTTATTAAATGTAAATTGAATTTTGTAAATTGCTATTAATTAATAAGGTAATTTTTATAAGTTTTTGGAATATTTAGAATTTTTTTTATATGGCTTGATTCAAGGTTTAACAGAATTTATTCCTGTAAGTAGTACTGCTCATTTAAAAGTCATATCTCTTCTTCTAGGCATTGATGATCCTGGCTCCTCATTATCTGCAATAATTCAAATAGGGAGTATTTTAGCTTTACTTTGGTATTTTAGAAATGATATTTTTAATTTAAGAAGTCAATCTACAAATAACCTTTTGTATTACTTATTACACCAAAGGTTATTAAAATCTATTTTGATAGGCACTATTCCAATTGTAGTGCTTGGTGGGAGCATAAAATTATTTGTACCTTATTTTTTTGAAAATATTCTTCGTTCAAATTTATCAATAGCATTAGCTTCTTTAGTAATGGCTATTTTTATGTACCTAGCAGAAATATCGAAAAAGGGTTCAACAAATTTAAAAAACCATAACTATTCAGATAGTTTTTTGATAGGACTTTCTCAAGCTTTCGCTATTTTTCCTGGTATTTCAAGATCTGGAATTACTATTTCTACCGCTTTAGTATCAGGTTGGGAAAGAGTTGATGCTGCAAAATTCTCCTTTATTTTAGGTATACCGGCGATTTCTATTGCTGCAATTGTTGAGTTCATTTTTTCTTTTGATGAATTTTCTTCATTTAGTTTTTTCCCCCTATTTTTCGGACTTGCTACGACATTTGTATCTTCATTATTTGCTATCGATTTCTTAATAAAGTATTTTTCTTCAAATGGTTTGAAATTATTTATTATCTATCGGGTTGTATTCGGTCTCGTAATTCTTCTAAATTTATAATTCGATGCAAAAATTTTTTCAATTATGTTAATGTTTAAAAAAATGATCTTTAATGAATATTTTTATATCTTTCCAACTTGGTGAAGTTGAAGTTTCAAATCTTACGATATTAGCCTTAGCCTTTTTTTCCTCTTTTACTTTCATAGCTGTCGGCATAAGTTCATATAAACTATATAAGTCCCTCATAAATGCTGATGATAAATGATCGGAACGGCGGGATTTGAACCCACGACCCCCACTACCCCAAAGTGGTGCGCTACCAAACTGCGCTACGCCCCGTCTTATTACTATAAAGATAAGATGTATATTAAATGTTATTCTTTATAGGATTGTTATCAGATCTCAATACGCACTTATCAACTTCCCAATTAAAGTTTTCCCAAATATTATCTTTTAATTTGTAATTACTTCCTGTAAAACTTCCTAACTTAACTTTTGTAGGGGAAGCTGAACAATACTGCCTGCTGCCAGCTGACGCGAGATATTGTTGATGGTACTGTTCAGCATAAAAATAGGTATCAATCATTTTTATTTCTGTTTCGATAAAACCAAGATTTTTTTTATTTAGTTCTTTTTGAAATTGTTCTTTACTGGCTAATATGATTTTTTTATTTTTTTCATTTTTATAAAATATAGCTGACCTATACTGAGTCCCAATGTCATTACCTTGTCTATTTTTTTGTGTAGGGTTATGACATTCCCAAAACATTTTTAATAGATCGCTGATATCTATTTCACTCTTATTCCAGATAACTCTTACAACTTCTGAATGACCAGTTAAACCTGAGCATACTTCGTAATAAGTTGGGTTCCTCTTGTTACCACCAGCGTACCCTACCGAAGTTGTTACAACTCCTGGAAGTTTCCAAAAACATTTTTCAGCTCCCCAGAAACAACCACACCCAAATATTATTTCATCTTCTTGCAGATTAGGATCTTTTTTGAAATCTGTTTTTAATATTCTATGAACTGTATTAAGTTCATTTGTTGGAGTTATTTCTTTATTGTTCATAATATTTTTTAGAAATTCAAACATAACTTAAATATCTAATATCATAGGTTAAAAATCTTACTTTTAGCCTTCAACAATGTTTGTGGCTATTTCTCTTTCCCAAAGTTTTTTATAAAGCCCTTCCTCTTTTACTAGATCCTTATGATTACCTTCCTGTATTATTTCTCCTTTATCCATTACTAAAACTCTGTCACATGTGGCAGCTACAGATAGTTGGTGACTAATCATTAGGATTGTTTTATTACTTCTTTCTCTCATTTCATCTATTATTCTTGCTGCAGTTTTATTATCGACGCTTGCTAAAGCATCATCAAGAACTACAATTTGAGAATTAACTAGTAAAGCTCTTCCAAGTGCTGTCCTTTGCCTTTGTCCCCCACTTAGTGTAATACCTCTTTCACCAACAATTGTTTTAAACTTTTGAGGGAAATTATTAATATCATCAATCATCCCAGCTTTAGTAGCACTTTCTTCAACTAATTCCTTAGAAGCTTGAGGTTCTCCAAAACTTAGGTTTTCTGAAATTGTAGAAGTAAATAAGAAGGCTTCTTGCGGTACGATTGCAATATTTTTTCTAAGATCCTCTAATTTAATAGTTTTTACATCAATTTCATCTAGGAATAATTGACCATCAGGAATTTCAATTGTCCTTCCAAGAGACTTTGCCAATGTAGTTTTTCCACAACCAACAGGCCCAACTATCGCAATTAGTTCTCCAGGGAAAATTTTAAAATTGAGAGCATTTAATGAATTAAATTTTGATCCTGGATAACTTATAGTTAAATTTTTAGCTTCTAACAATCCTTTTAATTTTTTCTTTAAAAATTTGGTGTTTTTCCCATCTACAATACTTGGATTGTTTTGAAAAATTTCTTCAACACGATCTAAACTCACTTGACCGAGTTGAAAAGTATTCAATGTAAAACCCAATAGTGCCGTAGGGAAAACAAGTCTCTCCACATAAAGAATTAAAGCTACTAGACCCCCTATTGAAATAAATCCGCTCTCTAGTTGAAAAGTTCCTAATCCTAATAAAATTAATAATGAAATTGAGGAAATACCTTGCAGTAATGGGAATAGGGTGCTTGCTGTTCTAGCAAGTTTTATCGCCGAATTTCGGTAAGCATTGTTATAAATATTAAATTCTTTTTTCTCAGAATTTTCTTGTGCGTATATTTTGATAGCACTTATTCCAGAAAGATCTTCTTGTATAAGATCACTTAGTTTCGATAATGATTCTTGTTGAGCTTTTCTTTGATTAACCATTTTACCGCCGAATAAGCTTACAATTCCAAGGATCAATGGGAATATCATCAAAGCTGATATTGTTAATGTTTTGTTAATCGAAAACATCGATGGAATAGTTAGTGAATAAGCCAAGACAATGTTGCATAAACTTAAAACCGTAAAACCTAGAAGCCTTCTTATATTTTCAACATCGCTGGTAGCTCTACTAATAATGTCTCCACTCCCTTTTTTTTGAATCCATTCTGGGTCTTGAATAAGTAAATGATCGAAAAGTTTTTGACGTAAATTTACCTCAACCTTCCGACCTATCCCAAAAACGATTTGTCTAGAAAAAAGTCTTATTAAACCCATAAACGTAGCTAATAAAATTAACCACAAAGATTTTGAAATCACAAAATCTGAAGAGAATCCATTTTGTAATTGGTCAATTATATTTTTTACTTCTAAAGGTATCACAACGCTTAATATATTTACTACCAAAAGAGCCATTGCTCCGTATATAAATTCTTTTTTGTATGGTCTCAGGTATTTAAATATAACTTTAAGCTTTAAATTTTTCATTTAATTTTGCCGATATGATTAAGATAATGTTTCATTTTTAAATATGTGAGCTAATTTTATAGTTGATTCAGTTTTTATTCATGAGTAACGAACAAACTCATCCTTTACATACAACAGACAAGAATATTATAGATTCTCTTATCACAAAAGAAAAACCAGAGGATCTTGACTTAGTTAATTTAGCTAGATTAATAAATCGTTATAATAATTTTCCCGGTGAAATTGAAATTAAAAACGATATTGAAAAAATTTTAAAATTTTGGAAAATTACTCAAAATGATCTTTTTTCAAAAACAAAAATTATTTGGTCAAAAAGCTTCAGACCCTCTAACACAAATAAAGATTTAGTTGGTTCAGGTTTTGATACTTCAAATTGAATTTTTCTGCATAATTACCTTTAAAAATTAATGTCTTCAAATTTTTCGAACGTTGAAATCTTGAATATTTTGTTAGAAGGGAGAAACCTTGATGACTTAACTTCGAGATCATTAATGCAAAGATGGCTTAATGATGAAATATCTGATGTACAGACAGGAGCTTTTTTGAGCGCTTTGAGAGCTAAAGGCTGTACTGGAGATGAGTTGTGTTCTATGGCTGAGGAACTATTAAATGTATGCAAATTGCCAGTACCAAGGCCAAATTTGTATATGGTAGATACTTGTGGAACTGGAGGAGATGGAGCTAATACATTTAATATTTCCACTGCAGTAGCATTTGTAGCCGCATCTTGTGGTGTAAATATCGCTAAACACGGAAATAAAAGTGCAAGTGGAAAAGTCGGCTCCGCGGATGTTTTGTTGAATCTTGGTTTAAATTTAAATTGTTCATTAGAAAAAGTAATCTCTGCCGTCAATGAAATAGGAGTAACTTTTTTGTTTGCGCCTGTTTGGCATAGATCTTTAATAAAACTTGCTCCATTAAGAAAGGCTCTTGGAATAAGGACTGTATTTAATCAACTTGGTCCATTGGTAAATCCCTTAAGGCCGAACGCTCAAGTGTTAGGTGTGGCAACAGAGGATCTTTTAGAGCCTATGGGAAGTGCGCTTTTAAAAATGGGTATGGATAGAGTAATAGTAGTTCATGGATCCGGCGGCATTGATGAAGCCTCTCTTCAAGGAGATAATAAATTAGTACTTGTTGAAAATGGTAAATTAAGATTTTCAAAATTAAATATTACAGATTTTAGTCATGAAAACATATCAAACGAAAAACTTGTAGTTTCAGATATTGATTCTAATGAGGAAATATTAAAGTCCGTCTTAAATGGTTCTGGGCAAAATCCTCATAAATATGCGGTTGCATTGAATGCCGCTTTAGTTCTTTGGACAGCTGGAATAGAGGATGATTTGCATGAAGGCTTTAATAAAGCTTTATTTTCAATTAATCAAGGAAATCCTTGGGAAAAATTTTTACTCTTAAAAGCTTATTTATCCTCAGATTGATACACTTTAATTCATGATTAAAACCTACAAGAAAAATGCAAAATTAGTTTTAAGTAATGGGATTACATTTCCTGGATTTTCTTTCGGAGCTTCAGGTACTGCTGTGGGCGAAATAGTTTTTAATACTGGAATGACAGGATATCAGGAAGTTATTACCGATCCAAGTTACTACGGACAAATTTTAACATTCACTTATCCCGAAATTGGAAATACAGGTATTAACCTTGAAGATTCAGAATCTCGTAAAACAGTTAAAGGGATAATCGTTAGAAATTATTCGTCTAATAATAGTAATTGGAGATCTACAAAGAATTTTAATCAATGGTTAGTAGAAAAAAATATAATAGGTCTATATGGAATTGATACAAGGGCTCTTGTTAAGATATTAAGATCTAATGGCTCTATGAATGGAGTTCTAACTTCTGAAGATAAATCTGTAGAAAATTGTTTAGAGATTATTTCCCAATCACCAATGATGGAGGGGTTGAATTTATCAAAATTAGTTTCAACAAAACAAAAATATTTATGGCAAAAGCCTTCAGAAACAGAATTTGATCGTAGAACAATATATCCTCAAAATTCATATAAATTAAAGATTGTGGCAATTGATTTTGGAATAAAAAAATCGATTTTAAATAGATTAGTCTCACATGGGTGCGAAATTCTAGTTTTACCTTCCAGATCATCCTTAAATGATGTTCTAGAAAATAAGCCTGATGGTGTATTCTTCTCAAATGGGCCCGGCGATCCCTCCTCAGTTTCTGAAGGTATAAATTTAGCAAAATCTCTTATCGAACATGGTGAAATACCTATGTTCGGAATTTGTCTTGGCCATCAAATATTTGGATTAGCTTTAGGAGCTTCAACTTATAAACTCCCTTTTGGACATCGTGGTTTAAATCATCCTTGTGGAAAGAATAATTTGATTGAGATAACTAGTCAGAACCATGGTTTTGCTATTGACCCTAATTCTCTCCCAAAAGATATAGTCAAAATAACTCACTATAACCTTAATGATAATACTGTTGCTGGATTGGAAGTTATTAATAAGCCAATATTTAGTGTGCAATACCATCCAGAATCAGGACCTGGCCCACATGATTCAGATTATTTATTTAAAAAATTTGTTTCTCAAATGTTAGAAAGATGTTGACATATCGTTTTATTTTGATTTGATAATTACATTTGATACATTAATTTTTTGGAGGAACTAGATCATAGAAGATTTCCAGAAGCTAACTGTTTCTTTAAGAGGAAACCTTAATGTGAAAACAAATATTGTTGTTTTTACTTTTAAAGGGCAACTTGATGCCTTCTCAGAAAAACAATTTAAGACTTTTGTTACTAATAATTTGAATAATGAGCTCCCATTCGTTATTGATCTTACTAAAATTGATTTTTTAGATTCCTCTGGTCTTGGTGCCCTTGTTCAAACTGCTAAAGAATGTAAAAAGTTAAAGTTAGGGTTTTCAGTTGTTGGGAATTCAAGAGTTGCTCAAACCATTAAGCTTGTACGTTTAGGGGATTTTCTTAATTTAAAGGCGACTCTTGAAGATGCATTAACCTGTTTGAAAAATTGAATTACTGGATTCAAAATTTGCTTCCACATGGGTCTCCTGAAGAAATAAGTGTTATTAAACTTGCTTGGCTTGGGGATTCGGTATGGGAACTTCACCAAAGACTGAGACATGTTCATTTTCCATTGAAATCAAAAGAACTACATTTATCAGTCGTAAACGAAGTAAAAGCCAAATCTCAATCAAAATCTTTAAGTCAAATTGAACATTTATTAAATGAAAATGAAATTGATTTGATAAGACGTGCTAGAAATAAAACAAAGAGATCTCCAAAGTCTTCAGATCCCACAATATATTCAAGAGCAACTGGTTTTGAAACTCTTATTGGCTGGCTATTTTTAAAAGATCCGCAAAGATTATCAACACTATTTGAATATTTAGAATTAAAAATGAATTGAACTATGAAAAACTCTTCAAATAAATTTCGCGGAAAAAATAATAAAGATTATAAAAAAAATTCAGATTTTAATTATTACTCAAAAAATTCAAATCGTTCAGAAAAAAATGATAGGTTTTTGAATAATTCTGCTAGAAATAAAAAAGTTGAAAATTTAAAAAAAAATGATGAAAATAATACCTTTTCGTCTTTAAAAAGAATAAATCCAAGATTTAAGTCTAATACTGAATTTCCTAGTAAAAATTCTGATACGCATCAAAAGTTTACTAATAAAAGAAATTTTGATGATTGGATATGGGGCAAACATTCGGTTTATGAGGCTCTTAGTAGTGATAGAGCGATTAATAGGATTTGGTGTACTTCTGAAATTTTTTCTTCAGACAAATTCTATATTTTGCTTAAGGATATCAAATCAAAAGGAGTTCTTATTGAAGAAGTTTCTTGGAACAGGCTTTCGCAATTGACATATGGTGCTTCACATCAAGGTGTCGCATTGCAGTTAGCATGCTCTAAAACAATATCTCTAGAACAATTAATCGATTTTTCTAAACACAATTGCCACAATCCTGTAATAGTTGCATTAGACGGTATAACTGATCCTCATAATGTTGGTGCGATTATAAGATCAGCGGAAGCATTTGATTGTAAGGGTGTAATCATTCCTCAGAGAAGATCTGCAGGATTGACTGGCACAGTCGCGAAGGTTGCTGCAGGAGCCTTAGAACACCTTCATGTAACTAGAGTTGTTAACTTGAATAGAGCACTTGACGAACTTAAGAGAAATGGTTTTCTTGTTGTTGGCTTATCTGGAGATGGTCATTTATCTATCTCAAATTTTCAAGAAAAAGCACCTTTGGTAGTTGTAGTTGGCTCTGAAGATAAAGGTATTTCTTTGCTTACTCAAAAAAAATGTGATTTTATATTAAGTATTTTTCTTAAAGGTAAGACTTCAAGTTTAAATGCCTCAGTGGCGGCCGCCATATCCCTATTTCACTTGACAGGTAAATAATTTTATTGTTATTGAGCACTGTTTTTTAAGACAAATAAAATGTTGTTGTTTCAATACATTTATATAATTAATAAAAATTTATTGAATTTTGACTACAAAATTGTATAGAATTTGACATGAATATAAGGTCTAAAAGGCCAAAAAAATTGATTAGAAATTTTGGAAACAAACTCGGTTTAGCCTGGTGGGCTAAAATTGAGACAGATCAACCTAGTACTATCTACTGGTTCGGCCCATTTATTACTAAACGTAGTTTAAAAGAAAATATGCCTTCTTTTATAAAAGATCTTTATGATGAAGGGTCTATAAATATTAAACACAGTTTAGTACGTTGCAAAAAAGAGGAACCATTAACTGTTTGATAACTTTTTATTTTAAGAAATAAATTAAGAAATGAATTTTAATTCTTTAAGAAAAGAAATTACCAGCAATAAAGCTTCCGTTAAAGAATTAGTTAATGATATCTTTGCCATAATCGATCGTAAAGATCCTGAAATTAACTCATATATTTGTACTACAAAAGATAATGCTATCGAGCAAGCAGAGAACATTGATAAATTAATTCAAAATAAAGAAAAACTGCCTCCTCTCGCGGGTATGCCAATTGCAATAAAGGATAATATTTGCACCAAAGGAATTACAACAACTTGTGCAAGTAAAATGCTCAAAAGCTTTGTTGCTCCTTATGAATCCACCGCTTCGAGTAAATTATGGTCTTCAGGGGCAATTTGTTTAGGAAAAACAAATTTAGACGAATTTGCAATGGGTAGTTCAACAGAAACTTCTTTATTTGGCGTCACTTCAAATCCTTGGGATATTAATAGAGTGCCAGGTGGAAGTTCAGGCGGTAGTGCTGCTTCTGTTGCCGCTGGATTTTCTGCAGCGGCTATAGGTTCTGATACAGGAGGATCAATAAGGCAACCAGCTTCTTTTTGTGGTGTCGTAGGTCTTAAACCTACTTATGGCAGAGTTAGCAGATGGGGACTTGTAGCATTTGCTAGCTCTCTAGATCAAATTGGCCCAATTACAAATACTGTCTCAGATGCGGCTGAAATTCTTTATTCAATATCTGGAAAAGACCCCTTTGACTCAACATGTCTTGATAAGCCAGTACCAAATTATTTGAAGAACTTAAATAAATCTATAAAGGGTTTAAAAATTGGAATCATTAAAGAATGTTTTGAACACCCAGGACTTAATCCAGAAGTTAAGGAATCTGTTCTTTCTGGAGTTGATAGATTCCACTCTTTAGGGGCTGAAATTATCGAAGTTGAATGCCCTAGATTTAACGATGGAATTGCAACATACTATGTCATTGCACCATCTGAAGCCTCCGCAAATTTAGCTAGATATGATGGAGTTAAATATGGCTACAGATCGACTGAAGGTTCTAATCTTATAGATATGACTTCAAAAAGTAGAGCTGAAGGTTTTGGAGATGAGGTACAAAGAAGAATTTTGATAGGTACTTATGCTTTGTCAGCGGGCTATAGTGATGCATATTATAAGAAGGCACAAAAAGTTAGGACACTTATAAGAAAAGATTTTGATAATGCTTTTAAGAAAGTAGATGTTTTATTAACTCCAACTTGCCCAACCACTGCTTTTTTGAAGGGAGATTTTGTTAATGATCCACTTTCAATGTATTTGTCTGATCTATTAACTGTCCCCGCTAATTTAGCAGGCCTCCCAGCAATCAGTATTCCTTGTGGCTTTGATACTAAAGGATTACCTATTGGAATGCAATTAATAGGCGATGTATTAGAAGAAGATAGAATATTGAATGCCGCAAATATCTTTGAAATTGATGCTCAGGTAATTAAGAGCAGACCTTTATTTTAAATTTGTATTAATAATTAATTTGTAATCACAAAGTATAGATCTTTTAGAAATTTTCTCTATCTTATATATATAAATTATTTGAATATGGCTTTCGTTCCGCTTCATAATCATAGTGACTACAGCTTACTTGATGGTGCCAGTCAAATTTCAAAAATTGTAGATAGAGCTTGTGATCTAGGAATGGAATCGATAGCTCTTACTGATCATGGAGTTATGTATGGTGTTCTTGATTTGGTCAAGAAATGTAAAGAGAAAGGTATAAAACCAATTATTGGTAATGAAATGTACGTGATTAATGGTTCTATTGATGATCCTCAACTTAAAAAAGAAAAAAGATATCATTTGGTGGTTCTTGCAAAAAATTATACTGGTTATAAGAATCTAGTGAAGTTGACAACAATTAGTCACCTAAATGGTATGAGAGGTCGAGGCATTTTTTCTAGACCATGTATTGATAAATCTCTTTTAAGCAAATATAGTGATGGTCTGATAGTCTCTACAGCTTGTCTTGGTGGAGAGATTCCTCAGGCTATCTTAAAAGGTAGATTAGACGTAGCAGAGGATATAGCTCTTTGGTATAAAAAATTATTTGCAGATGACTTTTATCTAGAAATACAAGATCACGGCTCTATCGAGGATAGAATTGTTAACGTTGAATTAATAAAAATTGGGAAGAAGCACCAAATAAAAGTCATCGCCACCAACGATGCACACTACTTATCAAGTATGGATGTTGAAGCACATGACGCTTTGCTTTGTGTACTAACAGGAAAACTAATAAGTGATGATAAAAGATTGAGATATACCGGAACAGAATATATCAAAAGTGAAAATGAAATGCTTGAACTTTTTAAAGATCATATTGATGATCAATCAATTATTGAAGCAGTGAACAATACAGTAGAAATTTCTCAAAAAGTTGAAGTATTTGATTTGTTTGGTAATTATAGAATGCCAAAATTCCCTCTTGATAAAGATACAGATTCATTTTCTTTCCTTACACAATTATCTAATAAAGGTCTTTTAAAAAGACTTAAAAAAAATGATCTTACAGAAGTTGATGAGAAGTACAAAAAAAGATTAACTTCCGAATTAAAAATTATTAAAGATATGGGCTTCCCAGATTATTTTTTAGTTGTTTGGGACTACATCAAATTTGCTAGAGATAACTCTATCCCTGTAGGACCAGGTAGAGGTTCTGCAGCAGGCTCACTAGTAGCTTATGCTCTTCAAATTACAAATATAGATCCTGTTGAGCATGGATTGTTGTTTGAGAGATTTTTAAATCCAGCAAGAAAGTCAATGCCAGATATTGATACCGACTTTTGTATTGATAGGAGAAATGAAGTTATTGATTATGTTACTAATCGTTATGGAGAGGATAAAGTTGCGCAAATAATTACTTTCAATAAGATGACCTCTAAGGCGGTTTTAAAAGATGTTGCAAGGGTTCTAGACATACCATATGGTGAGGCGGATAAATTGGCCAAGTTAATACCGGTTGTAAGAGGGAAACCTTATAAATTAAATGAAATGATTGATAAGAATTCTCCTAGTCAAGAGTTTAGAGAGAGATATATTAATGATAATAGGGTGAAAAAATGGGTTGATTTGGCCTTGAGAATTGAAGGGACTAATAAAACATATGGAGTTCATGCTGCTGGTGTTGTTATCGCATCAGATCCTCTTGACGAACTTGTACCTCTTCAAAGAAATAATGAAGGACAAATAATAACCCAATATTCTATGGACGATATCGAATCACTTGGATTATTGAAAATGGATTTCTTAGGCCTTAAGAATCTTACAATGATTGAAAAGACTGTTTCTCTTATTAATCAATCTACTGGTAAGAAAATAAACATTGATGAGTTACCACAAAATGATGGGAAAACCTTTGAGCTTATTGGGAAAGGAGATCTTGAAGGTATTTTTCAACTTGAATCTTCCGGCATGAAACAGGTCGTTAAGGATTTCAAACCTAATTCTCTAGAGGATATTTCATCCATATTGGCTCTTTATAGACCCGGTCCTCTTGATGCAGGCCTTATACCTAAATTCATAAATCGAAAAAATGGAAACGAAAAGGTTGATTTCCCTCATCCATTTATTGAATCAATTCTCACTGAAACCTATGGAATTATGGTTTACCAAGAACAAATCATGAAAATTGCCCAAGACCTAGCCGGTTATTCTTTAGGTGATGCTGATTTACTTCGAAGAGCAATGGGAAAAAAGAAAGTATCTGAGATGGTGAAGCATAGGAATATCTTTGTAGAGGGTTCTATGAGTAAAGGTGTAAATGAAAAATTAGCAAATGATCTTTTTGATCAAATGGTTTTATTCGCAGAATATTGTTTTAACAAAAGTCATTCAACTGCTTATGGTGCCGTAACTTATCAAACTGCATTTTTAAAAGCCCATTTTCCTGTTGCATATATGGCAGCCCTTTTAAGTGTAAATTCTGGCTCTAGCGACAAGATGCAAAGATATATTTCTAATTGTTATTCAATGGGAATAGAGGTTATTTCACCAAGTATTAATTTCTCTGGGGTTGATTTCACTATTAAGAGTAATCAGATTTTATTCGGGCTATCTGCAATTAAGAATTTAGGAGATTCTGCTATAAGAAATATAATAGAAAACCGAAATAGTTTTGGAATCTTTAAGTCATTATCTGATTTATGCGATCGTTTGCCTCCTAACGTGCTTAATAAAAGAAGTCTTGAATCTCTAATTCATTGTGGAGCACTAGATGAGTTTTCTAATGATAATAATAGAGCCCAATTATTATCAGATCTCGAACATGTTATTGAGTGGGCCTCTTCAAGAAATCGTGATAGATTATCAGGGCAAGGAAATCTATTTGACTCTAAAGAAGAATTTTCTAATGTTGCTTTTTCAGATTCACAATTAGCGAAGGTTGATGATTATTCACTTATTGAGAAGTTAAAGTTAGAAAAGCAGCTATTGGGCTTTTATTTATCTGATCATCCTCTTAAACATTTAACTAAACCAGCAAAACTTATATCTCCCATAAGCATTTCGCAGTTAGAAGAAACAAAAGATAGGACCAAAGTCTCTATAGTTGGAATGATCCCTGATTTGAAGCAAATCACAACGAGAAAAGGAGATAGGATGGCTATAATTCAGCTTGAAGATCTTTCTGGTAGTTGTGAAGCAATAGTTTTTCCAAAAACCTATGTCAGATTATCAGAATTTCTTTTAACTGATACTAGATTATTGCTATGGGGAACAATAGATAAAAAAAGTGATAAGACTCAATTAATAATTGATGATTGTAGAGAAATAGATAACCTTAAATTGCTTATTATTAATCTTGAAAGTTCTCAAGCTTCAGATGTAAGAATACAAAATATTTTGAAAAACTGTTTAATTAAATTTAAACCAGATAAAGGTAAATGTGGAATCAAGATTCCAGTTTTAGCTGCGGTAAGAAATAAAAATAGAGTTACATACGTTAAATTTGGAGAACAATTTTGTATTGGTGATATAAAGGGAGCATGCAGATTATTAGAAGAAAAATCATTCCAAGTTAATTTGAAATCTTTAGTTTCATAGATTAACCATTCTCTTCAAAATTTTGAGTTGCAGGTCTAAATGCTGCTTTTGCTCGTTGTATATTCATTGGAATATTTTCAATACCGAAAAAAGATCCAGGTTCCTTATCCCAACTAGCTGATAATATTCCAAAACTTAATCCTGCGAGACCTAATAAGAAAAACAACGCTGAAATCGCAATTGTTGAGGATGGAGGAATCTCTGCAATATTTCTTGTAACAATTATGTAACTAACAACAAAAACAGACATACCTAATATTGTAGGTATTCCTGCTGTAAAAAATATTCTTCTTGCCATTCTATCAGCAACATATTTGGGAATCCCACTTGATGATTTCCTTGAATTAATTACTTCATTAGATTTTTTTTCTAGATGATTAAACGCAGTTATCTCAGGATTATTTTTTTTCTTTTTATTTTGCGTCTTTTTTTTTGATTGCTTTTTTTTCATTAATTGAAATCATCCTCTGATTCCTATTTTCTTAACTAGTTCTTGATATTTCTGAACGTTTTTATCTTTTATGTAAGATAGTAATCTTTTTCTTTTACCAATCATTTTTAATAATCCTTGCCTTGAAGCGAAATCATGAATGTTTCCTTGAAGGTGGTCACTTAATTTTGATATTTTTTTAGAAAGCATTGCAACTTGAACTTCTACTGATCCTGTATCAGTTGGATGTACTTGATGAGTTTGAATCAGCTCCTGTTTTTCAGCTGTATCTAATGACATAAATTTATACTCTTTGTCTTTATGATACTACGTCATCTAGCTAAATTACTACTATCTTTGTCTAAATAGTTCATAGCTAATTTCAATAAATTTTCAAATGATAAATTATTTTCTTTTTCAGAAAGGAGATCAGCCTCTTTAATAAGAATTGGCAAAATAGTATTTATTTCTTTATTTTTGTAATTTAATGATTGAAGGGATAACTGAAGGTCCTCCATTATTTTATTAATTTCAGGATCCTTAATCTTAAAATTATCGTTGACTTTTTCTTCTTCAAATTGTAGTTGACTTTTAAATTTACTTTTTAATTCTAAAATTAATCTATCACTCATTTTTTGTCCTATACCAGGTACAGAACAAATTAATTTTTTGTTTTGTGTTTTTATTGCACTGATAACTTCACTAATGGAAAATTTATTTAATATTCCCATACCAATTTGAGATCCAACACCTCTAATACTTAAAATTTCAATAAAGAAATTCTTTTGATCCTTTGATGTAAAGCCAAATAATAAATCTGAATCTTCTTTCTTAATATGTTTTATCCAAAGAGTTATGTATTTATTAGATTTTTGATTTGTTTTTAATTTGAGAAAAAGGGATTCTAGTATTTGTATTTCGTATCCTAGTCCTTGACAATTTATTAAAACAAAGAATTTTTGATTAGTTTGCCATAATTCAACAAACTCTCCATTTATCCAACTGATCAATTAACCACCATCCACTTGACATCCTATTAGTGCTCCTGCAGTACCGGCAGCAGGTACTGCCCAAAATCTATCTTTACCCCTAGAGGAGGACAGAGCTAAACCAGCACCAAGAATACCTCCAATAACAGAGCCTTCACTACAGTCATTATCGTCTATTTTTTCAACTTTACTTTGACCTCCACAAGGTACTACAACGTCAACTTCATAACTTTTTACGTAGCCTGGGCTTGATTTCGTTCCAGGAATGTACTCCTCTCTATATTCAGTTCTTGTACAAGTTACTGACTTTGGAGTTGTTGCATTAACTTGAATAATAGGAGAAAAACAAAATAATAAAGTTAAGTAGAAAAATTTCACCGTTTTTTTTTTATTAATACCATTCTATGACCTTTTCATTATTTTGGTAGAAGATATAATGGTTCCTAATAAAACTAATAAGGCGCCTAATAAAAAATTTATGTTTATTATTTCACTAAAAAACAAAATCCCCCAAATTGAACCGAACAAAACTTGTAAATAGTTAATTGTTGAAGCTTCAGTAGCAGGTAAATTTTTTAATCCTACAGTTAAGAAAGTCTGACCTAATTGAGTAAATAAACCAATGCCAATTATCCAAAGTAATTCATTCCAATTTGGGGTAACCCAGTTTATTAATACAATTGGCAATAAAGTTATAAAAGAAACGAGTGGAAAATATTCAATAATTACATAAACATCTTCAGTAAATGAAAGTTTCTTAACTGTAACGTAAGCTAATGCAGTGCAGATTGCTCCAAGAAATGCTATCGAAACCGAAACATTTTCAATTTCAACGTTTATGTTTGATAATTGACTTGGATTTAATATTACTAATATTCCAATCCAACCGATAATTAAAGCAAAGATTATATTCCGAGTTATTTTTTCGTTTATAAATATGCCAGCAAAAATAGATATAAAAATAGGATATGTGTACTGAATGACAGTAGATATACTAAGAGGCATATTCCTTATAGCATAAAAAATACAAACTAAAGCTAAAGTTCCTAAAACACCTCTTAAGACAAGTAATGGTCTATTTTTGCCCCAAGGATTAATTTTTTTTAGATTAATAATGAATAATGTAATCATTAAACTTAAAAATGATCTGAATAAAACTAATTCATAAATAGGTATCCTTTTATCAATATTTTTTACACACAATGTCATCAAACTAAAGAAGAATGAGGCAAATACCAAATTAAATTTATTCAATGAATAAAACTTTTTTTCTAATTCTGCGATATTTATCATTTTAAAAATAGTTTTATTGTGAAATTAAGTAGATTCTTATTTGATTTTGACCTATAACAAATAAATCATTAATTATTTTTTGATAAAATCTCTATGGTTCAACCTATTCATCCAAGAACTATTCAAGAGGTTAAGGATAAGGCAGATATTGTTGACGTTATATCTGAACATATTGTTCTTAAAAAGAAAGGCAAGGAATTTGTTGGGATATGTCCTTTTCATGATGATACTAAGCCATCAATGACAGTATCACCAAGTAAACAATTTTATTATTGCTTTTCTTGTGGTGCTGGTGGTAACTCTATTAAATTCTTAATGGAATTTACTCGAGCAAATTTTTCTGATGTTGTACTTTCTCTTGCTAAGAAAAATAATATTAATGTTGAAAATTTTGCGGGTCCTCAAGTAGAAGCTTATAAAAAACAATTATCTAGAAAGGAAGAGCTTTATAAAATATTAAGAATAACTAAAAATTGGTTTAAGTCTCAATTGAATAATTCTCTAGGCGTTGAAGCTATTAAATATTTAACATCCAAGAGAAAAATGAGTAATAAAACTATTGATGACTTTGAATTGGGTTTTGCCCCAAATTCATGGAATGATTTATTTAACTATCTATCTAAGGTAGAAAAATTTCCTATTAATCTAATATTGGCTTCAGGTCTTGCAATTTCTAAAGATGATTCTGACAAGATTTATGATCGTTTTCGAAATAGATTAATCGTTCCAATACATGATATGCAAGGCCGAGTAGTTGCCTTTGGTGGAAGATCTCTTGATGGACAGGAACCGAAATATCTCAATTCTCCTGAATCTGAAATATTTGAAAAAGGGAAAATGTTGTTTGCATTCGAAAAAGCATCTAGCAATATAAGAAAAAGAGATAAAGCTATTATTGTTGAAGGATACTTTGATGTAATTTCTCTTCACTCAAAAGGTATTACTAATTCTGTAGCTTCCCTCGGTACTGCATTAAATAAGTATCAAATTTCTCAACTATGTAGATGTACAGATAATAAAAATATCATCTTGAATTTTGATTCTGATAATGCAGGAATATTAGCTACAAAAAGAGTAATAAAAGAAGTCGAAAGCTTATCTCTCCATGATCAAATTAATCTTAAGATACTACAACTTAATGATTTTAAAGATCCTGACGATTTTTTGAATAGTCATACTCGAGAAGATTATTTTAACTTAATTGATAATTCATCCTTTTGGATTGATTGGGAGATTGATCAGATTTTTAAAGATAAAGATTTAACTAAGTCTGAAGACTTCCAGACTGTTATTTCTTTATTAGTACAATTGTTGAGTAAATTACCTCAATCATCCACAAGAACACATTATTTACAAAAAGTTTCCGAACGATTGAGTAAGGGACAAGCTAGGTTAGCGATACAGTTTGAACAAGATTTACGAAATCAAGTTAAGGGATTTCGTTGGCACGGTAGATCAAAAAAATTTGAACAACCAAATGAAATTTCTCGGCGTGAGAAAAATGAATCTGAAATAATTTTTTATTATTTGCATTGTCCTGATCTTCGGCTTTTTATTCGCGATGAATTTATTAAAAGAGAAATTAATGGTTTTAATACTAAATATATTCAAAACTTATGGGAAGCTATCTCAAAAATTGAACAAAATAATTTGGGTTTAAATAATTTAAAAGAATTAAAAAAAACAAATATTCAGACTCTTCAAAAAGATTTTTCTTCCATTAACTTAATTTCACTACTACCTGACTACTTAGCTCTTAATGATCCTGATGCATCAAATAAAATTAATAATTTTGTTAACCCAAATGAGTTGTTTTTAACATTGCTGAGAAATCCTAAAGATAATTTACTTGGAACTTTATCACTTATTGAGAAATATAATTCTTTAAAAAGATGTAGACACTTGATCGAATCTTGGGGATCTCAAAGATTAAAAACGTTAGAAAATTGTATATCTATCTTGATTGATAACCCCTCTTCAGGTCTATTAGATACTAATAAAGAGATAGATGATCTTTTTAAGGATTTAAACTCAGATGCTATTAAATTTCAGGAATTATATTACTTAGAAAGACAACATATAAATTTTTTAGATAAACAACGTTGTGGCAATTTTATTGCTAGTTAGCATGTTTTATTTGAATTTATAGACAGTATTTTTTAATAAAGTTTTTTACTTTTTTTGGTTTATCTTCAAGTACATAAGCTTCTACTTCTTTTGCATAATTTCCAGAAAAATTGGAAGTAGAGAATTCTAATGATCTTCTCTTATTTTGATGTAACTTACCTTCTAAATTTTTTATATCCCCTACTGTCTTATTGTTATTACATTTTTGTATGGCATGAGTAGCTTCATGTCTTAATGCTTTTCTTATTGCCAATTCTGTTTTGTAGTTATCTTTGTTTGGTTTCTGCTTTTTACTTCTATAATTTGTTTTCTTTTTTGCATTTTCAGTGCATATTATTATTTTCCTTTCTACAAAATTATGTAGCCCTTTTATTTCTTTATTTAAGAGACACTCAATTGTATTTTCTTCAACTATGTAGTTTGCTTTTATTAATAAGTCAAGAATCTCTTTATCTAATTTGCTTAAAAATATAATAAATTCCATTTGATTTTTTTAGTTTACTATAGTTGGAATCTGGTCTATATCAGTTGTAGATGAGCGACTTAAAAAATTCTTATTCATCTTCCAACTTTTTGGTGTTTTTGCAATAGCCCATGTAATTGCATTGTTATTAAATCTTTTATTTAATAAATCAATAGTTCTCATTAGATTTGCTGATTTTTTTAGGTCTTTCTGAGATTTGTAATTGATAACTGATTGCTGTAAATATTCGCTATTAGTTAAATCCTGCATTAAAACACCAGCTTTTGAAAATTTATATTCGGGATTATAAATTTCTTTAGATAATTCAACTACTATTTTTAAAATGATGTTTGTGTCGTCTGTTGCATTTGTAAGTTTTTTATGAGCACTTCTTTGATAATTTTGACCTGAATATTTACTGGTTCTAGCAAATACTCTAATATCAGATGATTGCAAATTCTGACTTCTCATTTTTTCAGATGCTTTTATTGCGTGAGTCGCTAGTGCTTGAGTTAAGTCTTCTAATTTTGTGACAGGAGTACCAAAACTCTTGCTTACCTGGATTTCTTTTTTTGATTTCTTATTTTTTTCTATAGGCAGACATTTATAACCTTTCAGTTCTAATTGCAATCTTTTTCCTACTATGCCTAGTTTCTTAATGATTTCATTTTCTTCCATATCTCTCAATTCTCTCGCATTTTTAATACCTTTACTTTTCAACCAATTCGAGGTTTGTTTTCCGACTCCCCATATCTTATCTACACTAATTCTTTTTAAATAATTATTCTCATTTATGGTTCTAGCTAAATCAAATATTCCAGCTGAATAATCAATATTTTTAGCTAATTTATTAGCAATTTTTGCTCTTACTTTATTTTCTCCTATTCCTACTGTTATGGTAATCCCTAGACTCTGATATATTAATGATCTTATGTTTCTTGCCCAAGGATATAGATTTTTATCATTAGGTCTAGAAATCGAGACAAATGCTTCGTCAATAGAATAAATTTCTATTTGTTCACAGTAGTTTTTTAGCAAATTCATTAGCCTTCGGCTCATATCTCCGTAAAGCGAGTAGTTTGAGCTTAAGACTGCTACATCTAATTTATTTAATTTTTCTTTGATCTTAAAATAAGGAGTTCCCATTTTAATTTTTAAAGCTCGCGCTTCAGGACTTCTTGCGATGATACATCCGTCATTATTAGATAAAATTACTACTGGTTTATTTCTTAAATGAGGATTAATAGTTTGTTCGCATGACGCGTAAAAATTATTAGCATCTATAAGAGCTATTGCGCAAATACTTGAAATTTTCATAAATAGCTATGTATTGAATAAATGACAACCCCCCATATCTGTACATCAATATGGTTTTTAAATCTAAAATCAGGATAATTATGATTTTCTGCTTTTAAATATAATTCATTATTTTTTATACATAATCTTTTTATTGTAAATTCTCCGTCTATCATTGCAATGATAATATCCCCTGGCTTGGCTGTTAAACTCTTGTCTACTATTATCAAATCTTTATCTTTAATTCCTGCATTTATCATTGAGTCGCCTTTAATTCTAAGAAAAAAAGTGCTAAACGGATTAGATATTAAATGTTCATTTAAATCAATATTTTCTTCTGTATAGTCATCTGCAGGAGAAGGAAATCCTGCTGATACTGAATCAGTTAATAAGGGGATTTTGAACTTTTTAGTAGTTGAATCTAAGGAATCCAAGACTTAAATATAATAGTATATATGTACTATATAATAAAAAATCAAAAAATAGTTAGTTGTTAAAGTTTTATAGATTAATTTTAGATTGAATCTGATTTTTTAAGAACGATGGTAAGGGGAGTTATTAGATATAGAAATAGCTCTATAGATTTGCTCGATTAGTATTAATCTAGCTAATTCATGAGGAAAAGTTAAAGGAGACAAACTTAGGATAAGATCTGAATTATTTTTTATATTTGAACTAATTCCATCGGTATCACCGATTAAAAAATTAATTTTTTTATTTTTAAAATTTAAGAGTAAAGAGCATAGTTCAACTGAATTAAAGTGCTTCCCTTCTTCACTTAGGCAGATAATAATATTGTTATCGGATCTAAGATTATTTAAATTAAAAGTCTTTAACTCATTAATAATAAGTTCAGGCATTCTTTTTTTGTATTGATTAATTCCATCTCTAATCCAAAGTTTCTTTATTTTGCCTATAGCATAAATTGTTAATCTATTACTCTGAAGCATAAGTAAATATGAAAACTAATTATTCATCAAGAAGATAATTAAATTCATCATATAGTTCCTCTTCGGTTGTCAATTTCTTGGAAAAATTATCTTTTTTAGAATTCATATTAATTTGATTAACCTCACTTTTTCTTAGTGAATTATTAACGTTAGAAGTCTCTTCTAAAGATTCTGAATTATCAATTAACGAATAAAAAATTTTATTGGGATCCTTTGAATTAAGTGGATTGGTGATTAAATTATCGTTATTAGTTAAATTTGTGTAATTATTTATATTTTTACTATCATTATTTAAATTTTTCTTTTTTTTAAATTTATTGAGTTTATCTAAATTTTTTTTTGATAAGCTCATGATATAAAGTATTAAATAAATTCATATTTAATTTAAACATATTATTTATCTTTTAGATGAATTCTAAAAACTATCGTCAAAAAAAAAGATTTGGACAACACTGGTTGGTAAATAAAAAAATATTAGAAAAAATTAAGGAAATTGCTGTTCTTAATGAAAATGATTTTATTTTAGAAATTGGTCCTGGAAAAGGAGCTTTAACATATAAGTTATTAGATTCGGAAATTAAAAAATTACATGCAATTGAATTAGATAAAGATTTAATAAATCTATTAAATGATAAATTCAATAATAATGATAAGTTTTCACTGCAGCAGGGAGATATTCTTTCTGTAAATTTAGATTCGATCAATAAGAAGATTACAAAAGTGATTGCAAATATTCCTTACAATATAACCGGCCCAATTTTGGATATTTTTATAGGTCGATTGGGCATTATAAGAAATTATAATTACGAAAAAATAATATTTTTAATGCAGAAAGACGTTGTAGATAGGATTTTGTCAAAAGAAGGTAGTCCCAATGCTGGTGCGCTTAGTGTAAGAATGCAACTCTTATCAAAAATAAAAAGAATATGTGATGTGCCCCCTTCATCATTTAGTCCGTCTCCAAAAGTTTATTCTTCTTTAGTAGTTTTCGAACCAATTAAAAATGATTTAAGATTAGATATCAGTCTAGAAAAATATATAGATAAACTTCTTCGAATTTCATATAATTCACGAAGAAAAATGCTTAGAAATACTCTAAATTCAATACTTTCAAATGAAGAGATAAATGAATTATCTGAATCTTCAAAAGTTTGTTTTAATTTAAGACCACAAGATATTTCAATTGATCAATGGATTAAGCTTGCAGAAAATTGTATTAAAATTAAAAATAAAAAAATTTAACTATATGCAAGATTTAGCTAAAACGAAAATTAATATAAAATCTCCTGCAAAAATAAATTTGCACCTTGAAGTTATTGGTAAAAGAGAGGATGGATTTCATGAGTTAGCAATGATTATGCAAAATATCGATCTTTCTGATTATTTAGAATTTGAAATTAATAATGAAGGTTTAATTAAACTTGAGTCTGATTGTAATGATTTAAGCTTATCTGATGATAACTTAATTGTTAAATCGGCAAATCTATTAAGGAAAAAATCCAATATAGATTACGGTGCCAATATATTTTTAAGAAAAAATATTCCGATTGGCGCAGGATTAGCTGGTGGTTCTAGTAATGCAGCAGCAACATTAATTGGTCTTAATAAGTTATGGGATTTGAACTTAGATCAAGAAACATTATGTTCATTAGCATCAACTTTAGGATCTGATATTCCCTTTTTTATAAATGGTGGTATTCAATTATGTTTTGGAAAAGGAGAAATTTTGGAGAAATTAGATTCAAACTTTGAATATGGAGTAATTCTTTTAAAAAATCCAAATGTATCAGTATCTACAGCTGAAACTTATAAAAAATATAGTAATAGATTTTGTGATCAATATCTTACTGATAGAGAAATGATTGAGAACATAAGAAAAAGTTTAAGAGATAATTGTTTAAATAACTTAAATTTTGATAATCAACATTTATTTATTAAAAATGATTTGCAGTTAGTTGTTGAACATGAAAATGATTCTGTAAAGCATGCATTATATTTGCTTTCTAAATTAGAAAATTGTCTCACATTTTCAATGAGTGGATCAGGCCCTACATGCTTTGCACTCTTTAAAGATATAGAGACTGCTAGAAAAGAATTAACTGTAAATTCTAAATTATTTAAAGAAAAAGGCTATGATTCATGGGTTTGCACTTTCCTTGAAAAAGGAATAACATTCATATAAATTTTTTTTATATAAAACTATTGTGGCTGATAATAGTAATGAGAATATTGAAAAAAATATTCCCGAAAAAGGACCTTTAAATTTTATTGTTGGATCATTAACAAGTTTTTTATTATTTATATTTTTTTATTTTTTAAGTAATAAAATTGCAATTTATTTTTCAGTACATAAACCATCTAATTCTTCTGAAATAGTCCAAAATATTTCCTCTAGTATTAATACTTTAATAATTGGATTGTCTTTTTTGCTAACTTTCTCTTTTGCTTTTATAGGTATAGGACTTTTTATTGTATTTATTCGCAGTTTTATTGTGAAGAAAAGTTGAATTGCCAATATTATTAAGAAAACACTTTCTTTGAATGTCTTTACATGACTTAGGTCTTCTAGTACTTTTGCTGTCGCCTGGAATGATTTTATCAATATTACTACTCATAACCTTCGCTGAAGGAGGTTGAATTATTCAAAGTGGTAGGATTATATATGTGATTAATTAGGTAATTAATTGTGGCTGGAACATTATTATTTAATGCTTTGAAAGAGGCAATTGATGAAGAAATGGCAAATGATGTAAATGTTTGCGTAATGGGAGAAGATGTTGGTCAATATGGAGGATCTTATAAGGTAACTAAGGATTTATATGAAAAATATGGAGAGTTAAGAGTCCTAGATACTCCAATTGCAGAGAATAGTTTTACGGGTATGGCTGTTGGTGCAGCAATGACTGGCTTAAGACCAATAGTAGAAGGAATGAATATGGGTTTTTTGCTTTTAGCTTTTAATCAGATATCAAATAATATGGGTATGCTTAGATATACAAGTGGCGGAAATTATAAAATACCAGCAGTAGTTCGAGGACCTGGAGGAGTTGGTCGTCAACTTGGTGCTGAGCATAGTCAAAGACTTGAAGCATATTTTCATGCAGTTCCTGGCATAAAGATTGTTGCATGTAGTACACCCACAAATGCTAAAGGTTTAATGAAAGCAGCTATAAGAGATGATAATCCGGTACTATTCTTCGAACATGTTCTTCTATACAATTTGTCTGAAGAATTACCTGAAGGTGATTATACTTGCGCTTTAGATCAGGCTGACGTTGTAAAAGAAGGGAAAGATATAACTTTATTGACTTATTCAAGAATGAGACATCATTGCCTTAAAGCTGTTGAAGAATTAGAAAAAAAAGGTATAGATGTTGAGTTAATAGATTTAATAAGTTTAAAACCATTTGATATGGAAACCATCTCAAAATCAATAAGAAAAACAAATAAAGTAATTATTGTTGAAGAATGTATGAAGACTGGAGGTATTGGTGCAGAATTAATTGCCTTAATAACGGAAGAGTGTTTTGATGATCTTGATGCCCGACCAATTAGATTATCTAGTCAGGATATTCCGACTCCGTATAATGGAAATCTTGAGAATTTGACAATAATCCAACCACATCAAATAGTTGAAAAAGTTGAAGATTTAATTAGTGGGAGTATATAAGAAATGAAAAGAAGGCAAGGTTGGCTTTTTTTTATTATATTTCTACTTACTTTATCTGTTTATTTATTAATAAATTATCCCTTACAGTTGGGATTAGATTTACAAGGAGGTTCTCAACTTACACTACAAATTATTAAAGAGGAAGGTAAGGTAACAAGGGATGAACTTGAAGCAGTTAATTCGGTTATAGATAAGCGCGTCAACAATTTAGGAGTTTCTGAGTCTAATTTGCAAACCCTAGGTGGAGATCAATTGATTTTAGAATTACAAGGTGAACAAAATCCATTAGTTGCTTCAAGGATATTAGGTAAGACAGCTTTATTAGAATTTAGAACCCAAAAAGAAGGAACATCTACAGATTTAAAAATCCTTCAACTACATAGATTGAGTATTAAAGAATTAATTGAACAATATTCCTTTGCAGAAAAAAATCAAAATGATGATAATTTCTTATATGTTATTCAAGATGATCTTAAAGAGATAGAGCAAAAATTGAATTACTCATCTACTAGTAATGATTTATATGGGAAGTTAATTGAAATTAAAAAATACGTTGATAAAGAAATTACAAATTTATTTATTAAAACAGATTTATCAGGTAAGGATCTTATTAACGCAGGAAGGAGACAAGAACAAACAAATAGTAATTGGGAAGTTTTATTAACTTTTAGTAATTCTGGAGGTGAAAAGTTTGCAGAAATTACAAAGTCAATTGCTGGCACTAATCAACTATTGGCTATCATTCTAGATGGTGAATCAATAAGTGAAGCCAGTGTTGGTAATCAGTTTTCTAATACTGGGATTACAGGTGGATCAGCAACAATAAGCGGTAATTTTAGTGCTGAAAATGCTAGAGAATTAGAAGTTCAACTTAAAGGAGGCTCATTGCCATTGCCAATTGAAATAGTAGAAACTAACACAATAGGTGCTCTGTTGGGATCCAAAAATATTTTAAAAAGTCTTTATGCAGCTATTAGTGGGTTAATTTTTGTTGGTATTTTTATGATTTTTAATTATAGAATTTTAGGTTTTGTTTCAGTTCTTTCTCTAGTACTTTATGGTTTCTTTAACTTAGCCATATATTCTCTAATTCCTGTAACTTTGACTTTACCGGGGATATCTGGGCTTATACTTAGCATTGGTATGGCTGTTGATGCAAATATTCTAATATTTGAGAGAATTAGAGAAGAATTATATGATGGTAATACTCTTACAAGATCTATTGATAGCGGTTTTCAGAGAGCTAATTCATCCATAGTTGATGGCCATATTACAACTCTTCTTAGTTGTTTTGTATTGTTTTTATTAGGAACAAATTTTGTTAAGGGTTTTGCGGCAACATTAGGTATTGGAGTCTTAATAAGCTTGTTTACCTCATTAAATTGTTCTAAAACTATTTTGCGATTTTTTACAACATATCAATCTTTGAGACAGAAAAATCTTTATCTGCCAAAGAATAATTTTACAAATTAAATTTTTTATTTCTAATATCCTATGAAATACAATCTTGAACTAATTAAAAATAAAAAAAAGATAATTAGTTTTTCAACTGTTCTTATTTTGTTTAGTCTTCTAGGAATTTTATATTCTACTTTTAATACTTCTTATAAGAAACCTATAAATTTAGGGATGGATTTTGTTGGAGGAAATGAACTAAGAATAGAGAGAGTTTGTGAAACCGAATGTTCTAATTTTTCCCCAGATTCAGTTTTGGAAAATTTGAGAGAGATTTCTAAAAACTATAAAGTTTTAAATAATATCAAATTACAATTCCAAAATAACAATAAATTAATTTCAATAAGAACACCTTATTTAAGTATCGAAGAATCAAATAATCTTATTAATAATCTTGATAATATTGTTGGACCTCTAAATTATGAGAGTAAGGATTCAAGATTAATAGGCCCAAAGCTTGGAAAAAGATTACTTACTAATTGCGTTACTTCATTGTTAGTTTCTTTATTTGCAATATCTTTATATATATCAATTAGATTTGATAAAAAATATGCCTTATTTGCACTCTTAGCTTTATTCCATGATTTATTAATTGTGTTCGGTATATTTTCTTGGTTAGGAATTATATTTTCTGTCGAGGTAAATAGTTTATTTGCTGTGTCCTTGCTAACTATTGCTGGTTATTCTGTAAATGATACTGTTGTTATTTTTGATAGAATTCGTGAAAATTTAAAATCAAAGAAAGAAGGCTATAACGAAACTATTCAATTATCAGTAAACGAATCATTTAGGAGAACAACGTTTACCAGTATTACAACCCTTATCCCTTTATTAAGCATAATTTTGTTTGGATCCTACTCCCTATTTTGGTTTTCCTTAGCCTTATCATTAGGAATTATAGTTGGAAGTTATTCAAGTATTTTATTGGCTCCATCTATGTTGCTGAAAGACAGAGATTAACCTTCTAACTTTATGAAATTAAATTACTATTTAATAATTTTATTTTCTTTAGTTTTAATAGATCTTTCTACTGAGTTAAGAATATTATTTGATCATTTTACTTTTAGTTCATTATATTTTGCTATTGGTAAACATCCCTTAGCTTTCTTTATACTTTTTTCATATCCATATTTATATAAAAAATTAATTAAGTAGTTTTTAAATATCTTTAAGTAATTCTTTAACTATAACCTGTATTACTACAGCTAATGGAAGAGACAAGATTAAGCCTAATGGACCAAAAATGAAGGTAAATCCAAATTGTGAAATTAATGTTAGGCCAGGAAGTATGTTTGCTTTTTTCTTCATTATAGATGGCATTATTATATAGCTTTCAATATTTTGTATGATTACATATGCTCCTAATACGGCCAGTGGCTTCCAAAAATTATCTAGTAGTGCAATTGAGATTGGAAATATACCACTAATAACTGGACCTATATTTGGAATGACATTAAGAACCATTGCTATTAAAGCATTTGAGACAACATATTTGACATCTAATATAGATAAAACTATTAAGGATAATAAACCTACTGATAATGAACTTATGAACATAGAAAAGGTCCAATTAGCTAATGCAATATTGCATTTTTCCAGAATATTTCTAAATTTGTTACGGTAATTTTTTGGTATTAATAGAAGTATATTTTCTTTATATTGCTTTGGTTCAATAGAAATCATCAAACTAACAGCTAATACGAATATTAATTTCAAAAGACCTGATCCAAGATTACCCGCTATATTTATTAAATTCTTAAAACTTTCTTGAATAGCTTTTGCAATAGTTGATACATCTGGAATGGTAACTACATTATTTATAAGATTGAATATGTCTATAACGTTTTCTGATTTTTCGCCATAAAATAAGCTATTAAGTTTGTTCAGATTTGTATTAATCAAAATATTTATTTTTGATAAACCATTTGGAATGTCAACTAGTATTTCATTGAATTCTTTTATGAACGGAGGCAATACAAGAATAAAAATGGTAAATACTATTACTGATATAACAGTTAATACAAGAAACAAAGAAAGTGATCGAGGGATTTTCAATCCCTTTTGCATTTTATTACATAAATTACAAACAATATTTGAAATTACTAAAGAACAAATTATTAGAAGGAGAAAATCCCTTAAAGTCCATATTATTAAAGAAGTGATTAAAATAACTACTAACTTAAAATATGATGAACTACTCAATTTCTAAATAATCCTACTTCTTTTCAGAATATCCTAATCCATTTGATTTGGCATAACTATTTGCAAATCTCATAAATCTATCAAAGTCTGATGTGTTCTTCCAAATATAAACTGCTTCTAAAAATATGGGTTCTCCATCAACAAACTTTACTTTAACTTCCCTAGTTAGTATTTCACCTTCTGAATCAATCATGCGCATACCTGTGATTTCACCGTCTGTAATTGAAGATAATGCTTGAGGTTTTTCGAACAAAAATAAAGCCTGGCCGGTTGTACCATCTTTACTCCTAGTCAGTCTTATTTCAGGCACTACTGGTTCATCAGTTCCCTCATAAAATTGTATTTTTGCAGTTTTATTTGCTGTCATAATATTCAGTTAATAATTTTTTATCTTAGGAAATATTTTTCACATTCGTTTGTAATTATTTTATAAAACATTATTTATTAACTCTAGAATCCTTTCATCATATTTTTTATCAGTTAAATCTAATAACTTTATATTTGTTTTGCCAACCTTTTCAAATTCATAACACTTATCGTAATAATCTAGAACTGACTTGCAAACTAAGTCCCATTTCTCATTATTAATTGATTCCAGAGCTATTTTTGTTCTTTGCGGTCCTAATCTTTTTTTTATCCTTAATACAGATTCTTGGAGTTCCTCTTTCTTAAAAACACTATAAGTATCTATTAACTCATCTAACCTGTTAGATTCGCTTCTTAAAATTTCAATTCTTTTTGAATGTTTCATCTGTTTGAAGAATTCATGAGGAATTTTGCATTTACCTATATTTGCACTTTCAGCTTCTACAAAAATATTATTAGAGCATTTAAAAGAATTTATTTTTTCTGCAATTATATTTTCAAATTGTTCATTTGAAGGTTGTTCTTTCATTCCTAAACCTCCAAATGTACTTCCTCTATGACAAGCAATTCCTTCAAGATCAATAGTTTGATATTTATATTTATCTAGTAATGATAATAATCTTGTCTTCCCTGTTCCTGTTTTTCCTCCAATAACTACTATATTTAATTTCTTTGAGAAACTATCTAATACCCATCTTCTATATATTTTGTATCCGCCCTTAAGTGTTATTGTATTTAAATTATATTTTTCTAGTAGCCAAGCTATGCTTTGCGAACGCATTCCTCCTCTAGAGCAATATATTCTGATAAAAAAATCATTATTTTTATTAGGAATAGTTTTATGCGAATCGATACTCATGAACAAATTATCAAGAAGCAATTCCATTTTTTTTTCAAAAAACTTTAATCCCTTTATTACTGCTTTTTTTCTTCCTTCTTTTTTATAAATCGTACCAATTATAGATCTCTCATCATTATCAAATAGTGGAATGTTAATAGAATTAGGCAGGTGTCCTTTATAATATTCACTCGGGCTTCTAACATCTATAAGTGGTCCTTTAAAACTTCTAAATTTCTCTAGTTCTTTTCTTTTGAAATACATGGATAGTTTTTATTTTTTTAGATTGATTTTTTAAAATGAATAACAAAGAACAAGATACTCATAACAATGCTACATTAGACATGATAAAAAAATTTACAGTTTCCAATCAAAGAAAAAGAATAAATACATTAACTCAAATAGAATCTGAAGTCGAAAATATTTTTAATCTTGGTCCTTCACTGTTTGATATCTTTGATAGTGATGGTGACGATTGGACTGCTGGTTGGATACTGCAAGTTTTAAAAAAATTTAAGCCTGAATTCTTTGAAAACTCTAAATTCAATAATTGGTTTAATACATATTCAGATATTGATATTAATTATGAAGATTTGCAATTGATGTTGGTTGAGCAAAAATTTGAAGAGGCAGATAGATTAACAAGTTCCTATTTACGAAAATTAGCTGGGAAATTAGCTGAAAAACGTGGATATGTTTTCTATAGTGAAGTTAAGAATATGTCAGGTAAAGATCTAGAAACAATAGATAGATTATGGACTATTTATTCTAATGGTAGATTTGGATTTTCAATTCAGGCAAAGATATTAAAATCAGTAGGGAAAAAATATGAATTAATGTGGCCGAAAATAGGTTGGAAAAAAGAGGGCTTATGGACTAGATATCCCGGATCATTTTGCTGGTCATTAGATGCTCCTGATGGACATATGCCTTTAATAAATCAACTAAGAGGAGTAAGACTTATGGACTCAATCCTTCGGCACCCTGCTATAGCTGAAAGACATAATAATATTCTTTAAATGAGGTATTTAATAAGTTAAAATTAATACAGAGTAAAAATATTATTATGTCCTTATTTCGGGGCAAAAATATTTTAAAAAAAATTTTTATTAGACCAAAGATTAACTGGTCAAACTACGAATTCGAGTCATCATTACAGTTAAATGAATTTGTCGATCAATTATTAGAACCTATTAAAAATTCTCAATCAAGCTATCTCATAAAACTTGGTTTACATGAAGCTCTAGTTAACGCAGTAAAACATGGAAATAAATTAGATCCTAAAAAAAACATTAGAGTAAGAAGAATAATCACTCCTAATTGGTGTGTTTGGCAAATTCAAGATCAAGGTAATGGTTTAGAAATAAAAAAAAGAGATTACAAATTACCAAAAAAAATAAGTAGTGTAAATGGCCGGGGACTTTACATTATTAATGAATGTTTTGATGATATTAGATGGAGTAGTAAAGGTAATAGGCTTCAGTTGGCTTTAAAAAGATGATTTTTACTAGGGCAGGGTTGATCTACGTTAATTTCTTTTAACCATTTAATACTTTCTTCTATATACTCAATAGTTTCCTTCTCATTACAAGAAATAATTAAATGGCATAATCCCGCCGAAATTAGTTCTGCAGATCGTTTATATTTATTTCCTTTATCTTTATGCCATTTAGAATGATCAATCTTTAATTTGTCATTAAGACTTTGAACAAGCTGAATAGTATCTTTATCCCAATAGGTCATAGAAGTTTTTTTTTACTTTACAGCAGACCATACTTTGGTCATAAAAAAGGAATTTGATTTTACATCTTTAAATCCTACTTCCTCTATTTTAGAATCAATATCCTCTTTTATGTAATCACAATAAAAAGGCTCATGGAATGATTTATAGAAGTTTTCCATTACGGATATAAAGCCAGGTGAATCACTTATTTGTATCGAATCAGCTAAAACTAATGTTCCTCCTGGCTCAAGTACTCTAAAGAATTCATTTAATACTTTAGCTCTAATTGTTCTAGGTAATTCATGAAATAAGTAAACACAAGAAATGCATTGAAGACTATCGTTTTCAAAAGGTAATTCTTCTGCATTACCTTTTATTAACTGAATTAAATCTCCATCTAAATCTGAAATATATCTACTTGCCTCTTTTAAATATGAATCAGATAAATCAATTCCTTTAATTTTTTCTTTAGGAAATGCGGCTCTTAATTGTTTTAATGTTCTTCCTGAACCTGTAGCTACATCAAGTATTTTAATAGAACTTTTTTTTCTATCGCTAAAAATTTCAAGTCCTTCTTTCATTGGCTTTATAATTCTTCTCCTCATGGAGTCAGCACTTCCGTTGAAAAGTATCTCTACTTGTAGGTCATAAATGCTAGCCGAAAAATCTGATAAATAACCATCAGTTTGATGATGAAAATTTCTTAAATAATACTTAGGATAATTATCTTTATTAATTGATTTTGGAAGATCATCAAAGTTTTGTTTTCTTCTTCTATCCCATGTATTGGGCATATCGAGCCAAATTTTGGGATATTGAGTTAAATATCTAAGCCATGGCTCATCAAACAATAATTTTTTTGGATAAATATTTTTTTCTGCATCATTCCAATCTTCTTCTCTTAAATTATCCATTGAATTTTGGATTTGTATTAGAAGATCCTTATCAATATCAAAATTTTCAAGTTTCGAATCGGGGAGAATAAAATTCATTAATCTTGAACTGATTTGCTTGTGAGCAAAACCTGCAATGCTTTTACTTTGTTGAAGCGTTTTATATGCAATTTTTGAAATAGATTCCCTAGCCATTTTTCAATTTATATATATATATTCCAACAAAAAAAAATTCAATTTGAGAATATTTTGTGATATTTCTCAAATTGATTAATTTTAACTAACGTATCCTTTCATTTATGCATCGTAATACATGAAGAATTCATGTGGATGAGGCCTTTGTCTTAGTTGTTGTACCTCTTCGTACTTTATATCGATAAAGTTATCAATAAAATCTTCAGTAAATACTCCACCAGCTAATAGATAATCCTTATCTGCTTTTAGCGCATTAAGTGAATCATTTAGAGATGACGGCACTGTATCAATTTTTGCTAGTTCATCAGCTGGAAGTTCAAATAAATCTACATCTACTCCGTCACCAGGATCAATTTGATTTTTAATTCCATCAATACCTGCAAGCATCATCACAGAAAATGCTAAGTAGGGATTTGCGAGTGCGTCACCAGATCTGAATTCTAATCTTTTAGCTTTAGGGCTTGGACCTGTTAAAGGTATTCTTACTGCAGCTGATCTATTACCCTCAGAATAAACTAGGTTTACAGGTGCTTCGAAACCTGGAACCAATCGTTTATAACTATTTGTAGTTGGGTTAGTAAATGCTAAGAATGATGGTGCATGTTTAAGTATGCCTCCGATGTACCATCTTGCTGTTTGAGATAAATTTGCATATGCTCCTTCACCGAAGAATAGTGGCTGTCCACTCTTCCATAAACTTTGGTGAACATGCATTCCCGTTCCGTTGTCGTTAAAAACAGGCTTGGGCATAAATGTTGCTGTTTTTCCATATTTTTTTGCAACATTCCTGACAACGTACTTATAAGTCATAACGTTATCAGCAGCATTTATTAACGAATCAAATTTCATTCCAAGCTCGTGTTGACCGGCACCAGCAACTTCATGGTGATGTTTTTCTGTGGGGATACCTAATTCACCCATAAGAAGGAGCATCTCAGATCTGATATCTTGCGCAGTATCATTTGGAGCTACTGGAAAATATCCTTCTTTATATTGTATTTTGTATCCTAAATTTCCTCCTTCTTCAATTCTCCCTGTATTCCATGGCGCTTCAATGGTATCTACACTATAAAAACAACCTCCCTCTTTAGAGTCATATCTAACATCATCGAATAAAAAGAATTCTGGTTCCGGTCCAAAAAATGCAGTATCTGCAATACCCGTCGAATCTAAATATTTTAATGCCTTTTGAGCTAAGGCTCTTGGACATCTATCGTATGGTTCACCACTTCTAGGTTCTTGTATGGAGCAAATCATACTTAGCGTTTTATGTTTATAAAAAGGATCAATCCAAGCTGTAGTTGCATCTGGAACCATTGACATATCAGAGGCATTAATTGCTTTCCAACCTCTTATTGATGAACCATCAAATGCTAGACCCTCTGTAAAGGAATCTTCCTCTATCATGTCCGATGTAAGAGTTAAATGTTGCCATTTTCCATGAATGTCTGTGAATTTCAAATCGATTAGTTCAATTCCTTCGTCTTTAATTTGACTTAAAACATCTTGTGGAGATTTAGACATAACTTTTGAGATACCTTCTATGAAATTAATAACTTGATGATTCTTATTATGTATCAATAGTAACTTTTTTGAAGACTTGATGTCTTCTTTCAGTATTTCAAGTTATAAGTTTAATATTTGTTAACTTAAATATTTAAATTGGATGAATTTCTCTAAATATTTATCGCTTATGTGGTGAAATTAGTTTAATTTTAATGTAATTGGATGTTAATGCTTTGACAGAGGCAAAACTTGTTTCAACCTTAAATGAAGAGAATTTATCTCATTTCTCAAAGACCTATGTTCCCCCTCGTCTTTTATTAGGTCCTGGCCCATCAAATGCACATCCAGAAGTGTTAAATGCCCTTTCTTTAAATCCTATTGGACATTTAGATGAAGCATATATTTCATTAATGTCTGATGTACAACAACTTCTGAGGTATACCTGGCAATGTAGTAATCGACTAACTCTTCCAATGAGTGGTACAGGGAGTGCAGCTATGGAGGCTTCAATAGCTAATTTTATAGAAGAAGGAGAAAAAATTCTAATTGCTAAAAAAGGATATTTTGGGGACAGACTAGTTGATATGGCTACAAGATATAAGGCTGCAGTTTCGGTTATTGAAAAACCATGGGGTGAGGCTTTTTCATATGAAGAAATTAAGTATGAAATAGAAACAAAAAAACCTTCTATATTTGCCATTGTTCATGCGGAAACATCAAGTGGTGTTTTACAACCTCTTGATGGAATTGGAGATATATGTAAAAAAAATAACTGCTTGTTTTTAGTTGATGCAGTTACTTCGCTTGGAGCCTTAGAACTATTGATTGATGAATGGAATATTGATTTAGCATATAGTTGTAGCCAGAAAGGATTAAGCTGCCCGCCAGGATTAAGTCCTTTTACAATGAATAAAAGAGCTCAAGATAAGCTTAGTTCAAGAAAAACAAAAGTCCCTAATTGGTATTTAGATTTGTCTCTTTTAAATAAATATTGGGGGTCTGATCGTGTTTATCATCATACAGCTCCCGTCAACATGAATTTTGCGATTCGTGAAGGTTTACGATTAATTGCAAATGAAGGTTTAGAGAATGTTTGGAATAGACATAACGCTAATGCAAAAAAACTATGGAATGGTTTAGAGAGTCTTGGCATGGAATTACATGTTTCAAAGGATTATAGATTGCCAACTCTAACAACAGTTAAGATCCCACCAGCCGTTGACGGAGATGGATTTAGAAATCATTTATTACGAAATTTTGGAATAGAAATAGGTAATGGTCTTGGAGAGTTGTCAGGAAAGGTATGGCGTATAGGGCTAATGGGTTATAATTCAAGCGAGGATAATGTTGACAGATTATTGAACCTTTTTGACACTGAATTAAAAAAATATTCTATTTTTGAGTCCTCAACTTTTTGAACCAAATCTGTAATATTTGACTGCATTCATCTTCTAAAATGCCTCCTATTATTTCCATTTTGTGATGAGCACTTTTATGTTTTGACAAGTCAATCGATCCTCCTAATCCACCTCTTTTCTTATCGTATGCACCAAAAATAACTTTACCCATCCGAGCTTGAATAAGAGCAGAGGAACACATAGTACAAGGTTCTAAATTTGTGATAATAGTACATTCATTAAATCTCCAATCATTTTTTATTAGAGATGCCTGTCTAAGTGCCATTATCTCAGCATGACCTAATGGGTCTTTATTTATATTCCTCCTATTAACACCTCTCCCAATACATCTTCCTCTCTCATCTAAAATTATTGAACAGATTGGTAACTCAACTTTCCCAATTTCTTTTGATCTTCTTAATATCGAATTCATCCAAATAGTGTATTTTGAATTATTTATTTCTTTTTGATTATTATTATTACTATTTCCATTTTCAAAAATATACCTCATTTACCAATATTGAGAATAGACTTAATTAATAGATATCCTATCTGATGATTGAAGATTTAATAAATGATAAAGATATATATTTCCCTTCTTATATAGGGACTAATGACAAATTGATTACTCTTCTCAATAGAGCAAGTCAAACTCTTTGTGACTGGTTCTCTAAAGCCGATAAAAATGGTCCTTTACCTTTTGATGATAATTTCAAGTGCATTATGCCTGAGGAGGATGGCAACTCTGAAGAAGATTTGTTTTCTGATATCGAATCTCTTTTGAATAATTCATTTAATCCCGTTCATCCTGGCTCACTAGCTCACCTTGATCCCCCACCTTTAATTTTCTCTATTCTAGGAGATTTAATTGCTGCGGGTTTGAATAATAATCTTCTTGCTTACGAGTTATCTCCAAGTGTTACTTTGCTTGAAGAATCATTATGCAAATGGTTCGCAAAGAAAATAGGGTTTAATGATTTCTCTGGAGGTATAGCTGCTAGCGGAGGTACCTTAAGTAATTTGAATGCACTTATAGCAGCTAGAAATAATGCTGGATTAGGTTCAAATTCTAATTCTGTATTGATTGTTAGTGAAGATGCTCATTCTTCCTTCATTAAATGTATAAGAATAATGGGTCTTGATGCTACAAATCTTGTCCGGATTAAAACTGATAATCAAGGTCGTATGGATATAAATAATCTCAGAAAATCTATAGATAAATGTTTAATAGAAAATAAAAAAATTTTTGCTATCGTTGCCACCCTTGGAACAACTGTAAGAGGGGCTATTGATCCAATTAAAGAAATAAGTGAAATATGTAATGAAAGAAATATATGGTTACACATCGATGGCTCAATTGGAGGGATTTTTGCTATAACGTCTATTCCAATAGAAGGTTTAAATTATATTAATCAGGCTAATTCAATAACGATAAATCCCCAAAAAATTATTGGTATAACAAAGACTTCATCTTTGTTATTAGTTTCAAATATGACTACTTTAAAAAATACCTTTTCTACTGGATTACCATACATATCATCTAAAGAAGATATTACAAACAGGGGTGAATTAGGCATACAAGGTTCAAGACCAGCAGAGGTTATAAAACTATGGCTGGGATTACGTTTTTTAGGATTGCATGGAATTGAAGATATATTAAAATCATCAGTTAAAAGAAAAGATTTTTTTATAGAAAATATTGATAATAATAAATTTGAAATATATTCAGGTCCTTTACATATTGTTTCATTCCTACCAAAGGGACTTACTACAAAAGATACAGATTTCTGGACTCAAACTAAAGTTAATGAATTAATGAAAAACAATTTTATGCTTTCTAGACCAATGTTTAAAGGTAAGTATCTTTTACGCGTGGTTATGGGCAACTACAATACAAATTATTCTCATATTAAAGATCTTTTGAAATTTTTAAATGCTTATCAATGAATATCGGTAGATCAAAAATTATTGCAATATTAACGGGGTTTATATCTATAGCTATTTGTATTGCTTACTTACTTTTAATAACTATTTTTGATTTCAGAACTTATTTAAATGATCAATTATCAAATATTACCTAGGAAATGGAGGTAATGCTTTATTTGATTTAAAGTACTTGCTTATCTCAATTTTAGAAATAGCTTCTTTTACGAAGTTATTTAAAATGTCCTCTCTCTTACTTATTCTGTATATCTTATCTACAACTTCTTGAATTCCTCCATCTCCCCAATCTTGCCCATTTCTAAAATATTCGATCAAACTTAGTCCTACTATTCTTATTAACCAGCCTGCTGTAATAGATTGTATAGATTTAGATATTATAATTTTTGTCAAACTCGTAGCTAAAGCAGGAGAAAGAATTGCGAGCCCCCCTTTAAGTATTCCTTGTTTTGCCAATGCGCTTAGCAATGATTTCGATAAATTTTTTGCATCTTTTTTAGTAAGTTTTATTTCGTATATTTTTGATAATTCCATTATCATTTGAAGATTAACTGAGGTAGTAGTAAGAAAATCAACTGCTGGAAGCGGATTAACTAGTATTACTCCACCTGTTATCCACATATATTTTTTAATCACTTTATTTGACATTAGATATCTTTGTTCTTCTATAAAATTTTTACTTTTAATACCTAACTTATTTGAGCGAAAAAGAATATTTTCTGCTAATAACTCCTCTCCATTATTATCGAGAGTTTCAATTATTTCTTTAAATAAACTTCCTACATCTGGAACTAAATTTAAGGCATCTGATTTTTCAAAAGAAGTTTGTTGAGGTACTGCAATTGTTTGAACAACTGAAATTTTATTTTTACTTGCAGCAGTGATAGCCATTATATTTTCTTTGATAAGGTTATTTTCATCTCTAGACCTTAAATCACATTTATTTAGTACGATTATTATTTTTTTACCTATTTTCAATAATTCATTAATTAAATAGTTTTCGTATTTATTTATGTCCTGATCTAAGACAAAGAGAACCAAGTCAGAATAAGAGGCTTGTATGATAGTTGCTTTTTCTCTTTCTTCTCCTAACTTAGATGGTTCGAATAATCCAGGAGTATCAATTATATTGATGTTTCTTTTTAAGATTGGGATACGAATTTTATAGCTATTAATTTGCTTTGTTGTACCAATTTTTGCTGAAGTTTGTCCGACAATATTTTTCAATAAGGTTCTTGCTATAGATGTTTTTCCTGAGGAACCTGCTCCAAAAAGAGTAACTTTATAATCTCCTGTTTTTAATTGTGACGCTAATTTATTTTTTTGGTAATTTAATAATTCAACTTTAACTTTATCGTTAATTTTTTTATTAATTTTCTCAATCCCCTCCAAACTTATCTTGGCAGCACTATATTTATTTTTGAATGAAAGTCTATTTGTGTTGCTTTTATATAGAACCTTATAAACTATTTTTTTAAATAATTTTTTATCAATATTATAAAAAATATACAGAATTGCTATTAAAAATAACAGGGTATAAATATTTACTATTCTTATTAGAATTGAAAATATAATATATAGAAATAAAATAAAGATAAAATACTTTAGATACTTTAATTTCAAGTAATTCATTTTATCGATTATTTTTAAAAATGTTATATAGTAAAAAAATAAAACCAATATTAATAGATATATCAGCAATATTAAACAGTGGAAAATTTATAATATTTAAATTTATAAAATCAACTACATAACCTTTTAAAATCCTATCAATACCATTACCAATAGTTCCGCCAAGAATAAAGCTATAAGAATATAGATCAATTGCATTTAGGTTATTTTTTCTTAATATTAAGTAAAGAAGTAATATTGAAAAAATAATACTTATGAAAGATAAAAATATTCTACTGCCACTAAATATGTTAAATGCTGCCCCGTAATTTTTTACAAAGTCTATTCTAAATAAAAGAAAATCTTTATTTATAAATAACTTATAATTATATAACATCAAATATTTCGTAAATTGATCTATTAAAATAATAAAAATACTTAAAGATAAAAAATATAATTTTGATTGTATTTTATTAATCATTATTTGCTAAGTTTTAAACGTTTTATAGGTTTAATAAGTAAAGATAGTGGTATGAGCATTAAAAAATGATATACAATTTTCCCTACAGAGTATTTCCCTAAATTATATAAAAATAAATTAAATTGACTGTAAAATATAACTGGTATTAAGTAGTAAAATATTCCAGTTAAATGCATAGCTACTATCGCTATAAATCCATTTTTTAAAAAGTTGCCAACATTTATTTTATTTCCTATGTTTAAATTATCAATTATATTGATTAATGGATATATACCTAATAGATAACCAAAATTTGGAGTTAACAAATAACCTAGTGAACCACCTTTATGAAAGACTGGAAATATAAACAACCCTACAATTATATATAAAGAAAATGCTCTAAAAACAACTCTTTTATCAAATATAAGTGTTAATAATATTATTGTAGGAATTTGCCATGTAATAGGCATTTCAAATGTATTACTTGATTTATCGAGAAATGGTAGTGGGATATAAACAGGTAGCATTGTTGTTATTACTATTAATTGAAGACTCACCAATATCTCAATTAATTTATATAAATTGAGCATGATTAAAATTCTATTTATAAACTTCTCAATGCAACAATTGGATCTAATTTAGATGCTCTTTTTGCGGGTAAAACGCCAAAGATTAAACCTATTGATCCTGAAATGATCATAGTCGAAAAGGTTGTAGTAATTCCTACAGATGCAGGAAGTGGTGTTATGAGAGATAAAAGGAAAACACCTGATAATCCCGTTGATGTTCCTATTAATCCTCCAATTGAAGATAAAATTAATGCCTCAATTAAAAATTGAATTAAAATATCCTCCTGTTTAGCACCTATTGCTTTTCTGAGACCAATCTCTTCAGTCCTTTCGCTAACAGAAACGAGCATAATATTCATGATTCCTATGCCTCCAACCACTAAAGATACAGCTCCAATACCTGCCAATAAAAATGTTAGCCCACTTGTTATGTTGGTAACTATGTTCAATGCATCTTCTTGTGATCTAACTGCGAAGTCATCATCTCTGATTATCTTATGTCTTTGTCTTAATAAGTTAGTAATTTGAAATTTAGCGGCACTTGTTGCATTTTTATTTATCGCTTCAACACTAATGAAGCTTAAACTTACACCATATGTAGGGTCCTTCCCAGTAATCCTATTTACCATCGTAGTTAATGGAATATAAGCATTTTTATCTTGATTACTCCCAAATACAGCACCTTTTGGTTTTAATATTCCGATAATTTCATAAGTATGGTCTTTAATTCTAATTTTTCTTCCAAGTGATGATGATTTATCTTTGAAAAATTCATCTTTAAGATCAGGACCTATTACTACATAACTTCTTGCACTATTAACATCGCTTTCGGTTAAAAATCTTCCCTTATCAACTTCAAAGCTTCTTACTTCAAGAAATTCAGGAGTTACTCCTGCAATTGATATATTTAAACTTTTAGAATTTGATTGTACTATTTCATTAGCAGATATTTGAGGAGCAACTTTTTTAACTGTCGGGACTTGATTACTTATTGCTTCTGCATCTTCTAAAACTAGGTTTTTAGGAAATGAAATACCTCTTCTTCTTGTGTCATTATTGCCAGGAACAATGAATAAAACATTTGCACCTAAATTACTTAATTGGTTTTTTGCTAATGTTTGAGCACCTCTTCCAAGTCCAACAAGTGTAATAACTGATGCATTTCCTATAATTATCCCCAGCATTGTTAACGAACTTCTTAATTTGTTCGAAACTAATGTTTTTGTAGCCATGCCTAAGGCTTCTTTTATTGAAATATTCCTAGACATATTTATACTTATCTATTGCATCATCATCTTCAATTTGCCCCATATATATAACACCCTCATTGAGCTGAAGTGTAATAAGGTCGCCATTACTAATTTGTTGATTATCCATATTTTCTAAATTGCAAATTGTAGAAATTTTTTTGTTATTTTTGTTAAACAAAGTATAAACATCATTTACATTTTGATTGGTAACAATGCCCGCTATATTTTTACTCAGTGGAATATTTTTCATTAATTCCTCCGGAACAAATAATATTTCTCCTGGACAAATTAAGGACATGTCAAGATTATTTTTTATTATTCTTGCTTTACCTGTGACACCGATTTCCCCTATTGAAATTCCTCTCGATACAATCTTTCTTACTAAACCTACTTTTATTAAATCTGTAGAGCCGCTAATGCCAGTTAATGTACCTGCAGTTTGAACTACTAAATCTCCTTGATTTAGGATCCCCATCTCCTGGGCAATTTGCATAGCTAAACTAAATGTTTTTGCTGTTCTTTCATCATTTTTAACTACTATAGGAGTAACTCCCCAAACAAGTTGTAATCTCCTCGCTACACTCCTTTCTGTAGTAGTTGCCAAAATAGGTGTTGGTGGTCTGAACTTACTTACATTTCGAGCAGTAGAACCTGATTTTGTTAATGGGATTATAGCTCCTGCATCAAGTTGTCTAGCTATATTACTTACTGCTGCACTGATAGCATTTGGGATAGTACTAGGTAAGTGGCTTTCAATAGCTTTAAGTGGATAGTCCCTTTCAATTCTTCTTGCTATGGTGGCCATCGTTTCTACTGCCTCTACAGGATAGTCGCCAACTGCAGTTTCGTTTGAAAGCATTACAGCATCAGTACCATCAAGAATTGCATTTGCAACATCACTAACTTCGGCTCTAGTTGGTCTTGGGTTAGAAGCCATAGAATCAAGCATTTGAGTCGCTGTAATTATTGGGATGCCTAATGAATTAGCTTTTCTTATTAATTCCTTTTGTAAAAGAGGAACTTCCTCAGCAGGCATTTCTACTCCCAAATCACCTCTTGCAACCATAACACCATCACATAAGGGTAATAGTGTATCAATTTGATCAATTGCTTCAAATTTTTCAATTTTTGCTACTACTGGAGTTGAATGTCCATTTTTGTTTATTAAATCTTTTATCTCGTTTATATCGGATGGATTTCTTACGAAACTTAGAGCTATCCAATCAACTCCTTCAGATAAACCAAATTTTAAATCCTCTTTATCTTTTTCTGTTAATGCTTTTACTGATAATTGAACATCTGGGAAATTAACACCTTTATTGTTTGACAGGACCCCTCCAACAGTTACTATGCATTCCAAATGATTAGCATTTGTATCAACTTTTTCTACAATCATTTCTATTTTTCCATCATCTAAAAGTATTCTTTTACCTTCGCTAACTTCTTGAGAAAGTTTGTCATAGGTTACATTTGCAATAGTATTTGTACATTCGACTTCATTCGATGTCAGGATGAATTTATCACCTTTTTTAACTTTTACAGGACCATCTTTAAAGCGCCCTAATCGTATTTTAGGTCCTTGAAGATCTTGCAATATTCCAATATCAATATCTAACATTTTTGATACTTCCCTTATTGTTTTTATTCTCTCAGCATGATCCTTATGATCTCCATGTGAGAAATTTAATCGGAACGTTGTTACTCCAGCTTTAATTAAATCTGTAATTATCTCTTCAGATTGAGTTGCAGGGCCAATAGTTGCTACTATTTTCGTTCTTCTTTTTAAATCAATATTCGACATATATAGATAATATTGCTAGATATAAATAAATTTACCATACCCAAAGTTAGTTATTTAAGTCATGGATTTTAAAACTTATCAGAAAAAAGCTAGAGAAACAGCTCAATATCCAGATTTAGGTTCAAATTATATTTATCCAACTCTTGGTTTAGTTGGAGAGGCTGGTGAGGTAGCAGAAAAAGTAAAAAAGGTTATAAGAGATAAAAATGGAATACTTGATAATGAATCAAAATTAGGTATTAAAAAAGAGTTAGGAGATGTTTTGTGGTATTTATCAAATCTTTGTACAGAATTAGATTTCAATTTAGAGGATGTTGCATTTCAAAACCTTGAAAAATTAAAATTAAGAGTTGCTAAAGGCAATATAAGCGGTTCTGGAGACGATAGATGAATTCAGCTATATCCTAAGCTGGCATACTGGAGATTTGTTATTAAATTTTGAATAACATTTAAAAGTAAAAAAGCTAATAAAGATGAAATATCAAATCCACCTATTGGAGGAATAATACCTCTGAAAATATTTAAATATGGATCAGTGATAGAAGTTAATGCTGATAAAACACCGTTACTCCAATCAATACCAGGAAACCATGTAAGTAAAATTCTAATTATTAGTATGAAAGAATAGATTGATAAAGTTTGACCCAGTACTGCAAAAATCTCAGATAACATTATCTTTTAGTAATTAATCATATCCTAACATTTACTTATTATTGCTGCTTCCTATCTTAGAGAGATATTCATTACTTACAGCAAAAGTTTGAAAAAACTTTTCGGATAATGATAACCAATATGATCTACCATCTTTTTGCTTCCGTTTGATGATAAACTTCTTTTCTAATAATTCTTTAATATGATCATAAGCTCCTGAACCGCGAAGAAGTATAAGATCAGATTGCAGGATCTTTTTTTTGATTGCAATGGTTGCCAATGTTCTTAATTCGGATGTTTTCAAATCAGAAGGAAGTAAATCATCGACGAATTCATTAAGACTAGATTTTAGTTCGAGAGAAAAGCTGTTATTAATTGCATTTAATTCAATAGCTGAATTGGGGTTAGAGTATTTACTTTTTAGATCCTTAATTGCATCATTTATTGAGTTAATATCAGAATTAGTAATTTCTGAAAGATCCTTTTTTGTTATTGGTCTGCCTTTCAAATATAGAACAGCTTCAACTTTAGTAACTAGATCTATATCAGATATTGGGGTGGTATTTAGATCAGATTGATTGATTTTTATTACCGAAATCTCTTCTAATTTACCTTAAATTTAATCTGATGCACCAAGAAATAATTTATATGTATCGTTTTGAGTTTCATCCCAGAATTTATAGCCAAGAATTCTTACAAATCTATTCCAATCTAAAATTTCATTTTTATCGATTAAAACTCCAATAACGATTTTCCCTACGTCAGCACCATAATTCCTATAGTGAAACACACTTATAGACCAATTAGATTTCATATTATTTAAAAAATTTATTAACGCTCCAGGTCTTTCAGGAAATTCAAATCTGTATAAAAGCTCTACAAAGTTTCTATTATCCAGTTCTTTAAAATTCTTTGGTAATCTTCCACCTACCATATGTCTGAGATGATTTTTAGATAATTCATCATCACTGATGTCAATAAATGGGTAATCAGAATTTCTAAATTCATTTAATAGATTTTTTTTATCATTGAAGCCATAGACTTGTACTCCTACAAAGATCTGGGCATTCTTAGAATTCGACATCCTATAGCTAAATTCAGTTAAATTTCTATTATCAAGTAACTTACAAAAATCAATTAAACTACCAGCACGTTCAGGAATTTCAACCGCCATCATTACTTCTTTACATTCTCCAAGTTCTGCTCTTTCTGCTACAAATCTAAGCCTCTCAAAATTCATATTTGCTCCACAAGCAATCGCAACCATTTTTCTATTTGAATGATTGGAATTTAAAATATCTTTTTTCATTCCTGCAATTGATAATGCTCCTGCTGGTTCTAGTATTGATCTAGTATCCTCAAAAACATCTTTTATAGCAGCGCATATTTCATCAGTATTAACCGTAATCATTTTATCTATGTATTTTCTTCCAATATCAAAAGTATTTTTCCCAATTTTTTTAACTGCCACTCCATCTGCAAATTGACCGACAGAAGATAATTCCACAATTTTTGATTCTTCCAAGGATTTTGTCATAGCGTCTGCGTCTTCAGGCTCTACGCCAATTATTTTTACTTCAGGCCATATTTTTTTCATGTATAAAGATATTCCTGATATCAATCCACCTCCACCAACAGCAATATAAATTGCATAAGGTTTTTCCCTAAGTTGCTGTTCAAGTTCAATAGCTATAGTTCCTTGACCTGCTATTACATCTGGATCATCAAAAGGATGAATAAAACAAAGATTTCTTTCTTGACTAATCCTTATTGCCTCATTGTAAGTCTCATCATAATTATCACCAAATAAAATAACTTTAGCTTTTAAATTTTTTACTGCATTAACCTTTACTAGAGGTGTTGTAATGGGCATTAATATGGTTGCTTGGCAATTTAATTTGAGAGCACTAAGTGCAACACCTTGAGCATGATTACCAGCACTAGAAGTAATTACTCCCTGAGCTAGCTGTGAATTGGTAAGCTTACTCATTTTGTTATATGCACCTCTTATTTTGAATGAAAATACATCTTGTAGATCTTCTCTTTTTAGAAAAATCTCATTATTAAGTTTATTACTTAAATTATGAGCTCTCTCTAATGGTGTTTTTTTTGCTACTTCATAGACTTCAGCTTGAAGTATTTTTTCAAAATAATCATTCATATATATATTTTTAGCATTAATTATTAATCTAATAAAACATTACATGATCTATTTCAAAAAAAATACTCATTTTGCACCTCGGCGTTTTAGATTATATAGATACCAATTTTTGTTATATGCTTTTAAGTGAGTTAAGTCACCCTAATCAACTACATGGCTTAACAGTTTCACAATTAGAGGAAATTGCTTGTCAAATAAGAGAAAGACATCTTCAAGTAGTATCTACTAGTGGTGGACACCTAGGCCCTGGTTTAGGTGTTGTTGAATTGACTTTGGCTTTATATCAAACTCTTGATCTTGATGTAGATAAGGTTGTTTGGGATGTTGGACATCAAGGTTATCCTCATAAATTAATAACTGGTCGTTTCAGTCAATTTGATTCTCTCAGACAACAAAATGGAGTAGCCGGTTATCTTAAAAGAACTGAAAGTAAATTTGACCATTTTGGAGCAGGTCATGCAAGTACATCTATATCTGCTGCACTAGGCATGGCAATAGCTAGAGACAGAAAAGCTGAAAATTATAAATGTGTTGCTGTTATTGGAGATGGAGCATTAACGGGAGGAATGGCATTAGAAGCTATAAATCATGCAGGTCATCTTCCTGATACTCCTTTGGTCGTAGTGCTAAATGATAATGATATGTCAATATCACCTCCAGTTGGAGCCCTTTCAACTTACTTAAATAAGGTAAGACTTAGCCCACCATTGCAATTTTTATCAGATAGTGTTCAAGAAAGTGTAAAAAATATTCCTTTAATTGGTAAGGATATTCCAGAAGAACTAAAGAATATTAAAGGAAGTGTTAGAAGATTAGCTGTACCTAAGGTTGGAGCTGTTTTTGAAGAACTTGGATTTACTTATATGGGTCCTATTGATGGTCATGATATCGGTAATTTAGTTAATACTTTTAACACTGCTCATAAACTTAAAAAACCTGTACTTGTTCATGTAGTCACAACAAAAGGGAAGGGTTACCCTTATGCAGAAGCTGATCAGGTTGGTTATCACGCACAGTCTGCATTTGATCTTACTACTGGGAAATCTATTCCATCAAAGAAACCCAAACCTGTTAGTTATAGTAAAATATTTGGTCAAACTTTATTGAAAATATGTGAACAAGATAGCAAAGTCGTTGGTATTACAGCTGCAATGGCTACAGGTACTGGTTTAGATATATTGCAAAAAAATATCCCAGAACAATATATCGATGTAGGGATAGCAGAACAACATGCAGTTACTCTTGCAGCAGGAATGTCCTGTGATGGTCTTAAACCTGTTGTAGCTATTTATAGTACTTTTCTTCAACGTGCTTTTGATCAATTAATTCATGATGTAGGGATACAAAATTTACCTGTATCATTCGTACTAGATAGAGCTGGTATAGTCGGAGCTGACGGTCCTACTCATCAAGGTCAGTACGATATCAGTTATATGAGATCTATACCAAATTTTGTATTGATGGCCCCAAAAGATGAGTCTGAATTACAGAGAATGTTAATAACATCAATTAACTATAATGGACCTACAGCTCTAAGAATACCGCGAGGTTCTGGATTAGGCGTAGCTGTAATGGATGAGGGTTGGGAACCTTTGAATATAGGCGAAGCTGAAATTCTTGAAGAAGGAGAAGATATTTTAATTATTGCTTATGGTTCAATGGTCGCATCAGCTATCGAAACAGCAAAGATACTAAAAAATATGAACATTAATGCATGTCTTATTAATGCAAGATTTGTGAAACCTCTCGATAAAAATCTTATTATGCCTTTAGCAAGTAGGATCCAAAAAGTTGTAACTATGGAAGAAGGAACCCTAATAGGTGGATTTGGTTCTGCAATAGTTGAATTATTAAACGATAATGAAATAAATATTCCTGTATACAGAATAGGTATACCTGATGTTTTAGTTGATCATGCTTCACCTGATCAGAGTAAAGAAAAATTGGGACTTATGCCTGATCAGATGGCAGATAAAATTGTTAAAAAATTTACGTTAGATAATTAAAAATTTAATAAATAAATTTTTATAAAACACCACGTGATGCTAATCCTAAGATTGCTCCAATTCCGAAAATATGACCTAGGCAATTAGCACCTACAACTGATGCGTGACTTAAACCACCATAGAATTTTGAATTAGGTATTTCAAAACCTTCATTAGGTTTTCTTATTGTTGCTCTAGCAATTGCATAAGCTAAAACATTACATGCAATCATTACGACGGCACACTTTGGAGACCAAGAAAAAGTTGCTGGATCTGCAGCTGCAAATAATGTGGTAAACATAAAAAATAGTTATATTTATATATTCTCTAATACTTTTACCTAAAAAACACAAAATTGTAAAAGGTCTTAAGAGTTGTTTACTTCTAAGCTATTTAACAACTTTATAAATCCAAACAAAATAACAAAATCACTTAGAGTTAGGAAGGATTCTGCAAAGCCATGCAGGAAGTCAACCTCAACAAGGGTTTTATCATAGTAATTTAGTGTGAATATTGATACCAATATAGTGATGAATACGAATAAAACAGTTAGGGAAAATCCTGTTTTTACAAAAATATTGACAGATTTGATTTTATATAAGTAAAACAAAAAGATTGCATATGGAAATATAGATGCTGCGAACAAAGCTGTATTGTCAATTGAAGCTAATTTTTCTAGAAACTTTATAAATAAATCAGTCATAAGTTTCTGTCTTTTTAAAAATAGTGAATGATGCTAAAGCTAATGTTGAATTTCCTATAAATGTAGATATCCCTTGAAGCGTTACTAATCCATACAATACGTCTTGATTATCATAGATATGCCAAGTTATAGCGCACATAGCTCCTATTAAGTTTGGGACCATAGCTAAGCTTAACCAAAAAAATAAATTATATTTTTTATATTTAGATATTTTGCATATGACAAAGATGGTAAATATCCATTCAATTACTGAAGAGATATGAATTAACCAAGTTCCAAATGATAGCTCGTGCAAGATTTATATTTTTTTCTTTAGTACATTAAGTACTTCTTTGGCATGATTTATAGGTAAAACACTTATCCATCTATAAGAAATTTTCCCTTCTGGAGAAATCAAAAAAGTATTTCTATCTGAAAATGGAGGAATCCAAGAACCATATTTATCGCTAATAATTCCTTCTGGATCAGATAATAAAGTGTAGTTTAGGGATTTTTCGCTGCAGAAACTTTCATGAGAATCTTGATTATCAGCACTAATCCCAACAATTTCGGCATTATATTTTGAAAAATCCTTTTTTAATTCAGTAAAACCTTTAGCTTCAAGAGTGCAACCTGCTGTAAAGTCCTTTGGATAAAAATACATAACAAGCCACTTACCTTGAAAATCATTTAATTTCCAAATTTTTTTTGATTTTATGTTTTTATTAAAACCTTCTAATTGAAAGTTTGGAGCGATATCTCCTACTTCTGGAGCAAAATCAAAAGCTATTGCTGAATTACAATTAATTAAAAAAATAAATGATAGAAAAATACTTACAACTAAATTTTTCATCAAATTTAGAATTTTTTTAAATCAACTCCATTTGATTTAGCAAATTTATCTAATCCAACTTTTTGTATAGATTTTAGTGCTTTGGTACTAATTTTAATATTTACCCATTTTTTCCCTTCTTCCCACCAAAGTCTCCTTTTTTGGAGATTAACTTGTTGCAATTTTTTTGTACGAATATGTGAGTGACTTACAGCCATCCCATTATTAGCTTTTGCTCCAGTAAGTTCGCAAACTCTTGACATATTTTTTGAGTTATATCTGTAAAAATTTTAACACACGACTCAATTTGTAGAATTAAGCAATTCTGAAATTAAATCGGCGTTATTATTTTGTAAATTAATAATCTGTTCTTGATCTAATCCACCAACAGATAATTTAGCCATATCGTAAACATGATTTGCAATTTTAGATGCCAATGGATTTTCTATAGGGTCTTTTTTATCAATAATTATTTTATTGCCTGTAATTTTATTAAGACCCACAATAAGAGGATGTTCCTTGTTAATTAAAAGCACATGATATTCAGGTAAGCCAGGCATCTTTTGTTCCATGTAAGCACCCATATCATTAATTCTTCTCATTTGCTCTGGAAGCAAGATCATCGCCGGTGGTGCACCTTTACTTGAAAGTGACTGAACTTTAACGGTTACTTTTTCGTTGTTAAGTGCTTTTACAATCGTATCTCTAAGATTTTCTGTATTTGATCTGCCATCCTTATCTACAATTTCTTTAGATTCTTTATCTTCAAGTTCATTTATTTCTGAATCAACTCTTTGAAACTGATAATCTTCGTTTTTACTTTCTAACCAAGGAAGAAATTGTGCATCAATTAAGGGATCTGATTTAATAACTTCCTTGTTATCAGATAAGCAGATATTTAATGCGCTTGACTGAGCAATTGAATCTGAACAGTAAATTATTTTTTTAGAATCAGTTATATTATTTCGTTCTTTGTAATTTGCCAGAGTTGTGAAATATTTATCATTGGATTTAATAAGAGTTTTATTTTCAATATCTTTAGTAACGTCTTTCTCAGAACTTATTATTGTTTCAAAAATTATACTGTTATTTACTAATTCAGCAAATTTATCATCCTCGATAGCACCAATTTTAATAAATGCAGAGATAGATTCCCAAATTTCTGCATAAAATTCTGGAGAATTTTTTATTAAATCCTTTAGTTTATTAGCAATTTTTTTTGAAATAAATGATGATATAGATCTTACTTTTCTATCTGTTTGTAATGCGCTTCTACTAACATTTAAAGGTATATCTGTAGAGTCAATTACTCCTCTTAGAGGTAAAAGGTATTTTGGTACAATCTCTTTAATTGAATCGCTTACGAATACCTGATTGCAAAATAGTTTAATCTCTCCCTTTTCCCAATCAGCTCTACCAGACAATTTAGGAAAATACAATATTCCTTGTATGTCATATGGATAATCGGTATTTAGGTGTATCCATAACAGTGGATCTCCCTGAAAAGGATAAAGATATTTATACAATTCAATATATTCTTCATCTTTTAATTCACTAGGTTGTTTTCTCCAAGGTGGATTTTTCTTATTAATTGTTTCACCTTCTAATAAGACATCTATTGGCATAAAATCACAATATTTTTTTATTAATGATTTGATCCTTTCAGGCTCAATAAACTCTTTTTCTTCGTCAAGTAGATGAAGTATTACATCTGTACCAATTGTCTCTCTTTCTGACTCCTCTAACGTGAAATTTGGAGATCCATCACAAGACCATTTGAAAGCTTTTGATTCTCCAATTGCTGATTTTGTTAATATATCAACTCTATCTGCAACCATGAAACTTGAATAAAAACCTAGTCCAAAATGACCTATAAATTCATCATTATCTTTTTTGTATTTTGTTAGGAATTCTTCTGCGCTAGAGAATGCTACTTGGTTAATATACTTTTTAATTTCTTCATCATTCATTCCAATTCCATTGTCGGAAATTGTTAACGTATTTTTTTCACGGTTAATTGTTATTTTTACTTGAGCCTCCTCAGTATTCTCGCAATCACCAGCCATAGAGGCCATTCTTCTTTTACTAATTGCGTCAACACCATTACTAACAAGTTCTCTTAAAAAGATTTCATGGTCAGAATATACTGCCTTCTTGATAATTGGGAAAATATTTTCGGTATTAATACGAATTTCGCCTTTTTCCATTAAAAAAAAATCCAACATTTTAAATCTTATTTCTTAAAAACTAGTTAATCAAGTTTAATTAGGAGTATTGTCCGAACAATATATGAATTTAAAAGTTAAATAAAGTTTTAGTTGGTTTTATTTAACCCACAAAATCTCACTACAATTATTTTCTTTCATAATTTGATTAGCTTTAACTAAGTCATCACATGGATTTAGATGTAAAACAGCAATATTTCCACTTTTCTGAAGATCTTTTTGCTCATTCATACCTTTTTCTAATAGATAAGAATCTTTAAAAATTAATAAAATCTTTTTCTTCTCTTTCTTTTCCTCCTTAATTAAATTTCTTAAAACATCTATTGAAATTGTAAATCCAATACCATTTAATATTTTCTCATTAGGATTAAAGAATCTAACTAGTTCATCATATCTCCCACCTTTTGCTATCACGTTTTTATTATTATCAATTTCACCTATAAGTTGAAAAACTATACCTTCGTATAAATTTAAGTGGGGTTGAAAAGTAGGATCTAGTTGTAATTTAACATTGTATTTAATTGATATTTTAGATAATGTTTCAAATAAAAAATTTAAATCATCTAGGGTTTTACTATTGCCGAATATACTTTTTAATTTTTTTAATATTGCAATAGGTTCTCCCCTAGTAAATAATAAATCTTTCAGAATATATTTATCATCCTCATCTATTGCTAATTTGGATAATTTATCTTGATCAAAATTAACCAAACTTTTCTTTATTTCATCAAAATTATTATTCTTATACTTATTCAAAATCAATTCCATTATTTTTGTTGTACTAACTAGCAGGCATAAATTACAACCATCCTTCAAATTAATATTATCTATCGAATCAAATAAAATATTAATAACTTCAATTTCGGGATATTTTGTATCATATCCAATTAATTCGATTCCACTCTGAAGTTTCTCTTGCAACTTAAACGAATTTTTATTTATTTCTTTTTTATTAAAGACCATTCCGTTTGTGAATAATCTTATAGGTCTTTCCTTATTTATTAATCTAGTAGATGACAATTTCACAATAGATGTTGTCATTTCTGGCCTTAGACATAATGAATCATTACTTACTATTCCAACAACCTCATTTTCTTCAATAACACCACGACCTTTTATTGTTTCTAAAGTATTTATAAATGAAGGGGAGACTTCCTCATAACCCCATACTTTATAAATATTATTTAAATTATTTATTATATTGGAGTTATTCCTTACATCTATTAATTTAATTTCCTTTATATCAGTCATATTCATATTTAACGGTTCTTAAGTGTAAAGATTTTTATTAAATGGAGAAACATTATCTAGTTCTTTTTTTAATTCTTTCTCAATGCTAGGGGAACATCCAAGAATTCTTCCAGAACTTAAATTAAATTCACCTGTTGGATAATCCGAAATAGTTCCACCTGCCTCTTTAACAATAATAGCACCGGCTGCTAAGTCCCAAACTTCTAATCCCCTTTCCCAGTATCCATCAACCTTCCCAGCTGCAACAAATGCAAGATCTACCGCTGCTGCTCCTCCTCTTCTAACTCCTCTAGTTTTATGTGTTAGGTAACAAAATTCTGCATAATTATTATCCTCTATATCAAACCTGTCATATGAAAAACCAGTGACAAGTAAGCTATCAGAGAGATTATTTGGACTCGATACTTTAAGTTTAATGTCATTGCAAAAAGATCCTAATCCTATACAGGCAGAATATAATTCATTTAAATATGGTACGGATATAGCTCCTATAATTGGTTTGTTTTTATATACAAGACCGATAGATGTTCCAAAAAAAGGATAACCATGGGAATAATTAGTTGTACCGTCTAATGGGTCTATACACCATGTTAAATCTGATGATTTATTTAATTTCCCAGTTTCCTCTGCAATTATAGAAATATTGGGTGTTTCTTCTAATAAATATTCTTTTATTTTATTTTCAACTTCTAAATCGACATTCGTTACAAGATCACCTTTTCTACCTTTAGACGAAATTTTTTGTATTTTGTTGTAATTAATTTTTAAAATTTCATTACCAATTTGAGCAGAATTTTTCGCTATTTCATACAAACTGGGTAAGCTGATTTGGTTTACAAGATTTTCTATTTCGCTGAGCTCAAACATAATTAATCCTCCTCAAATTCCCATGGTGGAGCAACTCTTGTATTTCCCCTTCCAAAATATTGTCCAAATTGCAAATCATAAACTTCATCTTCGTAAGTTGTTTCTACTTCGAGATCTGCAGAGGCTTTAGCGACACAAAGTAGCGCATAACCTTTATCTTTTAAGGCTTGAGAAACACCCATTGCCTCAGGTTGGTTCAACTCACCAGATAAAATTTTTACTGCACAACTTGTACAACAACCATTTCTACATGAAAATGGAAGCTTAAAACCTTTCTTTTCAAATTGCTTAAGAATATACTCATCACTATAAACCTTCTCACTATAGACCTTTCCGGTCTCTTTATTTTTTATCGTGACTGTGAAAGTCTTCTTCAAATAACTTTCCTCAAAAATGGGGTGATAAAGGGTTAAAATGGTTTTCTTGGGAGAGGTGGCCGAGTGGTTGAAGGCGCAGCACTGGAAATGCTGTATAGGGGCAACTTTATCGAGGGTTCGAATCCCTCTCTCTCCGTCATAGTTTAGTTGATTTTGGTTAATTACATCAACAACCTCTATGAAAAGAATACTTGAAAAATGATAGTAATCAGTTTGTCAGGTTATAAATAATCTTATTTTTTTAAATTAAGTTGAAAATATTTGATTTTTACTATTATATGTAAATAACAAAGATATAAATTGATTAAATTATTAGTAAATTTTGCTTTAATTTAGCAATCTAAAATCATGGGGCAAATAGTTGGAATTGATTTAGGTACCACTAACTCTGTTGTTGGAGTTATAGAAGCTGGTCGTCCAATTGTAATTGCCAATTCTGAAGGGTCTAGAACTACACCTTCAATAGTTGGTTTTACAAAAGATAAAGAAATTGTAATTGGCGAACAAGCAAGAAGACAACTTGTTTTAAATCCAAAGAATACCTTTTTTAACTTAAAAAGATTCATTGGTAGCGATTGGGACGAATTAGACGATACAAGTATTTCTGTTCCTTATAATGTCAAAGCAAATAATACGGGTAGTGTAAGGGTTCTAAGTCCAAATACCGAAAGAGAGTATGCTCCTGAAGAGCTCGTCAGCTCGTTAATTAGAAAGTTAATTAATGATGCTGAAACATATCTTGGAGACACTGTTGAATCTGCTGTTATCACAGTCCCTGCTTATTTTAATGAATCTCAAAGACAAGCTACAAAGGATTCTGCAATATTGGCTGGTATAAAAGTAGATAGAATCCTAAATGAACCTACTGCAGCTGCTCTAGCATATGGCTTTGAAAAAAGTTCATCTAATAATGTTTTGGTTTTTGATTTAGGAGGAGGAACATTTGATGTTTCCTTATTAAGAATTTCAAATGGTGTATTTGATGTTAAAGCCACCTGTGGAGATACCCAATTAGGAGGTAATAATTTTGACTCAAAAATAGTAGATTGGCTTGCTGATAAATTTTTTGCTAAATATGATATTGATCTAAGAAGGGACAGACAAGCTTTGCAGAGATTAACTGAAGCTGCTGAAAAAGCTAAATGTGAATTGTCAGGACTGCAAAAAACAAAAATATCATTACCTTTTATCACAACAAGCAAAGAGGGACCTTTACATATTGAAGAGACTATAAACAGAAAAATATTTGAAGAGTTATCTCAAGATTTATTAGATAGATTGTTGGAGCCTGTTCAAATAGCCCTAGACGACTCTGGATGGAACGCAGAAGATATAGATGAAGTAGTTCTTGTAGGAGGTAGCACAAGAATCCCAATGGTTCAACAATTAGTCAAGACTCTTGTTCCTAATGACCCCTGTCAATCAGTTAATCCAGATGAAGTTGTTGCAATTGGTGCTGCTATACAATCCGGAATAATAAGTGGTGATTTACAAGATTTACTGCTAAATGATGTTACTCCTTTATCTTTAGGTTTAGAAACTATTGGTGGTCTTATGAAAGTACTAATTCCTCGTAATACACCAATACCAGTAAGACAATCTGATGTTTTTAGTACATCAGAAGCTAATCAATCGTCAGTGGTTGTCCAAGTAAGGCAAGGTGAAAGACCATTGGCTTCTGAAAATAAATCACTTGGCAAATTTAGGCTATCAGGAATACCTCCAGCACCTAGAGGAATCCCGCAAGTCCAGGTTGCATTTGATATTGATGCTAATGGTCTTCTAGAAGTTAGTGCAACTGATAGAACAACTGGAAGAAAACAAACAGTTACAATTTCTGGAGGCTCTAATTTGAATGAACAAGAAATTAATTCAATCATTGAAGAAGCCAAAACAAAAGCGAATGAAGATAGAATGAAACGATCTGTTATTGATAGAAAAAATAGTGCTTTAACTCTTATTGCTCAAGCTGAAAGAAGACTTAGAGATGCCTCTCTGGAATTTGGGCCTTATGGAGCTGAAAGACAACAACGAGCTGTCGAATTAGCTATTGAAGATGTTGAAGAATACATAAATGATGATGATCCACAAGAATTAGAAATTTCAGTAAGTGCTCTCCAAGAAGCATTATTTGGTTTAAACAGAAAATTTGCAGCAGAAAGGAAAACTGATAAAAATCCGTTAGAGGGTATTAAAAATACATTTGGATCATTGAAGGATGAACTGTTTTCGGATGATTATTGGGATGATGATCCTTGGGATAATCAAATGAATAGAAATTATCCAAATTCGAGGTATGGTAATTCTAGGGATGATGATCCATGGGACAATGACTATTTCCTCTAAAAATGATTATTTGTCGATTTTGGGGTTATCCAATGATTTCGACGATAAAGAACTAAAGAAGGCATTTCGAAGAGAAGCAAGAAAATGGCATCCAGATTTAAATAAAAATGATTTAAATGCAGAAGAAAGATTTAAATTAATTAACGAAGCATACGAATACCTACGTGATCCTAATAAAAGAAATAAAAATTCATATGTAAATATTCAGGAGGATTACCAAAATAATAATTTCAAAACAGGTTTCCCTGATTTTCAAGATTATCTTGATTCATTATTTGGATATGAATATAACGCTAATAATGTAGGGGAATATACTGATGAAACACTTGATGATGAATCTACATATCTAGAAAATGATGAATTTAATAATTACGAATACCCTACAACATCTCCAGAAGAACCCCCTCCAGTTAAACTGCATCAAGATATAGAAACAATTATTGAATTAACTCCTGATGAGGCATTAAATGGAGCTTCAATATTAATCGAACTTGAAGATCAAACTATGGTAGAAGTTGATACGCCTCCTTTTGCTGGAGATGGTTGGCGATTAAGACTAGAAAATATAGCAAGAGGAGGAAAAGATCATTATTTGCAGTTAAAAGTTCAAACGGAAAGTGGATTAAGAATTGATGGTTTAAGAGTTATTTATAAATTAGAGTTGTTTCCTCATGATGCACTTCTTGGTTGTGCAGTAGAGGTCCCTACCCTTGATGGGAATGTCACCCTTCAAGTGCCTCCAAAATCGTCCACCGGGAGAATGTTACGTTTAAAGGGTAGAGGTCTTACATTCGAAGATAATGTTGGTGATCAATATGTTGAAATCTCAGTAGTTATTCCTGCTGATATTAATGATGAAGAAATTGCTTTGTATACTAGATTACAAGAATTATCACTTTCTGATTCTTAATCAAATAATATATATAAAAAATACTTTTTTATGAATATATACGTTCTTTTATATAATTCAGGAACAGATAAAGAAGGAATTCACTCAATAGAACTTAAAGGAAGAACCATAGTACTAATGTTTGAGGAAAGGGATGATGCAACAAGATACTGCGGACTTCTAGAGGCTCAAGATTTTCCTCTACCAACAGTTGAAATGATTGATATAGAGGAAATTAGAGAGTTCTGTATTAAGTTAGATTACGAATGTAAACTTGTAGAGAAAAATTTTGTTCCCAAAACACCTGAAGACAGGTTACTAATTTCTCCTCCACAAAAAAATCTTGAGGTGGAAAATTGGGATAAAAATACTGATAATCAAGAAAAAATTGATATAAACACCATTAAGGAAAACCTTGAAAAGTTGCTTTAAGGATTAAAATACAAATACCATAAAACTTAAAAAAATGACAAAGGCATTATTTGAAACAGAAGTAGGAAACATTAATATTGAATTTTTCTCTAAGGATGCACCTAATACCGTTAATAACTTTACGAAATTGATAAGTGATGGATTTTATGATGGTCTTGCATTCCACAGAGTTATTCCAGGATTCATGGCCCAGGGTGGATGTCCAAATACACGTGTTGGAGCATCTGGTATGCCTGGAACTGGAGGACCTGGATATAAAATTAAATGCGAAATAAATTCAAATAAGCATCTAAAAGGCTCACTTTCTATGGCTCATGCCGGAAAGGACACTGGCGGCAGTCAATTTTTTATAGTCTATGAACCACAACCACATCTTGATGGAGTTCATACTGTGTTTGGGAAAACTGATGATATGGATGTAGTTCTTAAACTTACTAACGGATCAAAAATTCTAAAGGCTACTTTAAAGTAAGAACTCTTATCCTTCGAAGACAATACTAAATGTCTCTTTATCTAGATTAAATTTTCTTGTAGATGAATATAAGATTTCATTATTGATAGTAAATTTAGTATTGATTAATTTGATGCTACTTTTTGGGTGTAATGCTTGTTCAATGTTTCTAGAAACAATAATTCCAATCTTTGTACTATTTTTATAATTGGATAAAAACTGTATAAATAATTCTATATTCTGTATTTCTTCGTCAGTAATGTTTGAATTGGTTCTTTTTTGATCATGTAAAATACGCCAAACTAATTTTGGTCGATTCCAAAAAGCCAATAATCTTGGAGTACTTTCTAGATTAATATTAATATTCTTGTCACTACAAAATTTAATAACGTTATTTTTTATTGGAACTAGATCAATAGATTTATATTTTCCGTCAAGAAAAATTGATATAAATGGATCGATATTCCTGGAATTAGAATTATCTTCTTCAATCATATGGCCCAACTTCGTTTTTTTTACACTCAAATATTCTGCATTATTATCGTTTGGACAAATTACTAATGGAACTCTCTCAATAACCTCTATTCCATAACCACCTAATCCAGCAATCTTTCTAGGATTGTTTGTTAATAATTTTAATTTTTTTATCCCAAGATCACTTAATATCTGTGCTCCAACACCATAATTTCTGAGATCTGCTGGAAATCCTAATCTTTCATTGGCTTCAACTGTGTCTAAACCACCATCCTGCAAACTATAAGCTTTTAATTTATTTATGAGACCAATACCCCTACCTTCTTGCCTCAAATAAACAACAACTCCCTCTTGTTCCTTTTCAATTCTTGATAAAGCAGCCTCTAACTGGGGTCTACAGTCACACCGCAATGATCCAAAAGCATCGCCAGTTAAGCACTCTGAGTGCATTCTTACTAGTACAGGTTCGCTTAATTTTGATGATTTTTGTTTAACTAATGCAACGTGCTCTGAACCATCAAGTTCATTAATATATCCATAAGCTGTGAAATTACCAAAAATACTTGGAAGTACAGCATCGGATTTTCTAAATACAAATCTCTCAGTTTGAAACCGATAACTTATTAAATCAGCTATAGATATTAATTTCATTCCCCACTGTTTTGCATACTCTTTAAGTTGTGGAAGTCTTGACATGGAGCCGTCAGGATTTTGTATTTCGCAAATCACTCCAGCGGGATAAAGACCTGACATTGCCGCAATATCTACTGCTGCTTCGGTATGACCTGCCCTTTTTAATACTCCACCTTTCTTAGCTCTTAATGGAAATATATGCCCTGGCCTTCTTAAATCTTCAGGCTTAGTATTTGGGTTTATAGCTACTTGGATTGTCTTAGCCCTGTCTTCAGCGGAAATTCCAGTAGTAACATTATTTTCAGGTCCAGCATCAATTGATATCGTAAAAGCTGTTTGATTTTCATCTGTATTTCTATCTACCATCAAAGGTAAATCCAAAGAGTCAAGTTTTTCACCTTGCATAGCTAGACATATAAGACCACGTCCCTCTGTAGCCATAAAATTAATTTGCTGTGGAGTTGCAAACTGAGCCGCACATATTAAATCCCCTTCATTTTCTCTTCTTTCATCATCTACAACAATTATGCATTCACCATTTCTAATGGCTGCCAACGCATCGCTGATAGGATCAAATTCAATTTTAAAAGATTCATTTATATCCACAATTGTTCCATTATTTGATTTGGGACTTGTTTCTTTCATTATTCCTATTCAATATAGATAAATAGTGTTTTAGTTACCTTTAATTCAACACTTTATAATCCTATCTCAAAGTCTGCCAATTCAAAGAAATGAATGTTGCAATAGTAGGTGCTACTGGTTACGGCGGTATTCAAGCGGTAAATCTTTTAAAGAATAATAAAAACTACAAAATTTCATTTTTAGGAGGTAATAAAACATCTGGATCAAAGTGGAATGATAATTTCCCTTTTATTTATCTAGAAAATGATCCTTATATAGAAGAAATTTCAGTAGATAATATTTCAAAAAATGCAGATTTTGCTTTGCTTTGTTTACCAAATGGCCTATCATCAACATTGACAAGGAAATTGTTAGATCGAGGACTTAAAGTTATTGATTTATCTGCTGATTACAGATATAAGTCCTTAGATGAATGGAAAAAAGTATATACCAAAGAAGCTACTATTTATAAAAGAGATGATTATGATTTATGTAATGAAGCAGTCTACGGTCTTCCTGAAATAAACAAAGAATCCATTTCAAAAGGAAGATTAATTGCCTGCCCAGGATGTTACCCTACATCTGCTCTTATTCCATTAGTTCCCTACCTTTCGCAAGGAATTATTGAAAATGAAGGTATAGTAATTGATTCTAAAAGCGGAACCTCTGGAGGAGGTCGAGAACCAAACCAAAAGCTACTCTTATCAGAATGTGGAGAAGGGCTGTCAGCATATGGATTGATAAACCATAGACATACTTCAGAGATCGAGCAAGTAGCATCTTTAATTTCTGGAAATAAAATTGAACTGCTTTTTACACCTCATTTGGTCCCAATTTCAAGGGGTATGCATTCAACTATATATGGGAGATTAAGAGATCCAGGATTAACTTCTGATGATTGCAGAATTCTTTTGGGTAATTATTATAGAAATTTCAAAAATATTAAAGTATTGCCTGTAGATACATACCCTTCAACAAAATGGGTTAAAAATACAAACCAAATTTTCCTTTCTGTTAAAGTTGATATTCGAAATGGAAGGATTATTATTTTATCTGTAATTGATAATTTGTTAAAAGGACAGACTGGGCAAGCAATTCAAAATTTAAATATTATGAGTGGATTTTCAATGGATGATGGTCTTGAGTTAACTAATAATTTTCCATAAAATTACTTCTTATGAAAAAACCAGCATAAGAGATTGAGTGAGGTAAAATTTTATGCTCAAGCATCTGTATTCTATTGGAAAGTGATTCAATATCATCATCATCTCTAATCGATAATGCTGCTTGCATTATCAAAGAACCACTATCTACCTCTTCTTCAACAAAATGTACTGAACAACCAGTTATTTTTGAACCATTTAATATAGAGTCCTTTATCGCAGAACCACCTTTATATGCAGGAAGTAATGAAGGGTGAATATTTATTATCTTATTCTTAAATTTATTAATAAAAAATGGAGTAACAATTTTCATCCAGCCTGCCATAACCACAAGTTCAACATCGTAATGAATTAAAGTATTTACAATTTCTAATTCAAATAGCTCTTTTTGCAGAAAGTCTTTGCCTCTTATAATTTTGTAAGGTATTTTTTTACTTTCAGCTCTTTTTATACAACCTGCATCATCTTTGTTAGTTATTAGAACTTTTATATCTATATCTAATTCTCCTTTTTCTGAGAGATTAATTAATTCCTGAAAGTTTGTTCCTTTCCCAGAAGCTAGTACACCTATTTTTAATTTTGGGGAAAATCTCCTAAATTCAGATATCTCAGGCGAAATTATGTAATTAAATGATCTATCCAAAGTTTTTTATTTTATCCAATGATAAATTCATATGAAATAAAAAAAACCCTCAATTTTAATTGTTTATATTCAAAAACATATTTATTTGAAGATAATAATTTAAACAAATTTAAATGATTCAAATCTATGTACTATTCGTATAGATATAATTGAATAAATAAAAGAAACAAATATATAATATGAATGGAGATTTAAACTCTTGGGATAAATTTTGTAATTATCTTTGGTTTGATAAAAAATTAAATATTTGGTTAGACATAAGCAAAATTAATTTCACAAGTAAAGAGATAAAAAATTTAGAAGAGAAATTTATAGATGTTTTTTCATCAATAAAAGAATTAGAAAATGGTGCAATCTCAAATATTGATGAAAATAGACAAGTTGGACATTATTGGCTTAGAAATCCATCAATTTCACCCTCTTCAAAAATAGGGGACGAAATTAAAGCAGATATTAATGCAATCTCTGAATTTGGAAATCAAATTTTAAATGGAGATATTATGAATAAGAATAATCAGCAGTATACTGATGTTCTATGGATAGGAATTGGTGGAAGTGGATTAGGACCATTACTTATTACAGAGTCACTGCAGAAGTGTTCTAGAGGCTTAAAATTTTCTTATATCGATAATGTTGACCCTTTTTTAATTAGCGAAAAGTTAGAAGAGTTATCTGAAAAATTATCAACAACATTATTTGTAGTAGTTAGTAAATCAGGTGGTACGCCTGAACCTAGAATTGCTATGGAAATTATTAAAAATCACTGTGAAAACAATTCTCTTGAATGGAATTCTAATGCTATAGCTATAACCATGAAAGATAGTAAGTTATTTAAAAAAGCCACTTCTGAAAATTGGTTAAAAATTTTTAATTTGCAAGATTGGGTTGGCGGAAGAACTAGTATTACAAGCTCTGTGGGATTACTTCCATTAGCTCTTATTAATGAAAACATATCTGAATTTATTAGAGGTGCATCATTAATGGATGAAGCCACACGTATAAGTGATTTTAAAAATAATCCAGCAGCACTATTATCATCCGCATGGTATTTAACTGGGGATGGTATTGGAAAGAGAGATATGGTCGTATTACCTTATAGAGATAGGTTGCAAGTATTTAGTAAATATCTCCAGCAATTAGTAATGGAATCATTAGGAAAGAAATTTAATAGGAATGGTGAAGTAGTTAATCAAGGTATTTCCGTTTTTGGTAATAAAGGATCTACAGATCAACATGCTTATGTTCAGCAACTTAGAGATGGTATTGATAATTTCTTTTGTATTTTTATTGAATTATTAGATTCTCCATCTACTAATATTTTTGATGATAAAGAGAATCCTAAAGAATATCTTTCTGGATTTTTGCAAGGAACAAGATCAGCACTATCTAGTGAAAGCAGACAAAGTATCACTATCACATTAGAAAAATTAAATTGTTTTTCACTAGGGGCCTTAATAGCTTTATTTGAGAGGGCTGTATCTTTCTACGCTGAATTAGTAAATATAAATGCATATGATCAACCTGGAGTTGAAGCTGGAAAGAAAGCAGCCGCAAATATTATTGAGTATCAACAAAAAGTAAATAATTTATTAGATGAAGGAGGAGAATATTCTATAAATGACATAACATCATTATTTGATAATTCAGTGAGTGAACCTATATTTTTCATACTCCGTGAAATGTGTTTCGGTAATGATGATTATTTAGTTAAGGGCGATTGGTCAAATCCAAATTCATTAGTTATTCAAAAAGCAAAGTCTTAAACAACAATATTCATAATTTTTCCTTTAACAATAATTATTTTTCTTATTTCCTTATCTTGAGTCCATTTTAATATGTTAGGTCTATTAAGAGTAAATTCTTTAATTTGATTTTCATTCATATCATTATTTATATTTACTTTGTCTCTAACTTTTCCATTCACTTGTATTACAAGTTCATATGAATCTTCCTTTAGTGCTTCGGCATTAAATGAAGGCCAGTCTTCTAAATGCACAGATTTATTAAATCCAATAAGATGCCATATTTCTTCTGAAATATGAGGTGCAAATGGAGCAAGCAATATACAAAATGTTTTTAAAGCTTCTATTTTTAAATTATTGTTTACGTCATTAATTGAATTTGTTAATTCATTATAAAACTTCATTAGTTCTGAAATCGCAGTATTAAATTGGTTATTTAATATGTCATTTGAAATTTCTTTTATAGCAATGTTCATTGACTTTATTAAAGATTTTTCTTTATCTGGATAGGACTTACTATTTTTATTTATATCTTTTGCGCAATTTATATATAGCTTCCAAATCCTGCTTAAAAATCTAAATTGTCCTTCAACATCTGTATCTCCCCATTCCAAATCTTTTTCTGGTGGTGCTTTAAATAATATAAACATTCTTGCTGTATCTGCTCCATATTTTTTAATAACTGATTCAGGGTTAATTCCATTATATTTTGACTTAGACATCTTCTCGAAAAGAACTTCGAGTTTAGAATTGTCAATTGGATCTTTAGGATTTGATAGGTCAGTAATATCTGAAGGAGAAACATATTTACCAGTTTTATTGTTTTTATAGGCTGCTGCCTGAACCATTCCTTGGGTTAATAGTTTTTTGAAAGGTTCATCAATTTCAAATAGTTTATTATCTCGCAAAGCTTTAGTGAAAAATCTTGCATATAACAAATGTAATATTGCATGCTCTACACCTCCAACATATTGATCTACAGGTAACCACTTATTAATTTCAACCTTTTCAAATGGCTTATTTGAACATTTGGAAGATGGATATCTTAAAAAATACCATGATGAACACATAAAAGTGTCCATAGTATCAGTTTCTTTTTTTGCCGCTATTCCACATTTTGGACATGTTGTATTTATCCAATTATTATTATCACCTAAAGCATTAATCCTGTTAGCCGAGATATCTATATCTTTTGGTAATGCAACAGGTAATACCGATTGGTTTAAAGGAACTGATCCACATTTTTTGCAATTAACTATAGGAATCGGACATCCCCAATATCTTTGTCTAGATATTAACCAATCTCTTAAACGATATTGAATCTTTTTTTCGGCCCATCCATTATTTACGCCCTCCTCTAAAATTTTTAATTTAGCAATAGTATTTGCTATACCGTTGTATTGATTTGAATTAATAAGATATCCATTTTCCACATAAGCTTCATCAAGCTCTTTAGTTTGTTCATTTCTATCCTTTATTATTACCTGTTTAATATCAATATTATTTTTCTTAGCAAATTCAAAGTCTCTTAGATCATGAGCAGGTACGCCCATAACAGCGCCTGTACCGTATTCATCGAGAACATAACTTGCCACCCAAATAGGAATAGGTTCAGAATTAACTGGATTTATTGCTACTAAGCTAGTTTTTATTCCAATTTTTTCAAGTTCATTATTTTTATTATTTTTCAAATATTGTTTAAGATTTTCTATATCTTGTGTGGTTTCTTGATCAGAAATATTTTTAATTAATGAATGATTAACAGAAATTGCTAAATAAGTAACTCCAAATAAAGTATCTGGCCTTGTTGTAAATACAGTTATTTTCTTTTCTGGATTGGTTTTGATATTGAAATTAATATTTGTACCAATTGACTTTCCAATCCAATTATCTTGCATTATTTTTACTCTTTCTGGCCAGTTATCTAATTTTTCTAAATCCTTCAATAACTCATCCGCATAATTAGTAATCCTTAAAAACCATTGCTTTAATAATTTTTTTTCAACTAGTGCCCCAGATCTCCAAGATTTACCCTCTGAATCAACTTGTTCATTCGCTAAGACTGTATTATCTATCGGATCCCAATTAACTTCAGATTCCTTTTGATATACAAGACCTGCCTTGTATAACTCTAAAAATAGATATTGTGTCCAAACGTAGTAATCTTCATCACAAGTTGCAAATTCTCTATCCCAATCAACTGATAGTCCCAAAAGCTTTAATTGTGACTTCATATGAGAAATATTTTTTTTAGTCCAGACACTTGGACTAATTCCTCTTTCAATCGCTGCATTCTCAGCAGGTAAACCAAAAGCGTCCCAACCCATTGGATGTAAAACGGATTTGCCTTTAAACCGTTGGAACCGAGCTATTAAGTCTGTAATAACATAATTCCTAACATGTCCCATATGAAGATTACCTGAAGGGTAGGGAAACATTGATAAGGCATAAAATTTATCGCTATTCTCAGTTAATTCTTCGGTTTTGTATAAATTGTTTTCTGTCCATATTGACTGCCATTTTTTTTCTATTTCAGATGGATTATATAAATTGGTATCAGTCTCATATTGTTTATCGGGAGAAATCACTTAATTTTTATTTGTTAAAATATTATTTTAATATCCATTATATAAAATAGAAATAGATTGTTAAAAGGAATAATTTATAATTAAAATTTAAAATATATTATCTACAAATGAAAAATATATCTTTTGAAAAATATCAAGGTAACGGAAATGATTTCGTAGTAATTGATTCTAGAGGAAATGATTTATATAAAAATATCAAGACAAATAAAATATTTGATATAAAACAAATTTGCAACAGGCAATTTGGTATTGGAGCAGATGGTGTGATTTTTATAGAAGAACCTAATGAAGATAATTATGCAAAAATGATAATCTTTAATTCTGATGGTTCTGAAGCACAAATGTGTGGAAACGGAATTAGGTGTTTAGTTGAGTATCTCCACGTAAAAGATTCAATGAATAATAAAAATATAGAATATAAAATTGAGACTAAAGCAGGTTTAAAAATTGCAAAATACATAAATGATGAAATTACAGTAAAAATGGGAGTTCCAATTTTAGAAAGTCAAAACATTCCAACAACAATTGAAAAAAAAATCAATTCAATTCCTTCACACGAATTTATTGAGAAAAATTTTAATAATAAAGGTTATGCAGTTGGGATGGGAAATCCTCATTTAATATTCTTTGTAAAAGATTTAGATTCCATTGCTCTTTCTACACTTGGGCCAATATTCGAAAATAATGAATTATTTCCAGAAAAAACTAATGTTCATTTTTGTCAAATCCTAAATAGAGATAATATCAAGGTAAAAGTGTGGGAAAGAGGAGCAGGTCCAACCTTAGCCTGTGGGACAGGAGCTTGTGCTATTCATGTAGCAGCCTATAAACTAGGCCTTTGCAACTCTTTGACAATTGTTTCTTTGCCAGGAGGTAATCTTAAAATAGATTGGTCAAAAGACGATTCTGAAGTCATGATGACCGGTAATGCTAAAAAGGTTTTCTCGGGATCAATTTTAATAAATTAATGGAAAATAATTTTATATATTTAGATAATGCATCTACGACTCCATTATCTGAGAATGTTTTAAATATAATAAATTCAACTTATAAGAATTATTGGCATAACCCTTCATCAACATACGAGCCAGGGATAAAATGCTCTACATATCTTGAAAAAATTAGATCTAAAATTGCTTATATATTTGAAGCAGAACCAGAGGATATAATTTTTACATCTGGTTCTTCGGAATCAACAAATATTGTATTTAATAGTATTTATGAGAACTTTAAAAATGGTAGAGTTGTCATTTCAAATGTTGAACATCAAGCAACAACTATTTGTGCTAATAAACTAAAAAAACAAAATTGGGATATTTACGAATTGAAGGTAAATAATGATGGAATTTTAAATATTGCTAATATCGATAAAATTTTAACCAATGATACTAAGCTTGTATCAATAATTTGGGGACAAAGTGAAATTGGGACAATTCAACCTGTTCAATTTATAGGTTCCAAATGTGAAGAATTAAATATAATGTTTCATTTAGATGGAACTCAAATATTAAGTAATGGAATATTCAGTTGGAAAGATCTTAAATGTGATTTTTTAAGTTTATCTGCTCATAAATTTGGAGGTCCAAAAGGAATCGGCATTCTCTTAACGAAAGAAAAGTCTCGAATGATTTTAAAAAATAAAGACATATCACTTACCCAGGAATATTCAATTAGACAAGGTACACAAGCTTTGCCGTTAATTGCTGGAATGTATGAATCATTAAAAAATATTAAAGGAAAAATTAAATCATATGATCACAAAACAGAATTTCCTTCTAATAACATTAATAAACTTAAAAATTATTTTTTTCAAAAAATTAAAGATAATAATCATATAAAGATTACGGGCAGTATTAACCATAGGCTTCCAAATCATATTTCGTTTCTACTTTTAAATAAGCTATTTGATCCTATAAGAGCCTATAAGGTTGTTAATTTCATGTCAGAAAATAGAATAGCCATAAGTAGTGGAAGTGCTTGTTCAAGCTCATCTGGGAAACCGAGCTCAACACTTAAAAATATTGGTTTAAAAGATGATGAACTATATTCCAATATTCGTGTTACTTTAGGTTCAACAAACAATAAGTCAGAAATAGATAAATTTTTAGAACTTATTCAAATATGTATTGATAAATTTTGATGGAAACAAATTACAGACTACCTAAAGATTTAAATGAATCTCTTAAGAATATGGAGGATGCAATTATTCCAAGTTTATTAGATTCAAATAAAAGATTTACTATAGAATTTAATTTTGAAGGATTGAAGTTTAACAGAATTGGAATAACTATTTACAAGATATTAGCTAAAAATAATGATGTATTCATAACATTTGCTGATCAAGGTGCTGTGGCCTTGGCTCAAAGAGACTATCCTGATATCAAAGATAAAATCTTTACTTTTAAATCATTTAATGAATCAAATAATATCAATAATATTGATAGTGTAATGGTATCGATACTTCCCCAACCATATGATTTTGATTCATTTGAACCTATGTCCGATAATTATCAAGGAACGCATTATTCATTAAATCCTAAATTTGAAGATGCCAATATTGGTATAGGAAGTGTTATTAGAGAGAGACGTAAAAACTTTGTCAAAACTTGGAAAAATATTTATTTTCTTCAGCCTTTAAATAAAGCTGCTCTTATGCATATTTATCCAAATAACTGGTTGCTTTTCAAAGAAGAAAATAAAAAATATTTTTTTAAAAAAGAATTTGAAATTAAACCCGACAATGAATCTATTTTTGTAAATTTATAGATTTAATGTGATAAAAAAAATTTATTCATTTTTCTTAATTGTTCTAGTATTAGTAACATCTCCATTCTTAATAAGATATTTACTTACAAATCAGAAAATAAATATTTTAAATAGTATTTATTTTAATTTCCCTGGAATAATTACTAAAAATAAAAAATGTCCTACTTATGATGCTTTATTGAATCAAACGCTAGATGATTCTTTTAGTGTATCAATCATCAATAATAACGGGACAATAATTAGTTCCTATAATGATGAAGTTCCAAGGTTACCAGCATCAAATCAAAAATTATTCTCATCAGCTTATGTTTTAAGTAAATATAAATTAAATAATAATTTAAAGACCTTTTTATTAAAAAAAAATAAAAACAATTATTATTTGCTCGGTCAAGGCGATCCAGATCTGAACTATGAAAATATAATCGAACTAATTTCAAATATTAAAGAAAATAAAACTATTAACTTTAATATTATAGAAATTGATTCAAAATTATATTGGCCTAGTGGTTGGACAAATACTGATAAACTTTACGAATATGGATCTCCAATTACATCTCTAGCTATTGAAAGTAATCAAAATAAATATGAAGATATTTATGCTTTAAGAAATTTTATTAAAAACTATTTAAAAAGTAAATTTCCTAATTCAAAAGTAAATATAGATTTTTTTGATTCAGAAAAAACATTTTATTTAAAAGATATTACTGAGATAAGTAAAATATATTCAACTCCAATTCTTTCATTATTAACTCTTACAAATTCTGAAAGCCATAATTTTACAGCTGAATCACTCTTTAAAAATGCCTCAAATACATGGAACGATAATGACTATATAAAATTGAAAAGATGGCTTGAAAATAAAGGCCTCCCAGCAAAGAATTCTTACTTTGCAGATGCTAGTGGATTGTCTCGAAAAAATAGAATTACAACAAAGTTAATTGTATTGTTTTTAGATAAAATGAGATATTCTAATAATTTTCAAGCTTATCAATCTACACTTTCCATTACGGGGATAAGAGGAACATTAGCTAAAAGATTTGTAAATAGTGATTTATCTGGAAAGTTTTTTGGGAAAACTGGAACTCTTTCAAATGTATTTGCATTATCTGGCTTTTTATATAAAAATGAAAATCCAATAATTATAAGCATTATCCAAAATTCTAATAAAATTGATAAAGAAAAAGCATTTAAATTATTACGTGATCTTTATTACTTGAAATCTTGTTAATAAAAATATTATTTAAAATATTCTTTTAAATCCCTCTCAACAGAGGGAGGTACCATGTGATTAATTTCACCACCAAATTTTGCAACTTCTTTTACTAAAGAACTACTAAGAAAACTATAATTTGTATTTGTGGATAAAAATATAGTTTCAACATCATTATTAAGAGATTTATTTGTATGAGCAATCTGAAGTTCATACTCAAAATCACTCATTGCTCTTAAGCCTCTAAGAATAAGATTAGCTTTTAGATCATTTGCACAATCCACAGTTAGTCCTGAATAAGAAATAACTTTAATATTAGGTAAATGGGAAAGAGAATTTTTTATTTGTATTATTCTTCTTTCAAGATTAAATGTTGGTGTTTTAGAAGTATTTTCTAAAACAGCAACTACTAGATTGCCAAATATTTTTTCAGCCCTTTCTATTAAATCAAGATGCCCGTTTGTTAAAGGATCAAAAGTACCTGGATAAAGAATTTTCATGAATTTATTATGAACGAATAAGAAATTTAGTTAAAATAAGATTATTAGATAAATCAATTATGACATTAAATCTAGATGCAAAAAAAATCTTATTAAGAAAAATACCTCACGGATTATTTATTTGTGGTGTTAGAGACGAAGATAAAAATGAAGTGAATGGATTTACTGCAAGTTGGGTGACTCAAGGTTCCTTCACCCCACCATTAGTTGTGATGGCTGTTAGAGCAGAGGGTTCTAGTCATGAAATAATAAAGTCCACCAATAAGTTCTCATTAAATGTGCTCAAAAGTGATCAAAAGGATCTAGCCGCTGTTTTCTTTAAACCTCAAAAAGCATTAGGAGGTAGATTTGAGTCTGTTGAATTTAATTTAGGTGAGCTTGGATTACCTATTTTAGTTGATAGTGTTGGTGGAGTTGAATGTAATGTTGTTGGAAGTGTTATGCATGGAGACCATACCGTTTTTGTAGGAGAGGTTGAATCTGCTTATCTGAATAATGATGTTGACTCACTAAATTTATCTTCAACTGGCTGGAATTATGGAGGGTAATTATTATAAATGAGTAATTCCTCTATCGAAAAAATAGATAACAAATATAATTTTAAAATTGAATATAAATTAATTAATAATAAAGAGTTATTAAAATCAAGATTATCCGAAATTCCAAAGTCATCTGGTTGTTATCTTTTTAAAGATATTGATAGTAACCTACTTTATATCGGTAAATCTAAAAAACTACGTAGTAGAGTAAGTAGTTATTTCAATAATTATTCAGATTTAACGCCCAGATTAAGTTTGATGGTTCGTCAAATAACTGAAATAGAAATAATAGTAACAGATAGCGAATATGAAGCATTAAATTTAGAGTCAAATTTAATTAAAACAAACAAACCATACTTTAATATTCTTTTAAAGGATGATAAGAAATATCCATATCTTTGTATAACCTGGAGTGAAAAATATCCTCGAATATTTATTACAAGAAGAAGAAGAAATAGAAATAATTTAGATAGATATTATGGACCTTATGTTGATGTCGGATTATTAAGGAGAACATTATTTACGATAAAAAAAATATTTCCACTTAGACAAAGACCAAGGCCCGTCTATAAAGATAGAACTTGTTTGAATTATTCAATTGGAAGATGTCCAGGTGTTTGCCAAGAAGTTATATCATCTGACGATTATAAAAAAATAATGAAACAAGTATCTATGATATTTCAGGGAAGAAATGATGACTTAGAAATATTTTTACAAAAAAAAATGCTGCAATTTTCAAATGATTTAGATTATGAGAATGCAGCAAAAATAAGAGACCAAATTGCAGGATTAAAATTATTAACTGAATCACAAAAAATATCAATACCAGATTCTTCAATTAATAGAGATATCTTTGGAATAGTTTCTTACAAAAATGTAGCTAGTATTCAAATATTCCAAATGAGATCTGGTAAGCTCATTGGGAGAATTGGCTATAGTCAAAAATTAAATAATGAAGATGAAAATCTCATTCTACAAAAGATATTAGAAGAGCATTATATGAATGTTGAAGCTGTAGAAATACCATCAGAAATCCTTATTCAATATAACCTTCCAAAACAAGCAACCATAGAGGATTGGTTAACGGATCTAAGAAAAAAGAAAGTAAAAATCTTAATCCCAAAAAGAAATAAAAAACATGAAACTGTAGAAATGGTTTTAAAAAATGCGAAATTGGAATTAGATAGAATAATAAATGGGATACAAGATAATGAATCATCAATTGAGGATCTTGCCCAAATACTTGAATTAAGTGAACAACCTAAAAGAATTGAAGGTTATGATATAAGCCATATTCAAGGAAGTGACCCTGTAGCATCACAAGTAGTTTTTATTGATGGGATTCCTTCTAAACAGCATTATAGGAAATATAAAATTAAAGATCCAAACGTTGTTTTAGGACATAGTGATGATTTTGCTTCGATATATGAAGTAATACATAGAAGGTTTAAAAAATGGTCAAGATTTAAAGAAAACGGAGGGGATTTTTCAATATTAAATGATAAAACGAATAGTAAACTAGACAATGAACTTCTATCAGACTGGCCTGATTTAATAATGATTGATGGAGGAAAAGGACAGTTAAATGCAGCTATTAAAGCATTAAAAGAATTAAATCTTGAGGAAGAAGTAACTTTATGTTCATTAGCAAAAAAACATGAAGAAATATTTATTCCAGGCTTTACTAAGTCTCTTGATACTGACGAAAATCAAAAAGGAGTTCTTCTATTAAGAAGGGTAAGAGATGAAGCACATAGATTTGCACTATCTTTTCATAGAGACAAAAGATCTAAGAGAATGAATAGATCTCAATTGTCCCAAATCAGTGGATTAGGACCATCAAGAATAAGAGAATTGCTTGAGCATTTTAAATCAATAGACGCGATAAGAATAGCAAGTAAAGAGGATTTATCAAAAGTGAAAGGACTTGGAAAAAATTCAGTAAATGATATATATGAATATTTTAACTAGATATAAATATTAATTAATTTTTGAAAAATAGATTTCTTGATATTGTTAAATATAATTATATTAAAAATATATATTTTTAAATTAATCTAGTAATTTGGCAGCTGAAGCATATCTCTGGTTTAAGTCACTTCACATTATTGGTGTAATCGTTTGGTTCGCGGGCCTTTTTTATTTAGTAAGACTTTTCATATATCATGAAGAATCTAAAAATATGGATAATGAATTAAAAATTGCCTTTAATAAACAATACACCTTGATGGAAAAAAGGCTAGCGAATATAATCACAACACCTGGGATGATATTAGCTTTAAGTATGGCTATATGCATGGTTATTATGCAACCAAGTTGGTTAAGTGAGAAGTGGTTACAAATTAAAATTTCTTTTGTTTTAGGATTAGTAATTTATCATTCTTACTGTTACAAAATAATGTATTCATTACAAAATGGTACTTCAACCATTTCAGCAAAAAACCTTAGATTATTAAATGAATTGCCTACTTTATTATTATTTATAATTGTACTTTTAGTTATTTTTAAAAATAATTTTCCAACTAGTGTTGCTACATGGAGCGTAGTTGGACTAATTATTTTCATGTTGGCTTCAATACAATTATATGCAAATATTAGAAAGAAAAATGAGAATTCATTAAGTAATGAATAGGGAAGATTTAGTAAAATTAACCTCCAAAATTAATAAGTATAGTTGTCCTAAAAATATTAATTTTCACTGTCATACAAAATTTAGTGATGGAAGTCTAGAACCATATGAACTTTTAGAACAAGCTTATAAAAATAACTTGAAATTTTTATCAATAACCGATCATCATACAATTAAAGCTCATGAATATATAAAAAAAAATAATATACTCAAAAATTATCCTAAAGATTCTTTTACATTAATTTCAGGAATAGAAATTAATTGTTTGATTCTTGGATGTTTAGTACATGTAATTGGATTGGGAATAGATATAAAAAGTAAATACCTAAATCCCTACATCCTTGGAGAGTCTCCAATAGGTAATGATTTAAATATTAAATCAGTTGTTAAAGCAATAAATTTAGCTGGAGGTTTATCATTTCTTGCACACCCAGCGAGATACAGGATTCCCTTTTATAAATTAATTCCAGAGGCCAAAATACAAGGTATTGATGGAATAGAGGTTTGGTACGATTATGAACTTAATGAATTATGGAATCCTAGTTTATTTGTTTGTTCAGAAATAGATAAATTAGCAGATAAATATTCAATGCTAAAAACATGCGGAACAGATAGTCATGGACTTTCGCTATTAGGTAGATAATTCAGAATTCGTTTTTTTCAATTATTGAATCAGTATTAATAATTATGTTCTTTAAATTTTCAATGACATCTGATGAACAATTATTCCACATTTTTCTATTGACAATTTCAAGTAATCTTTGTGCAATATCTCTTAAAGCCCATGGATTATTCTCTAGAAAGAAATTCCTAAGATCTAAATCACATAACCATGATTTATAAACTTCCTCATAACACCAATCTGAGACTACTTCAGTAGAAGCATCAAAAGCATATAAGTAATCTAGTGTAGCTGAAAATTCAAAAGCTCCTTTATAACCATTATCCTTCATTCCATTTATCCATTTAGGGTTAAGTATTCTTGATATAACAACTTTATTAATTTCATCTTGTAATTTTGAAATTTTAGATAATCCAAATTTTGATAAATCACCATGATACATTTCAGGTAATTTACCGCTCAATTTTTTTACTGCTGAAGATAATCCACCCTGAAACTGATAATAATCATCAGAATCTAAAATATCATGTTCCTTATTATCTTGGTTATGAACAACTAACTGCACATTTGTAAGAGCATTTTCTAATGATTTTTTATCCTCTATAGGTTCAAGATTATCACTGTAAATCCACTTACTCCAATTAAGAAAAGATTCTCCAAAATCATCAATATTTTCCCAATTAGAATTTGAAATTAGTTCTTGCAGACCAGCTCCATATGAACCTGGCGCTGACCCAAATATACGATTAATTGAATTACCATCCCTTGATGCCCCAGCAAGAGGGTTAAATTTATCATCCTCATTAAGATTAGAAACAAGATTTATTGCTTTAGAAGTTAATTTAACTAACTGCGGAAATGCATCTCTAAACATTCCCGAAATCCTTAAAGTAACATCAACCCTTGGTCTTTCGAGAACAGATAAAGGAATAATTTCTAGATCTACTACTCTTCTTGAAGGCCCATCCCAAATAGGCTGTACTCCTAATAAATATAGTATTTGACAAATGTCTTCACCACCATTTCTCATTGTGGATGTTGCCCATACAGATATTGCTATATTTTTTAAATCTTCTCCATTATCTTGTTTGTATAAATCAAGTATTTGTGAAGCGGATTGACAACCAACACTCCATGCTGATTCAGTTGGCAGACCTCTCGAATCAACTGAAAAGAAATTTTTACCAGTGGGTAAAGCTTCAGTTTTACCTCTCGTAGGGGCACCAGATGGACCACTTTTTACATATTGTCCATTTAATGAATTAATAAATGATAATTTCTCATTATATGAAGAATTAATGATTGGATAAAGAATCTCTTTTTTTAATAATAAAAAATACTTATTATGTTTTTTTTCATTAAAGAAATAGTCTATTATTTTCTGATTTTTATATTTTTCTATATTTTTTATATTGATATTCTTTTTGTAAAAATACAAATATATTAAATACTTTGCTTGTTGTTCCAAAAAATCAATAGTCATTCTAAAGTTTAAAATGTTTTTGTTGGAAAAAGTCAATAATATTTTTTTATCCTTTTCACTTAACTTTTGATCATATTTATTTGTCCAAGGATCCAAATCTAATTTTAAATGTTTTGCTATATATTGAACAATCCCAATTCGATTGGCATTTGGCACTCTAGCGATGCACAAGAATAAATTTATTTCATTAATATCATTCTGCCTATTACCAAAAATATGCAAACCTGTCCTAATTTGAGATTCTTTAATTTTGCAAAGAAAAGAATCAATCTCTTCAATTTGATTATTTTTATTATTTAAAGTGAATTCGTTAAAATCTTTTTTAATTAATTCAAAAATGGATTTTTCTATAATTTCTATCCGATTAGAATTCAATAATTTTGCTTCAAAATATTCGTCTAAATAATTTTCTAATATTGAATATTTTCCATATAATTCTGACCTATCCAAAGGAGGGGTTAAATGATCAATAATTGTTGCAGCAGTTCTTCTTTTAGCTTGGGATCCTTCTCCAGGATCATTTACGATAAAAGGATATATGTTTGGTATTGCTGGACAAATAATATTTGGAAAACATTTATTACTGAGACCTATAGATTTGCCAGGTAACCATTCAACAGTCCCATGTTTACCAATATGGCAAATAGCATTTGCGTTAAAAACTTTTTCAATCCAAAAATATTGTGCTAAATATCTATGGGGAGGTGGAAGATCGGGAGAATGAATATCTCTATCAGTGAAAGCGTCATAACCTCGTTGAGGTTGAATCAATAATGTTATTTTTCCAAATCTAATACCATTTATTGAGAAGCCTTCATTATCAAGATCGATCGCTTCTGATGGTTTGCCCCAACGGTTTACAATAATATTTTTTGGTTCAAGTTCTAAATAATTCCAATATTTTAAATATTCACTAAGTGGTAAGTAATCTAATGGTTTATTATTTTGAGATTCAAGATCATTAGTTCTAGTTTTTATAAGTATTGACATTAATTCTGAAGAATCTTGAGGATAATTACAAGATCCAAGATCATAACCTTCTTCTTTTAACCAATTAAGAATATTTATTATCGAAGATGGAGTATTAAGACCAACACCATTACCGATTCTTCCATTCTTTACTGGATAATTACTTATTATTAAACAAATTTTTTTATCAAAGTTATTAAGTTTTTGAAGTTTCACATAATTTGTTGCGAATTTTGAAATCCATTTAATACCTACTTGATCAGCTTTGTAACTGGTTATTTCACAGTAGAGTGTATTTTTTTTAGAAATTATTTCTTTAAATGCTGAAGGACAGGTAGTAATCCTTCCATCAAATTCAGGAATAATTATTTGCATTAATAAATCAGATGAAGTCATTCCAATGGATGAATTTAACCAATTTTTTCTTGATCTATTTGAAGAGAGAAGCTGTAAAATTGGAATTTTAAGAGAGGTAAAAATATTTGTAGAATTTTCAATTAATTCGTTTTTTTTGATTTGAGATGAAGAAAATGAAGTTGTGGTAATTATTAATTTAATATTTTCCTTTTTAAAAATATCTATTAATTTCTTTTGAATAATATGATCTTTTAGTGTGGAAATAAATAACGTTTTAGGCGATAGTCCGCATCTTCGTAACTGCAAGTTAAGTTTTTCGTTTACTTCAATTTCATTAGCCAAAAAAAGTGATTTATAGGATATTATTCCTATTTTTTCGCCTTTTTCAATTTTCCAATCATATAAATAAGGATCTGCATAAAAACTAATATTCAAAAACTCATCAGGAATTAATGTTTCATTTACCTTTAGATAATTTAAACAATTAAGAAATTTTCTATAATTGTCCATTCCTCCAGATCTTAGTAATCTAGAAATATTTAATACAATATTTTTATCTATACTACTTATTTCACTTAAGGAAACTTCCTGATCAACGGTACCTGATAGGATTACTAACTTCCTGTTTTTATTGACTGCTTGCCAATTTAAAAGTTGTTCAATTCCATAGTTCCATGTACCTTTATCTCCAAAAATTCTTAGTATGACAACTTTTGCATAATTAATTGTTTTTAATAAATAATTATCTATTTTAGCTGAGGAATTTAAATTAGAAATTTCTAAAGCTCTTATATTATTTTTTAATGAAGCAAATTCTTTTTCTAACAATAAGTTTGATATGAGATTTAAATCAGCTTTGACACTTGTTATAAAAATAAAATCTGCCGCTGGTTGCTCAATTAAATCATCCTTATTCTTTTCATTTCCTGCTATATTTAATATCCTGTGCATTTTTATATATAAATAAGGTTTAGAATACGTAAGTAGGATAAAACAAGTTTACCTTAATTAAATAAATTGAATATGCATGAATTTCTTCCATACGCCTGGTTCGAAGGTAAATGTATTCCATTTAAAGAAGCAAAAATATCAATAGCTACACATGCACTACATTATGGTACTGCTGCATTTGGAGGAATGCGAGCGATACCTAACCCTACAAATAAAGAAGAATTCCTTTTATTTAGAACTGATAAACACATAAAAAGATTATCTCAAAGTGCAAAATTACTCTTAACTGATATTTCTGAAGAATATATTTTTAAAGCCTTAGAGGAAGTTATAAAAAGAAATAAGCCAGAGAAACCTATTTATATTAGACCATTCGTATATACAAGCGATTTAGGTATAGCTCCAAGGTTACACAATATTGAAACAGATTTCTTTATGTATTGTATTGAACTAGGAGATTATCTATCCCCAGATGGAGTTTCTTGTAGAATGAGTAGTTGGACTAGACAAGAAGATAGATCTCTCCCATTAAGAGGAAAAATAAGTGGGGCTTATATTACTAGTTCTTTAGCTAAAACAGAAGCTAGTTTATCGGGTTTTGATGAAGCTTTGTTATTGAATTCAAGTGGTAAGGTAAGCGAAGCTAGTGGTATGAATTTATTTATAGTAAGAAATGGAGACTTAATCACTCCTGGTGTTGATCAAGATATCCTTGAGGGGATTACTAGAGCTAGTGTAATTGAATTAGCAAAATCTTTTGGAATAAATGTAATTGAAAGGCCTGTTGATAAAACAGAATTATTAATAGCAGATGAAGTTTTTCTAACTGGTACAGCAGCAAAAATTACACCAGTTAAAAAAATTGAATCAAGTGAATTAAATGGTGAAAGACCAATAATGAATAAATTAAAAAGTAAGCTTATAGAAATAACAGAAGGTCGTTCTCAAGACTATGATAATTGGGTAACAAGAATTTCTCTAAAATAAATCAATTTTTACCTAAAAATGGAATCTTTCAGAACCTATTTAAATAGAGATGAAAAGCCATTAATAATTTTTGACGGGGGTACTGGAACATCTTTTCAGAACTTAAATCTTACTGCCGACGACTTTGGAGGAAAAGAATTAGAGGGTTGTAATGAAAACCTTGTTTTATCCTCACCAAAGGTCGTTGAAAAGGTACATAATTCATTCTTAGCAGCAGGTTGTCATGTTATAGAAACTAATACTTTTGGAGCCTCATCAATAGTTCTTGATGAATATGATATTGCGGATAAGGCATATGATATAAATAAAAATGCTGCATTAATAGCCAAAAAGGCTGCTACCAAATATGCATCAGTAGATAAGCCAAGGTTTGTTGCTGGCTCAATTGGACCAACTACTAAATTACCCACGTTAGGGCATATAGATTTTGATGAATTAAAGCAATCATATAAAGAACAAATATATGGTCTTACAGATGGAGGAGTTGATCTTCTTTTAATTGAAACTTGTCAAGATGTATTACAAATTAAATCTGCCTTATTAGCTTCTAAAGAAGTACTTGATAGTAAAAATATAGATATACCTATAATGGTATCAATAACAATGGAAACAACAGGTACTATGCTTGTTGGTTCTGACATCGCCTCTGCATTAACAATATTAGAACCATTTAACATAGATATCCTTGGACTGAATTGTGCAACTGGTCCAGAACAAATGAAAGAACATATTAAATATTTATCTGAAAATTCTCCTTTCGCTATAAGCTGTATTCCCAATGCAGGACTTCCTGAAAATATTGGTGGTGTTGCTCACTACAGATTAAAGCCAATAGAATTGAAAATGCAGTTAATGAATTTTATATATGACTTTAAAGTTCAATTAATTGGTGGATGTTGTGGGACAACACCTGAACATATTAAACATCTTTCTTCAATAATCGATGAAATTACTTATAACGAAAGGTCTAACAAAATTGGTAATAACAATTTAAGTTGTTATATTCCTTCTGCATCATCAATATATAATTCTGTACCATACAAACAAGACAATTCTATATTGATTGTAGGAGAAAGATTAAATGCAAGTGGATCTAAAAAGGTCAGGGAGTTATTAAATAACGACGATTGGGATGGACTAGTTTCAATTGCCAAGCAACAACAAAAAGAAAATGCACACGTTCTTGATGTGAATGTTGATTATGTGGGGAGAGACGGAGTGAAAGATATGAAAGAAATAACTTCAAGACTAGTCACCAATATAAATTTGCCATTAATGATTGACTCTACAGATGCTGACAAAATGGAAAGTGGATTAAAGTCAGCTGGTGGTAAATGTATTATAAATTCAACCAATTACGAAGATGGCAATGAAAGATTTGATCAAGTACTAAATTTAGCCTTAGGATATGGTTCAGGTCTTGTTGTAGGAACTATTGATGAAGATGGAATGGCAAGGAATGCAGAAAAAAAATATAACATTGTAAAACGAGCGCTTAATAGAACTAGAGAATGTGGCTTGTCAGATTATGAGCTATTTTTTGATCCATTAGCTCTGCCAATATCTACTGGGATAGAAGAAGATAGATTAAACGCTAGAGAAACAATTACTGCTATATCAAAAATTCGTGAAAATTTCCCAGATATTCATATCATACTTGGGATATCAAACATTAGTTTTGGTCTTTCACCATTATCAAGAATTAATCTAAATTCAATATTTTTAGATGAATGCATTAAAGCAGGATTGGATTCTGCTATCATCGCGCCAAATAAAATTTTGCCATTATCAAAAATTTCTGAAGAAACTAAAAAGCTTTGCTTAGATTTGATATATGACAAAAGAGAATTTGAAGATGATATTTGTATTTATGATCCATTAGTAGAATTAACAAAGGCTTTTCAAGATTTATCTATTCAAGATTTCAAAAAATCATCTATAGAAAATAAAAATCTAACTCTGGAAGAAAGTCTAAAAAATCATATTATTGATGGAGAAAAAATAGGTTTAGAGGATCAATTAAATAAAGCGTTAAAAAAATATAAACCTCTTGAAATAATTAATACTTTTTTACTTGATGGGATGAAAGTTGTGGGCGATTTATTTGGTTCAGGTCAAATGCAATTGCCATTTGTACTCCAATCAGCAGAAACAATGAAATTTGCTGTATCAATTTTAGAACCATATATGGAAACTGTAGATGAAAACATATCAAATGGAAAACTCTTAATTGCAACTGTCAAGGGCGATGTTCATGATATTGGAAAAAATTTGGTAGACATAATACTTACAAATAATGGTTATGACGTAATAAATCTTGGAATAAAGCAAGATGTTTCAGCAATTATAGATGCACAAAAAAAGCACAATGCAGATTGCATCGCTATGAGTGGATTACTTGTTAAATCAACTGCTTTTATGAAAGATAATTTAGAAGCATTTAACAATGAAAATATTAGTGTACCAGTAATATTAGGAGGCGCAGCCTTAACCCCAAAATTTGTAAATGAGGACTGCAGCAAAATATATAAAGGGAAAATATTGTACGGAAAAGACGCGTTCACTGATCTTAAATTTATGAATGAATATATGGATAATAAAAAAAAGGGTAATTGGTCAAATACAGAGGGTTTCATTAACAATGAGGGTATAAATATAAATTTAGCCTCATCAAAATCCAACTCTCAAGCTGTTAAAAAATCAATATCTATAGATATAGAGACTTCTAAATTAAATTTAAAAGAAAATTTTATAAGGTCTAAATTTATAAATGAAGAAGAACCAATTCAAGCCCCTTTCTTGGGAACGAAAGTCTTGAACGAGATTGATATAGATTTAAATAAGTTAATTTTTTATTTAGATACAAAAGCACTATTTAGCGGACAATGGCAAATAAAAAAAGGAAAAAACCAAAGCGTAGATGAATACAATAATTATTTGGATTCATATGCTAAACCATTGCTAGATAGATGGTTAGAGACAATTGTAGAAAAAAAACTTATTTCACCCAAAGCAGTTTATGGATATTTCAGATGCGGTAGAAAAGATAATAGTATTTTCTTATTTGATGATAAATCATTAAATAAAATTTCCGAATTTAATTTCCCAAGACAAAAATCTGGGAATAATTTATGCATAGCTGATTTTTATTGTGATTTGAAAAAGGATAAACCGATAGATATATTTCCTATGCAGGCAGTAACGATGGGCGATATTGCTAGTGAATATTCTCAAAAATTATTTAAAGAAGATAAATATAGCGATTATTTATTATTCCATGGACTTACAGTGCAATTAGCAGAAGCTCTAGCTGAGTATGTCCATGCATTAATTCGTATTGAATGTGGTTTTAGGACTGAAGAACCAGACAAAAATAGAGAAATACTAGCTCAAAAATATAGAGGAGCTAGATATTCTTTTGGTTATCCTGCATGTCCAAAAGTATCTGATTCAAACATACAATTATCATTGTTGGATACAAAAAGAATAAGCTTGACCATGGATGAATCTGAAC
>CACHVD010000003.1 GCA_902583265.1 uncultured Prochlorococcus sp.
AAATATTCAAGTTATTGAAACTTGGGATCACTTATTAATAGAACCTTTAAAAATATTTTCAGGGAATAACAATCCTTATTCAGTTTATGGACCTTTTTATAAAAACCTTAAATTAAAAATGAATTTATTAGGTTCATATGATCAAAAAAAAATTATTTTCCAGTTTAAAGATATTGATAATAAACTCAAAGAAAATAAGATAATAAATTCATCTGATTCTGTTCTAAATAAATTTCTCAAAAATATCAAATTTTCTGGTTCGAATATTTGTCCATGTAGACCTGGTGAAAATGCTGCAGAAACATTACTAGAAAACTTCATTAACGAAAAAAAAATATATTCTTATAATTCTGCAAGAGATTTTCCTTCCCATAATGGGACATCTTTTTTAAGTGCATCTCTCAGATTCGGCACCATCAGCATTAGAAAAGTTTGGAACGCCACATTAAATTTAAATTCAGATTTTGCAAAACAAGAAAATTACCTATCAATTGAAACTTGGCAAAAAGAACTTGTTTGGCGTGAATTTTATCAACATTGCTTATTCCATTTCCCAGAGCTAGAGAAAGGTCCATATAGAAAAAAATGGGATCACTTTCCATGGCTAAACAATAATGAATGGTTTCAACATTGGAGCAATGGAGAGACTGGAGTACCTATAGTTGATGCTGCAATGCGTCAACTAAATAGTACTGGCTGGATGCATAACAGATGTAGAATGATAGTCGCTTCATTTCTTGTAAAAGATCTTATATGCAGTTGGCAAATGGGCGAGAAAAAATTTATGGAGACGTTGGTTGATGGAGACTTAGCTGCAAATAATGGGGGATGGCAGTGGAGCGCCAGTAGCGGTATGGATCCAAAACCACTTAGAATTTTTAATCCATATACACAAGCAAAAAAATTTGATCCTATTTGCGAATATATAAAATATTGGATTCCTGAATTATCTAAAGTGTCAAATTCAGAATTATTAAATGGGGAGATATCTAGTTTAGAAAAAAATAATTATTCAAGCCCTATTGTCAATCACAACATACAACAAAGATTATTTAAATCACTTTATGCTGAAATTTGAATTTCCTCTATACAATTCTTTAAAACTTTATTTAAAGTTTCTGCTATATAAACTTGCTCTGCATAAGAAATTTCAGGAAACATTGGAAGACTAAGAACTTCTGTACAAATTCTCTCTGTATTTATGAGTTTTGTTCTAGAAAAATTTTTATTTTTGTAAGCTATTTGTGCGTGTATTGGAATTGGATAATAAATAATTGAATTAATACCTTTTTCAAAAAGTTGTTGTTTTACCAAATTCCTTAATGAATAGTATTTTTTGCAATCAGTATCAAATAAATTTGAAAAATCTTCATTTAAAAAATATTTATCGTTTCTTAATTTGATGACAAATTGATTCCAAGAATGGGAAATTGAATCAGAGCTAATTTTTGGAAAACTAATAAATGGATTTTTTTCTAATAAATCAAGGTAATTTTTAGCAATTTCTTGGCGATTATTAATCCACTTAGAAATATATTTAATCTTAATGTTTAATATCGCAGCTTGAATGGTATCAAGTCTGCTGTTATATCCAATTTGGGTATGGTGATATCTTATTGGGCTACCATGAACAGCCAGTTCTCTAATTTTTTTAGCAATCTTCTGATCTGAAGTTGTTACTGCTCCTCCATCCCCAGCAGCTCCTAAATTTTTAGTAGGGAAAAAACTAAAACAACCTATATCACCGATACTACCAACTTTGGAATTTTCCCACATTGTGCATGTTGCCTGAGCACAATCTTCGATTACTTTTAAGTCATATTTGTTGGCCAAAGATTTTATTAAGGTCATATTCACTGCATTCCCAAATAGATGAACTGGCATAATTGCCTTGGTATTAGAATTTATTTCTTGTTCTATTAGTTCAGTATTAATGAGATAAGTTTCAGGATCTATATCTACCAAAATAGGATTAGCACCAACTGCACTAATAGCCTCTGCAGTCGCAAAAAAGCTAAAAGATGAGGTAATTACTTCATCACCCACACCAATATCTAATGCGCGCAAAGCTAGTACTAAAGCATCAGTTCCACTATTACATCCAATAGTATTTTCAACACCAATCAGATTAGAAAAACTCTCCTCAAATTTGGCAATTTCTTGTCCTCCAATATACTGACCCCCTTTTAAAACTTTAGAAACCTCACTCTCAATTTCTGAGCCAATTTCTTGGTACTGCCTATTTAAAGTAAATGGAGGTATCTGCATAGTGAATATATTAACCCTAAACCATATTTCTATGGGTAAAAAAAAATTTTAATTCATTTAAACCAACTTGGTTCTTTACCTGGAGTCCACTTAATATTGCAACCTAAAGAAGGTATCTGATTTGAAGGATAAGAATTATCTTGATTCAAATCTTTTACAGCAGAGCGCAAATCTTTTCCAGAAAGAGGGATATTATTACCTGGTCTACTATCGTCTAATTGGCCATGATAAAACAATAAAAAGTCACCATCCCCTTCATTTGAAAAAAGATAAAAATCTGGGGTGCAAGCCGCTTTTAATTCCTTAGCAAAATTTTGATTTTTATCATATAGATAAGGAAAACTCCATCCCTGTGATTGTGCTTGTAATCTCAAATTTTTAGGAGAATCTGAAGGATGAGTGACAATATCATTACTAGATATTGCAACTGTTTGAACAGTATTTTCAATCTCTTTACTTAAGGTGAAAATTTGATTCTCAATATATTTAACAAATGGGCAATGGGCACAAATAAACATCAAAAGTAAATGCCGATTATCTAGATTATGAGATTTAAAATATTCATTTTTTGAAGAATTAGCATTTAACATTTGGAAATTAGGTAATTGAAAACCTAATTCCAAAACCATAGAATTTGTTCTGACCATGTTCAAGTTAAAAATTCTTTAATATTTGAAAATTATTGTATATTTTGAAGTAATCCTTAAAGATAGGTACTTTTATATAGGAGAATAATAGAAATAATAAACAAAATGCTTCTTAATCTAACTGGCAAAAAAATTCTTGTCACAGGAATTGCCAATAATCGTTCAATAGCATGGGGGATTGCTCAACAACTGTCAAAAGCTGGTGCAGAACTTGGAATCACATATTTGCCTGATGATAAGGGAAGATTCGAATCTAAAGTTAGAGAACTAACTGAACCGTTAAACCCGTCGTTATTTTTGCCTCTTGATGTTCAAAATCCAGTTCAAATTGAAGAAATCTTTAAAAATATAAAAAACAATTGGGGGCAAATTGACGGATTAGTTCACTGCCTAGCATTTGCAGGACGCGACGAATTGATTGGAGATTATAGTGCTACCACTTCAGAGGGTTTTGATAGGGCTCTTAATATAAGTGCGTATTCACTAGCACCTTTATGTAAAGCAGCAAAACCACTTTTTAGTGATGGTGCTGGCGTTGTCTCATTAACTTATTTAGGATCAGAGAGGGCAATTCCTAACTACAACGTGATGGGAGTTGCAAAAGCTGCTTTAGAAGCTTCAGTAAGATATCTTTCTGCAGAACTTGGTCCCGAAAAACAAGTCAGAGTTAATGCAATAAGTGCTGGACCTATAAGAACCCTTGCTAGTTCTGCTATAGGTGGCATTTTAGATATGATTCACAATGTTGAAGAAAAGGCTCCTTTACGCAGAACAGTCACTCAAACGGAAGTAGGTAATACTGCTGCTTTTTTATTGAGTGATCTCTCTAGCGGCATTTCAGGCCAAACAATTTATGTTGATGCGGGTTACTGCATTAATGGAATGTAAACTCAATTTTTTGCATAAAAATGTCATCTCTAAGGCAATCTGAAATAAAAAGAAAAACGAATGAAACAGATATTTCTGTATTTATAAACATAGATGGGAATGGGATTTCTGAGATTGAAACCGGGATACCATTCTTAGATCATATGCTTAATCAAATTTCCAGCCATGGTTTATTCGATTTAAAAATAAAAGCAATTGGAGATACCCATATTGATGATCATCATACAAATGAAGATGTAGGAATCGCGTTAGGCAAAGCATTTTCAAAAGCCTTGGGAGAAAGAAAAGGAATTAGTAGATTTGGACATTTCTTTGCCCCATTAGATGAAGCATTAGTTCAAGTGACTTTAGACTGTTCTGGCAGACCACATCTATCTTATGATCTTCAATTAAAAGCGCCTAGAATTGGCAATTATGATACTGAACTAGTAAAAGAGTTTTTTATTGCCTTTGTAAATAACAGTGGTATTACTCTACATATTAATCAAATAAGAGGTAGTAATTCACATCATATAGTTGAGGCTTGCTTTAAAGCTTTTTCACGAGCAATGAGAATGGCTACCGAAATAGATCTAAGAAGATCTGATTCAATTCCAAGCAGTAAAGGAATGCTAGAAAATCAATAAAATAGGAATTTTTTCGAAACAGCCACAATTCAGTTGATTTTTGGCGAAAATAGAAAAACATATTGCTTTATTGTGACTAATTTACAAGATAAAAAAAAAGATAAAATAAAAAGCTTTAATAAAGAAGATTGGTCCAGTGCATATCAAAATGTAAAAAAAGAGTTAACAAAAAAACCTCTAATAATTAGCAAAGGTAAGAATATTAAAAGTTTAAATGGAACATTATTAAGAAATGGACCAGGGATTTTAGAGAGAGGAGGGAAATGGGTTCATCACCCTTTTGATGGTGATGGTATGATCACATCTATAAAATTCGAAAATGGTCAGCCATTCTTAACAAATAGATTTGTTAAAACTAAAGGCTATTTAGAAGAAGAGAAAATAAATCAATTTATTTATAGAGGTGTTTTTGGAACTCAAAAAAGTGGGGGAATTTTAAATAATGCATTAGATCTAAAGTTTAAGAATATTGCTAATACTCATGTCGTTAAATTAGGAGATGAAATTCTCGCATTATGGGAAGCAGCTGGCCCACATGCACTGGATCCTGATAGTCTTGAGACTATAGGTTTAACAACATTAAAGGGGGTACTCAAGCCTAATGAAGCATTCAGTGCTCATCCCAAAACAGACCTAAACTCGAATGCATCTTCAGAACTTTTAGTCACTTTTGGAGTACAAACCGGTCCAAAAAGTACCATTAGATTAATGGAATTTAATAATGCTGGTACAAATTCAGGAGAGCTCATTTTCGACAGAAAAGATACCTTTAATGGCTTTGCATTCCTTCATGATTTCGCAATTACAACTAATTGGGCAATATTCTTACAGAATGCTATTGATTTCAATCCTCTTCCATTTGTAATGGGTCAAAGAGGAGCAGCACAATGTCTTAAGTCAAACCCAAATAAAAAGGCAAAGTTTTTTATCATCCCCAGAGAAAGTGGATTATTTAGAGGTCAGCCACCGTTAACAATAGATGCTCCAGAAGGATTCGTTTTTCATCATGTAAATGCATTTGAAAAAGATTCTAAAATCGTATTAGATAGTATTTTTTATGATGATTTCCCATCAGTTGGTCCAGACGAAAATTTTAGGGATATTGACTTTGAGAAATATCCAGAAGGAAAACTAAAAAGATCAATTATCGATCTCAAGAAAAAAACAAGTAAACTTGAAACTTTAAGTCAACAATGTTGTGAATTTGCTGTTGTTAATCCTAAAAACTTAGGATTAAAAGCTGCTTTTAGTTGGATGGCAAGCACATCTCAAAAGCTAGGCAACGCACCACTTCAAGCAATAAAAAAAATAAATTTAACTTCTAAGGAAGAGATTTCTTGGTCCGCAGGTCCAAGTGGATTCGTAAGTGAACCAATTATGGTCCCATCAAAAAACTCTTCAAAAGAAGATGATGGTTTTTTATTTATACTTTTATGGAACGGAGAAAGGAGAGGAAGCGACTTAGTGATATTAGATGCAGAAGACTTAAAAGAATTAGCTGTTTATGAATTACCCATTTCAATTCCTCATGGCCTTCATGGATCTTGGGTTAATTGAATTTAAGAAAAAATTTCAATTAAATCTGGAATAATTTTTTTTAATGCTTTACCTCTATGACTAAAAGAGTCTTTAATATCATTATTCATTTCTGCGAAAGTTAATCTGGTAGAACTCTCCTCAAAAATTGGGTCATAGCCAAAACCACCTTCCCCTCTGGGGTTTAAAATAATATTGCCATGACATTTGGCCTCAGATTCAATAATCACTTCACCAGTTGGAGAACAAACACAAATATTCGCAATAAAGAAAGCACTTCTATTTTGAACTCCATCAAGTTCTTTTAAAATTCGTTCAATTCTCTTCTGATCATTTTCTGCATATCTAGAGGAGTAAATGCCAGGCTTACCATCTAGTGCTTCAATACAAATTCCTGAATCATCTGCTATTGAGAAATTATTTGTTTTTCTTGAAACTTCACTCGCTTTTTTAATTGCATTATCTCTAAATGTCATTCCATCCTCTATAACTTCTAATGATTCTGGCTGGAGTAATAATTTACAATTAACTCCAGCAAGTAATTTCTTATATTCTTCAATTTTACCTTTATTCTTACTCGCTAAATATAAATTTTTCATCCTTATTTTCCTGCCAAATTTATAAATACTTGACCCCACTCTAATAACTCTTCTAAATAAGATTCTTTTGGTGCTTCACAATATAACCTTAAAAGAGGTTCCGTTCCTGAAAACCTAAAAAGAAGCCAAAAATTTTTATCAATTCTCAACTTTATTCCATCAATTTTTGAGATACTTTTCAACTTGTGATTATTAATATTCTCAGGAATATTATCTAAGATAAATTCTTTTACGTTATTTTTTTCAGACTGATTCGGAAATTTAATATCAATTCTTTTATAAAAACTTGGCCCAAAATTCTTTTGAATTTCATCTAAGGTTTCATATAAATATTGAGATTTTTCAGCAATTCCATTTAATAAAACCATCGCTGCATATAGAGCATCTCTTTCAGGCATAAAGTCACCAAAACCAACTCCTCCAGATTCCTCTCCTCCAATAAATATTTTCTCTTTTATCATTTTTTCAGCAATATATTTAAAGCCAACTGGAAGTTCAAAAACATCTCTATTTTGACTCTCTGATATATTTTTAATAATATCTGAACCACTAACAGTCTTTAAAACTGGATAAGAATTATTTTTAATTTCTCCCAAATAGCTAATAAAATATGGAAATAAATCTTGAGTACTAGAGTATCTTCCTTTTTCATCAATTGCCGCAATCCTATCACCATCTCCATCAAATATAATTCCTAGAGTTTTCAGTTCATTTGTTGATTTTTTCATTAGTAGCTTATTTAAATCATCTACATAATTTAAAAGAGGTTCAGGAGGTTTTCCTCCAAAAAAAGGATCAGCATCTTTCCTGATTTCTGAAATAATTTTTAAATCATTAGAAGCAAAAATCTCAGTCATACAATTTGCAGCTGAACCATGCATAGAATCTACAAATATTCTCAATTTCATTTTTTTCAATCTTTTGGAAATAAATTCAATATCAAAAAGGGATTTAATTCTATCTAAATGAAATTTCTTGATATCTACCAATTGATTAACACCATCTTTTTTTTCAATTGAATTTCCAAGTATTAATCTTTTTTCAATTTCACTTGTAAAAGATTCGTCAACAGAACATCCATTAAAGCTCTTTATTTTCAGACCTAGCCAATTATATGGATTATGACTTGCTGTAATTACTAACGCGCCAAGACAACCGATTTCTTTGGCATAGAAACTACAAGAAGGTGTTGTAACAAAGCTATTAGATAAGATCGGTTCGAAACCACATCCTCTTACAAAAGGCACTATTTGCTTGGCAAATTCACAAGCCATAAATCTACGATCATATCCAATAATAATTTTCTTTGAATTAACTTTTTTATAGTATTGATAATGCAACTCCTGGCATGCAGCAACAACAACTCTTGAAAGATTAGATAAATTAAAATCAAATCCAATAATTCCTCTCCACCCATCAGTTCCAAATTTTATCTTATGCAATTTATCAGGTGTCAAATTTAAAATTTCCTTGATTTCTTTTAATTATCTATAGTAATTTATATGAGTAAATTTTAAAACAGCCCTTAAAAAATAATTTGAATTCTCTTCATTTAAAAAGTTTTACAAGATGCAAAAGAAAAGCATGGCTAGATTTTAAGGGTAAAAAATCTTATGAAGTTTGGTCTCCCCATAGAGCTATAGATAAAATAAATCAGTTTCAAATTTTCTCTGAATTTTGTAATAGAGAAATATATACAGGATTAAAAGCTTGTGAAAATGGGTATCAAGGTGTAATTGGATTGAAAATCAAAGGGGATCTTTCCAAAAATATTAACGCAGAGATACGTCCACAATTACTTGTTAAGACTAAAGGTAAAAGTAAATGGGGACAATATAAATATTTACCTGCTGTTTATAAGTTAGGCCACAAAACCACTAAAGAACATTTATTCGACTTAGCTTTTAGTTCTATGCTGTTGGAATCTTTTCAAGAATCTAAAATTGAGAAAGGATTAGTAATTTCAAGTCTTAATGAAAAAGTTAATATTGAAGAAATTTATTTAAATAAAAAATTAAGAAAAAAAGTTTTAGATGTTTTATTAAGTTTGAATGAATGCTTGGAGGGCTTTATGCCAGAAATAACTCAAGATAGAAAAAAATGTACTATTTGTTCATGGCAAAAATTTTGTGATAAAGAAGCAAAAGAAAATGGATATTTAACAGATATAGATGGAATAGGATCCAAAACGGCCACATTACTCATAACAAATGGTATATCTGATACCAAAACATTAGCTACGTACAGCAAAAAACAACTTGGAGATAAATTAACTAAATTCAACGATCAAAAGTATGAAAAAGCGTCCGTATTTATAAAACAAGCACAAGCTTATATATCTGGGAAACCATATCGCATTTCCAATAAAAATGATACTAACGATCTACTAGAAAAAACATATTCGGGATTTTATGTATTTGATATAGAGTCAAATCCAGATGAAAGGCATGACTTTTTATATGGTTTTTTAAAAATAAATAATTTGTTTACAAAAAAAGAAGATCTTATTTATAAGCCAATTCTAAATCTCAAAAATAATAAAGAAGAATCTTACAGGAAAATCATTGAAATACTTTTTTCACATAATGAATGGCCAGTTTTACATTACGGAGAAACTGAAAAGATAGCAATAATTAATATTGCTAAAAACCTAAATTTTAGTTTTGAAGAAATTGATTCACTTGCTTCAAGATTTGTAGACTTACACTGCTTAATTCGAAAGTCTTGGATATTACCTCTAAAAAACTATGGCTTAAAAACTGTTTCTAATTGGCTTGGATTTCAATGGATGCAGAAAAATGTAAGTGGCTCGAAAGCCCTCTATTGGTGGATTCAATATCAAATTACAGAAAACGAAATATTTTTAAAAAAAATTATCCAATATAACAAAGATGATTGTTTGGCTACCTTAAAAATTGCAGAATATTTAATCAAAAATCAATTAAAGAAAAATTGATCCTACAGATTTATTTATAATAATTTTTCCAAAAATTTCTGAAAAGAAATAACTTCCTTCCTCTAAATATTTTCTTTTTAACATTGCTAAACCTATTATTTGAGAATCTGATTTAAAAAAACTAGTGATTTTTCCTACAGAAATATCCTTGGTAGAGTTTACATATAAATTTTTATCTTCAAGGTCTAAATTTAAATTAGATTCAAATGATTTCCAAATTCTTATTTCTTGTTTTAAAGAAGAAACATTTTTTATTTTTGACATTGTTTCTTGTCCTAAATAACAACCTTTATTAAAATCTATGAGATCTTGTAATCCAAGCTCAAGAGGATTATTTTTTCCGTTTATTTCCATTTTTAATGAGGGAATTGCCTGATTAATCTTCCAAAGTTTTAAATCATTGGGATTTAGTAAATTTAATTTATTTTTATGTATTTCAAATTTTTTATCTTCTGTTTTGAAGAAAATAGGCTGGTAAGTTCTCCATGAACTAAATTCATCAATTTCCTGAATTCTATTTATCAAGAAAGGTTCACTTAGAAGTACATCGTCCGCTGGGAAAATAATTTGATTAAAGTAATCAATTATTTCATTAGTGTTACCCGCCAAAATAATTACTTCTAAGTTTCTTTCTAAAAAATTAATTTCAATTAATGACCTTAGAACTCCATTAGGAGTTAACCAACAAGTTTTGATAACTTTATTTTCTGAATTAAGAATATTACCAGTTGTAATTCCATTCAAAAATTTTCTGGCATCTTTTCCCGTAACAGAAAAACAATCAAATTTTTCAAGCCAAAACTTTTTTTTATTATCTTTCATTTTGAAATAACTATAAAAAGTCTTTTATTGTAAAAAGACTCTTTAATTTTACATTTTCATCTTCAAGGGCTTCTAATCCTCCTTCTTGCCTATCAACTATAGACAAAACCTCCTCAACTATATAATTATTTTCGCGTAACTTTTTTATAGCTTTTATAACTGAACCGGCAGTTGTAACGACATCCTCTAAGACAGTTACCAAAGTTCCTTCTTCTAATGTAGGGCCCTCTATTCCAGCTTTAGTACCGTATTTTTTGATTTCTTTACGAATTATTAAACCATCAAGATCTTGGCCATGCAAGGCTGCTTTGACAATTAATCCACTTACTATAGGGTCTGCACCTAATGTCAATCCTGCTACAGCTTTTGACCTTGAGTCCTTTAACTCTAAAAATAAATCACTTATTAAGTTTAAGCCTTCGCCATTTAATGATACTGGTTTACAGTTTAAGTAATGACTACTTTTTTTTCCTGAAGATAAAGTAAAGTTTCCTTTCTTGTAAGATTTTTCAATTAATTGTTTTAACAATTTTGCTTTATTTAAATAATACTTATCCGAAAATTTGCCCATTAGTAAAAGTTAAATTTATATTTAAAGATTAGAAGAAAAAAAAGAAATCTCACAAAAACTTCCTAATGAGGTGTTTTTTGAAATATCATTTTTATATTGTATATTGAAATTCAATGTAATTAAAATTACATAAATACCCTTGGGGGTGTAGCAATCTGGTGAATGCACCAAACTCATAATTTGGCTAAGGCGAGTTCGATCCTCGCCACCCCCATTATTCATTTGTCATTGAATGAAAATAACTCTACTTTTATTTCTTTTATTTTTACCAGCTTTTTTTGCAGCGAGTGAACTCTCATTTTTATTAATAAGGCCAAGTAAAGTTTTAAGATTAATAGAAGAAAAAAAGAAAGGAGCATTTTCAATTTTAAAAATTCAAAAACGCTTTAGATCTTCATTAATTGCTTCTCAATTTGGAGTAACAATTTCATTAATTGCAATTGGATGGCTCAGCAATAACCTGGCTAATGATTATTGGAAAAGCAATATTTTATTAAATAGATTTTATGATCTTCTATTATTTTTATTTGTTGTTTTAATTGTTACTCTTGTTTCTGGACTAATTCCAAAAGCTTTAGTAATTAACAATCCAGAATCTGCTGCATTGAAGTTAACCACAATATTCGATGCCGTAAGAAAAGCTATGAATCCTATAGTGAAAACAATAGAATTCTTTGCTAGCGCCTGTTTAGGCTTGTTCAATTTAAACAACAAATGGGATTCTTTAAATTCGGGTTTATCTGCTGGAGAATTAGAAACACTTATAGAAACAGATAACGTAACAGGTTTAAAACCAGATGAGAAGAATATTCTTGAAGGAGTTTTTGCTTTAAAAGATACACAGGTTAAAGAAGTTATGATTCCAAGATCTGAAATGGTAACTTTGCCAAAAAATATAACCTTTTCAGAACTTATGAAACAAGTAGATAAAACTCGACATGCTCGCTTCTTTGTGATTGGTGAGTCTTTAGATGATGTATTAGGTGTATTAGATTTGCGTTATCTAGCTAAGCCAATATCAAAAGGTGAAATGGAAGCCAATACATTATTAGAGCCATTCCTTTTACCTGTAACAAAAATAATAGAAACATGTTCACTAGCAGAAATATTTCCAATAGTTAGAGACTATAATCCGTTTTTACTAGTAGTGGATGAACATGGTGGAACAGAGGGACTTATAACTGCAGCTGATCTAAATGGCGAAATAGTTGGAGAGGAAATGCTCAATAATAGGATTTATTCAGATATGAGAATGTTAGATAATTTCTCTAAAAAATGGTCAATAGCCGGAAAATCAGAAATTATTGAAATCAATAAAAAGTTAGGATGTTCTATTCCAGAAGGTACTGATTATCATACCCTTGCTGGATTTATGTTAGAAAAATTTCAAATGGTTCCAAAAATTGGCGACGTTTTAGATTTTAGTAACATTAAATTTGAAGTTATTTCTATGTCAGGTCCAAAAATTGATCGTGTTAAAATAATTCTTCCCAAAAGCTAAATGTGACTCCCCATAGAGGATAATGATAATAAATATATGGATTTGAAATTATGCAACCAACCTCATCACCCGTAAAGGTTGGAGTCATAGGTATAGGAAATATGGGCTGGCATCATGCTCGAGTACTAAGTTTACTCAAAGATGCAAATCTCATTGGAGTCGCAGATCCAAATGAAGAGAGAGGTAAATTAGCTATTGACCAATTTCAATGTGAATGGTTCAAAAATTATGAAGACTTAATTCCAAAAGTTGATGCTATCTGTATTGCTGTCCCAACACTTCTCCATCACAAAGTAGGACTAGATTGTCTGAAGGGAGGTGCTAACGTTCTCATTGAAAAACCAATTGCAGCTAACGAATTGGAAGCAAAATCTTTAGTAGAGGCGGCTAATGCAAGCAACTGTCTATTACAAGTTGGGCATATTGAAAGATTTAATCCTGCTTTTAGAGAATTAAATAAAATAGTAAATAACGAAGAAATTGTTGTTTTAGAAGCAAGGAGGCACAGTCCTCATGCAGACAGAGCAAATGATGTATCTGTAGTAATGGATTTAATGATTCATGACATTGATCTGATTTTGGAGCTTGTAAACTCAAAAATACAAAAATTAGCAGCAGTTGGAGGAAGAAATAGCGAAGGATTAATAGATTATGTAAATGCTACTTTAGTTTTTAAAAATAATGTTATTGCAAGCCTAACTGCAAGCAAAATGAGTCACAAAAAAATTAGAAATTTAAGTGCGCACTGCCAAAATGGCCTAGTAGAAACTGATTTCTTAAATCACTCTTTACAAATCCATCGAAAGTCTCATGAATCATACACTGCAGAGCACGGAGAATTAGTTTATAGAAATGATGGATATGTCGAAGAAGTTAACACAACCTCCATTGAACCTCTTTATGCAGAACTAGAGCATTTTCTTAAATGCGTTCAGGGAAAAGAAACACCTGAGGTAGATGGTGAGCAAGCCTCAAGAGCATTAAAAATTGCTGATTTTATAGAGAGTGCTGTAGATAATTCTGGAGATGCGATTTTACTTGAAAATCCCTTCTAATACAAACAATCTAAACTAAAAGAATTTTATTTAAATCCAACTGCAGCTTGCCAAACAAATACCAATAAAAAGAAAAATAAAGGAATGAGTGGAAGAACATCAACTGTTGGAGCAAAAGCCTTGTAAGCCTCAGGCAATTCAGCAAATGTATTAAATAGAATGAGCACCTTTTTTGATAATTTAATTAATTATGATAAGACGTTACCACGTATAGTGAGCAATAGAGGATGTTTTCCAAGGAGCGAAATCATTTGTAAAACAATTATCTCTAATTGCAGTAGAAATTGCATTAGTAAATCTTATTAAGTGAGCAATATTATGCAAACTTATGAGGGTTAGGCCTAATATTTCATCATTTCTAATTAGATGATGCAAATATGCTCGAGAATAGGATTCACATGTCTCGCATTTACAAGTTTTGTCAATTGGAGAAAAGTCATTTTTAAATCGAGCATTTCGCAAATTCAATCTTTCATCATTAAAAAATGCAGTCCCATGTCTTCCTAGTCTTGTAGGCAAAACACAGTCAAATATATCGAATCCATTTGCAACTGCTAGAGAAATTTCTCTTAAAGAGCCAATTCCCATTAAATATCTTGGTTTATTTATTGGTAAGAATTTCGGGACGTAATTAATTACACTATGTATTTCTTCGACTGCCTCGCCAACACTTACACCTCCCACTGCTATTCCAGGCAGATCAAAAGAACTTGTATATTTTGCGCTATATTCTCTCCATCTCGGATACTTACCACCTTGAACAATACCGAATAATGCTTGATTAGATTTCTGATGAGTTTCGACACATTTTTGTAACCATGAATGAGTTCTTTGTAAAGAGTCCTCAATATCATTTTCGTTAGCTGTATGAGGAGGACAATGATCAAAAGCCATCGCAACATCCGATCCTAGATCCATTTGAATCTGTATTACTTTTTCAGGTGATAAAAATACATGACTACCATCTCTTGGATTTTTAAATTCCACTCCTTTATCAGAAATATTGTTTAATTTAGCCAAACTAAAAACTTGATATCCTCCTGAATCAGTAAGAATAGGCTTAGGCCAATTCATGAACTTATGTATTCCGCCAGATTCTTTAACTAATTTTTCTCCAGGTTGTAAATGAAGATGAAAGGTATTTGAAAGAATCATTTCTGATCCTGTAGAGTTCAACTGTTTGGACGAAATTCCCTTAACCGTTGCCAAAGTACCCACAGGCATGAATTTTGGTGTATTTACCTCACCATTTGGTGTATGAAAAATACCAGTTCTTGCCCCTGTATTACTGCAATTCGATGTAATTTCAAATTCAAACACGATAATTTATGAAATTTTTTGGTCCTTTTTCATTAATCTAACCTATTATTTAATATTGAATCTATTTTTATCTCATCAAAAAATATTTAATAAAAAATTTAGCAGGCTCTTGGATTTTCTATACGACATTTCCAAAGATACCTTTAATTAATCCCGAATTTAAAAATATTGCACAATTTGCGCCGCCTTTAGGATTTTTTATTGGAACAATACAAAGTTATGTTTTTCTTTTTTTAAGAGCAAACTCTTGGTCAATTTATGCATCCGCATTAATTTGTTTGGCTTCAGGATATTTAATTACTGGTGGTCTACATCTCGATGGTTTAATGGATACTTTCGATGGTATTTTTGCAGGTAAAAAGAGACGTTTAAAAGCCATGAAAGACAGTAATGTTGGTTCCTTTGGCGTTCAAGCTTTAGTTTTTATAACTTTAATTCAAATTGCTTGCATATTGAAAATTCAAAACCTAATAATTTTTGTTTTACCTATATGCTTATTTTGGGGAAGATTTTCAAATTTATTTTTTATAGAAAAGTTTAAATATATGAGTTATAAGAAAAAATCTATTAGTCACAAAAAGTTTTGGAATGGATTTAAAAAAGAATCTTTGATCTCCATTATTTTTCTTTCAATTTTCGTTGCATACCAATTTGTTTCAATTACATCCCAAGCAATACTAATTAAATTTTTAATTCTTATTTTAATTGGTATTTTTCTAAGCTATTTTATCCCAAACATACTGGGTAATAAAATTGGAGGCTTCAATGGAGATGCCTGCGGTGCAAGTGTTGTACTAGTTGAAACTGCAATGTTGTTTATGCATGCAATTCTTTTATAGGAAGTTCTAAATAGAAAATATTTTTCTTCTTAAGATTTTTTGATTTCTCAGTATTATCAATCGAGTTATTTTCCAGCAATCTCAAATCTCCTCCAATTTGTTTTGCTAATTTCCTCGCCAAAAAAAGTCCCACACCAGTTCCATCCTTCTTTTTAGCAGCAGATCCTCTAAAACCTTTTTCAAAAATTTTCTCCTTTTCATTTTTGGTTATTTTTTTACCATCATCAAATATACAAAGTCCATTACTCGTAATTGCGAGTCCAATTTCGGCATCTTTTTGAGCATATTTAAACGCATTTTCTAATAAATTGGCCACAATTTCAGCAATCACAGCATATTTTGCCTTTAATGGCGAAATAGTCCAATCTGGCCAAAAAGAAGGTTCCGTCCAATCTCTATTCTCTAAGTCCGAATTAGCTTTACCCCTTTCTAATATTGGCCTCAATAAACTCTGAACAGTTATTACCTTTTTATTATCTAAATTTGGTGGTAATAATAATCTTTCCTCTCCAATTCCAAGAGGAATTTGAATAGGTGAATTTAATTGCTCAAAAGAATCCATATATTGATTAATTTGTTTTTGCTCTATTATCATGCGTTCGACTATTTCAATAGAATCATCATCTGAACCAAGTCTTTTTATTAATAATTTTGCATAAGTCCTAATAGCAGCTAATGGATTCCTTAATTGATGAATTATGACATTGACCTGATTTTTTAAATAATTGATTTCTTCATTTTTATTTTGACGTTCTAATTCTATAGAGACGCATTTAGCTAAAGATATTGAAAGTGCTTTTAATCTAGAATCGAGTAATACTGGCCAATTCCCCCCTTTCAAATCAGTTTCTACCCTAAGGACACCAAGGAGAATATCGTTTTCTTGTAGCGGGTACCATCTTCTATTAGGCGATGAAACCTTAAGTGAAGGATCCTCTTCTATTGAAGTAAGTAGCCTATCAATTTGTGGCCATTGACCGATCATTTCAAAAGATGCTTTAGTTCCTTGCTTAGCTGAAGCAAGATACATAACTAAATTAGTCACGCCCATTGAGCAACCAAAACTTTCTAGCTGCTTTAAAATTAAGTTTTCAAATTTTTTTGAAAGATTCATAATTAATGAAATTTTGAGAAATTTTTTAAAAAAAACTTGAAAAAAGGCTTGTAAAATATGAAAAAAGTATTAAGATATATAAAGAGGTCTGACTTTAGCCAGCCTTAAATATGAATATTTAATCATATTTTAAGCTACATCAGGGGTTGATGGGTCCTCTATGTAATTTGAAGTGAATTTAAAATCACATATATAAGATTAGTAAAAATAAATAAGACTAATCTCATTAATAATTTCAGGAGTACCAATCAATGTCAAAAAAAAGAAAAAGAATCAGCAGAAGAAGATTGGCTGGCCAAAGAGTAATGGCACATGTACCTATTTATCATATCGAAACTGGCAAACATAAACCAGTTACAGCTGCAAGAAGATTCATAGCTGAAAATGGTCTCTCTGCACCTTCAGTTTTCAATGTCAGAAGAAATGAACACACCACCGATAGATTTTTTTGGGGTGAAAAAGGGTTATTTAGCGCCCAATATGCTGAAGAAAATCATTTTCTATTTCCATCACTAAAAGTTGTAGTTGAAGGAATTGGTGAAGAAAAAATATTTGAAGGTTTAGAACTAACTGCAGATGATTGGGAAGAGATTGAAGAATATGAATATGCTTTTGTTTAAAAAATATTACTTATATTTAAACTTATAAATTTAATTAAATTTGAATCAATTTGATGAAATCCATCGAATTCTAATAATTCACAAAATTTAGAAGACTTACTCTTTACCTTTTCATAAATAATCCTAGAAGCATCTATTGGCACAATGTCATCAAATAAACCATGACTAATAATTAATGGCGAGAATTTTTCTCCCGGGGACCAGTTGGGGTGAGGATAACCACTACAAGCAACAATTAATCCAAAATGCAATTTAAATCCCGCATCAATTGCCATTGCCGCCCCCTGAGAGAACCCCAACAAAATTGTTTTTCTTAGTGGAATCTGATCAGTATCAAATTTTTTTAATGTAACTAAAAGTTTATTTACTTCAACCTCAGCTCCATTCCAATCATGTGGGTATAATCCATACCACTGTCTTCCTTGACCGCTTGGGTGTAATCCAGGAGCCCTCAAAGAAATTACTTCAAAATCAAGATTTATTTTGTCAGTCATCTCCTTTCCAAATGTTAAAAGATCATCTGAATCAGCTCCCCAACCATGCATCAAAATAATTCTATGAGTTGCAGTTTGAGAGCTAATCGAGACAAATTCATGATTGATAGCATATTTCATGTTTATATTCTTAAGTAAGTCAACTTTCCCATAATGTCTCCATTAGCTTTAATAAGTGTCTCTGATAAAAAAAATATAATCCCATTTTGCAAGGAATTGGTAGAGCAATTTAATTATAAAATTCTATCAAGCGGAGGAACTGCTAAACATCTCATAGAGGCAAAAATTCCAGTTATTAAAGTTGCTGATTTTACTAATTCTCCAGAAATTCTTGGAGGAAGAGTTAAAACTTTACATCCAAAAATACACGGGGGAATATTAGCTAAAAGAACTGATGAAGAACATAAAAAAGATATAGAAGCTAATAATCTTGATTTAATTGACTTAGTAGTTGTAAATTTATATCCTTTTAAAAAAACTGTAGATAATGGGGCTAAATGGGAAGATGCTATTGAAAATATCGATATCGGAGGACCATCTATGATTCGTTCTGCAGCTAAAAATCATAAAGATGTTTCCGTTTTAGTTGATCCTAGTCAGTATCAAAATTTTCTTGAAGAAAGTAAAAAAGGTGAATTGAAAGACTCATATAAAGCAAAATTAGCCCTTGAAGCTTTTCAACATACAGCAGACTATGACACTGCAATATCTAATTGGATAAGAAAAGAAAGAGATTTACAATCTTCCAAATATATTGAATCTTATCCACTAATAAAAACCTTAAGATATGGGGAGAATCCTCATCAAAAAGCTTTCTGGTATGGTTTACCTAATATTGGATGGAACTCAGCAGAACAATTACAGGGAAAAGACTTAAGTTATAACAATCTATTAGATCTAGAGTCGGCACTTTCAACAGTTTTAGAATTTGGCTACACAGAAAAAGATGAACTTAAAACCGAAATGTTTGCCTCTGTCATCTTAAAACATAATAATCCTTGTGGTGCTTCTATAAGTAGTTCAGCTTCTAAAGCATTTTTGAATGCTTTGGAATGCGACTCTGTTAGTGCATTTGGAGGAATAGTTGCTTTTAATTCAAATGTTGATAGTGAGACCGCAATTCACCTCAAAGATATTTTCTTAGAGTGTGTCGTCGCTCCATCTTTTGATGAGGAAGCTTTAGAAATTTTAAAAGTTAAAAAGAATTTAAGAATTTTAAAGTTTTCAAAAGATCAACTTCCAAAAAAGAGTCAAAATTCTACTAAATCAATAATGGGAGGATTACTAGTTCAAGATACTGACGATAGTGAAGAAAAAACTGAAAATTGGATTTCAGTAACTAAAAAGAATCCCAGTAATGAGATGATTTTAGATCTAAATTTTGCGTGGAATATTTGTAAACACGTAAAATCAAATGCAATTGTAATTGCAAAAGACCAAAAAACTATTGGAATTGGAGCTGGACAAATGAATAGAGTTGGAGCGGCAAAAATTGCATTAAAAGCAGCGGAAGAATCATCTTCAGAAGCTGTTTTGGCAAGCGATGGTTTTTTTCCATTTGCTGATACTGTAGAACTTGCAAATGAGTATGGAATAAAAGCAATAGTTCAGCCTGGAGGTAGTTTGAGGGACCAAGAAAGTATTGATATGTGTAATTCAAAAGGGATATCGATGGTCTTTACTCAAAAAAGACATTTTTTGCATTAGGTTAATTTGATTTTGGATAATATGTAATCTTGTTAGTCTTTCTAAATAAAGAGAGTCTCCCTGGGCCTGCACATAGAAAATAAAGAGAAATAGCTCCATATATAAAAGACAATTCGAAAGCATAATTGTGACCCTCAACTACTGCAAGAGGAAAGCCTTCTAATCCAGTATCTAAGATATGAAAATAAACAGCAAATGCCATCGTAGAAAATAGTCCTAGAGAAGAAAGCCTAGCAAAAATCCCTAAAGCCAATCCCAATGGACAAACTAGTTGAGTGATAGCTGCTCCAAACGTCCAAATAACAGGATCACCTGGCAAAAATGGGAAGTACTTACCAACTACAAATTCTGCAAAACCCTGTGGATCCTGAAGTTTCTCTAGTCCATGATGAATCATCAAAGCACAAAAACCAATTCTTAAAACAAAAATTGATAATTCTCCAAGGATATTTACTTCTGACCCTGAAGATGAATTAGCAACAACAACTTCAACTTTTTGGGGAGCTTTAGTTCTATTCATACTGGCTGTTTGAACCTCATTGGCCTGTGTTTTGTCTTCCATACTTCATAAATTTTCCATTATTCTAGTAAATAAGAAGATCTTTAGGAAATAACTGAGTAATAAATTATAAAAACTAAGCAAAGTTTTCAATGCTAATCCAAATTTAGGAAGCAATTTCAATTAACTTTTCAATCACATCAGCAACAACTTTGTCAGGAGTTGATGCACCAGAGGTAATTCCAACATTAATATTTCCACTAGGTAAAAAATTATTTTTAATTTCTAAATCTGAGCCTAGTGGCTTATGCAATATAGAGTTTTGTTCAACTGATATCCTCTCAGGCGTATCTATGTGAAAAGAAGAAATATTCTTAGTAATTGCTATTTCCTGTAAATGAGTGGTATTAGATGAATTGAAACCTCCAATAACAACAAGAATGTCAAGTTCCTCATCCACCAAAGAAAACATTGCATCTTGTCTTTCTTCGGTAGCATCACAAATTGTGTTAAAAGCTAAAAAGTGACTATTGATGTTTTCTGGTCCAAATTTTTTTAACATCGTTTTTTCAAAAACCTTTCCAATTTCCTCTGTCTCACTTTTAAGCATAGTTGTCTGGTTAGCAACTCCAACTCTATCTAAATCTTTATCAGGATCAAATCCATTAGAAAAAGCTTTAGCAAATTTATTCATAAATTCATTTCTGTTTCCTCTACCAAGAATATATTCAGATACGTAATTTGCTTCTTCTAGATCCAGTACAACTAGATATTTGCCTGCAAATGAGCTAGTGGCGAGTGTTTCTTCATGCTTAAACTTTCCATGAATGATAGATGTAAAAACATGTTTTTTATGTTTCTCAACGGTGTGCCAAACTTTAGAAACCCAAGGGCAAGTTGTATCTATTATGTGACATCCCTTCTCATGAAGTAGTTTCATTTCTTGGACAGTAGCTCCAAAAGCAGGCAATATAACAACGTCACCATTCGAGACTAAAGAAAAATCTTTAATTCCATTTTTGGCTGAAATAAATTTAACATTCATTTTCCTTAAATGATCATTAACTGAGGGATTATGAATTATTTCGTTTGTTATCCAAATATTTTCATTAGGGTAATGTCTTCTAGTCTCATAAGCCATTGCTACAGCTCTTTCTACACCCCAACAAAAACCAAAGGCTTTAGCTAATTTTATTTTTAGTCTACCTTTAGTATAAGTAAAACCATTATCCCTTATTGAGGATATCAAATCACTTTGGTAAGCTTCTTCTAACGCTTTTGCTCTTTTTGTTGGAGAATCGAAACCCCTTCTATTGTATCTATCAGAATGATGAAGTGATCTTCTAAAAGCTTGAGTATCCATGTTTTAGATATTACAACATTCTAAACATTTATTTGTGAAAAAAAAAAAAACCTGACATAAGTCAGGTTTCTAAAATCAATAATCAGGAAGATTATTTAGCAGATGCAAAGTCAGGATATGCTTCCATTCCATGCTCTCCTATATCTAGGCCTTGAGTCTCTTCCTCTTCAGATACTCGGATTCCTCCAAATAATCCTCCAATTACAGACCAAGCAATCCAGCAGGTAACCAGTGTCCAGATAGCATAAGCTGCGGCACCAAGAGCTTGAATTAGTAGAAGAGTAATACCTCCACCATTGAACAATCCCATACCTGCTCCATCTCCTTGTACAGCTGTACCCCAAAGGCCAATCACTACAGTACCCCATACACCACAAACTCCGTGAACAGAGAATGCGCCTACAGGATCATCGATCTCAGCAGCATCAAGGGCTGCAACAGAAAATACAACTATGATTCCTCCAACTAGTCCTGCGAACCAGGCTCCAGCAAGAGTCATATCACCACAACCGGCAGTGATACTAACCAAACCAGCAAGGATTCCGTTAATAATCATTGTCAGATCAGGCTTACCAGAAGTTAATGTTGAAACAACAGTTGCTCCGATAGCTCCAGCTGCTGCTGCCAAAGTAGTTGTTACAGCAACATAAGGAACCCATTGATCCATAGCAAGTTGAGATCCAGGATTAAATCCATACCAACCTATCCATAGAACTAATGCACCTAAAGTAGCTATAGCCATATTATGTCCTGGCATAGCCTGAGGTTTTCCATCAGAGTATTTGCCAATTCTTGGCCCAAGAAGCATAGCTCCTACAAGACCTGCCCATGCTCCAACTGAGTGAACGATTGAAGAACCAGCAAAATCAACAAAACCTAAAGAATCAAGCCAACCGCCATTCCATTTCCAGCTTCCAGCAATTGGATAAATAAATGCAGTTAATACAATCGCAAAAACAACAAATTCTCCAAATTTAACTCTTTCAGCAACAAGACCGGAAACGATAGTTGCCGCAGTTCCTGCAAATGCAGACTGGAACAAGAAATCAACAGTTGGGACTAATCCAGCATCAGTTACCATATCTGCGGTAACTGTTGGATCAAAAAATAAGCCGCCAAAATAAAGCCATCCGTCAGCAACACTTCCTCCGTACATTAATGAATAGCCGATAAACCAATAAGAAGTTACAGCTAGAGCAAATACAAAGAGGTTTTTAGCAAGGATGTTTACAGCGTTCTTAGAACGGCACATACCTGCCTCAACCATAGCGAAACCAGCGTTCATGAAGATCACTAAGATAGTAGCGATCAAAAGCCATAAATTGTTAGCAAGAAAAGCTGCATTCAACTCAGGTAAATCAGCTGCATGAGCTGAGAGATTGAAAATACCTAAACCAAACAAAGCTAGGGGAACAGTTGCAAGCCACAACATAGAGCGGTTTGAACTAAATCCTCGAATACTCCTCAAAAGGAGCATAGGTCCATTGACAAGACTTGCATCTTGAAGTTTGGACCTAGAGCGCCTTTGAGGCGTTTGCAAAGCAGTGGTCATAAAAAAAAATTAGATCTGCAAAAAAACAGTTTGTGCTGTTTCCTTTCAAATTTAAATTTATTCAAAAAACTTATCAGTGTCTAGTAGTTGTTTATACCAATTTTATAGTTGCACCTTAAAAAATTATTTGTTAATTTAAAAAATTTTTTCTTTTAGGTAGCAGAATAATTAATTTCATCCCATTTTCAAAGGTTTAATTCCATTCCATGTTACGTGGTCTTTATGAAATATAAAGGAGCAAGGGATAATTATCACACCTGCAGTCAAAGATTCTCTAAAAAGCTTGCCATATAAGGGATCTGCCTCATCTCCAGGAGCAAAAAAATTGGCATCTTCTCTTGTAATACAAGGCACTAAAACACTTTTACTCTTTGGAATTTGTTCTTTTAATTCTATAAGGTGTTTTTGTCCTCTTTTCGTTACTGTATCTGGGAAAAGAGCAATATCTTTTGTAATCCAGGTAGTGTTTTTTACCTCTATGTAAATGTTACGATTATCAGGATTTGAAGATTTTGGAGTTAAATAAAAGTCAATTCTACTTTTTTTTTCTTTTCCATAAGGCACTTCAGATTCAATTATCTTTATTTCTCCAATTTTTTCTCTTAGCAAGTCTTTCTCAATTACTTTTTTAATTAACTTATTTGCAAAAAGAGTATTGATTCCTACCCAAACCTCCTCATTTTTGGCATTAAGAACACATATCTGTTCCCAAGTAAATGGCAATTTTCTTTTTGGAGAACGAGAAACACTTATTCTTACCTTTGCTCCCTCGGTCAAAAGTCCTTTCATAGGACCTGTATTAGCACAATGAGCAGTTACTATCTGTCCACTCTCAAGTTTAATGTCCGCAAGAAACCTTTTATAACGCTTAATTAAAACCCCTTCAATTAATGGATCAAATTCAATTATCCGATCGTTCATAAAATATGTCGCTTGTTAAAAATCAAATATAATTGAAACTCGATCTTCTTGAAAAAATTTTTTAGCTAAAGCCAAATGCATTCATTTTTAAAAAATAATATTTTTTCTATTTCATTTGGTACTAGTCTTAGTAAGTTAGCTGGATGTATTCGACAAATATTCATAGCGGCTGCTTTTGGGGTTGGAATAACATACGATGCATTTAATTATGCATATATAATTCCTGGTTTTTTACTAATAATAATTGGGGGTATTAATGGTCCATTGCATAACGCAGTCGTTGCAGTTTTAACTCCACTTAACAAAAAAAATGGAGGGATTGTTTTAACTCAAGTAAGCATAAAACTTTCAATACTATTATTCATTTTAGCCATATTTATTTACTTGAATTCCAGTTTATTAATTGATTTATTGGCCCCGAATTTAAGTTACGAAGCTAAATCTATTGCAACTTACCAATTACAAATACTTACACCTTGCATCCCTTTATCAGGCTTAATAGGTTTAAGCTTTGGCGCCTTAAATTCCCAAAGAAAATTCTTTTTATCAAGTATAAGTCCAGCAATAACAAGTGTAACTATTATTTTTTTTATTTTATTTAGTTGGATTTTCAACCAAGAAAATACATTTTCTAATTTCTTTACCTACACGGGATTACTGGCATTTGCAACTTTGACAGGAACTTTAATTCAATTTGTTGTTCAAATTTGGGAAATAAATAAGATTGGTCTCTTGAGATTACAGTCAACCTTCAATTTATTTAAAGATGAAGAGAGGAGGATTTTCAAACTAATTATTCCAGCATCTATCTCATCAGGTCTAAGTCAAATTAATGTTTTTATCGATATGTTTTTCGCTTCAAGCTTTCAAGGCGCGGCATCTGGACTAGCTTACGGAAACTTTCTTATACAAGCCCCCTTAGGCATATTATCTAACTCCTTGATTCTGCCATTACTTCCAAAATTCTCAAAATTGAGAAGTGAAAAAGACAAAAGAGGCCTCCAAAAACAATTGATATCTGGGATAGAGTACTGTTTCTTGACATCTATTTTTTTAACCGGATTTTTCATAACATTCAATAATCAAATCGTGCAATTAGTTTTTCAAAGAGGATCTTTTGATTATTCAGCAACTTTAAAAGTGAAGAATATATTAATTGCTTATGCTGTTGGCATACCCTTTTATCTTTATAGAGATTTATTAGTAAGAACTTACTATTCAATAGAAAAAACAAACTTCCCTTTTAAGTCTTCATTTGCAGGGATAATATTTAATATTATTTTTGATTGGTTTTTAATTGGTGCTCCTACTAGGAATTTTGGGAATCTTTCTCCTTATAATTTTGGAGTCGTGGGAATAATTTTATCTTCAGTAATAGTCAACTTTATAGTTTGTATTTTTCTTTCTTTTAATCTGCGAAATGAAAATATCATTTTGCCTAACTTGGAATTATTTAGGAAAATTTGCCTCATGTCATTAGCAGCATTTATAGACAGCACACTTTGTTTTACTATTCTCCAAACTACGAATAACTTCAATTCAAATTTTGCAGAATTTTTATTATTAATATTTGGAACTCTAACTTTTTTTATGATTTATTTTTTACTTACAAAATTCTTGAAAGTAAATAAATTTAAAGTTTCAAAAAAAGAAATTTAGTTTTTAAAAAAAACTTTCCAAAATCTCTTCTAATTCTAGAATTTGTGAGTTAGTGATTAAATTAATCAGTGGAATACTATTAACACCATCCCCTACTTTTACATTTATTGCTTCCAGACTTAATTTTGCAGCCTCCAATGGGCTTTGATCTTTATTGCTGATACATTCAATAGCAAGATGCCTAGCTAGTCCAGCGTCTCCAAGATACAAATTCCACTTTTCTATTTTTATAAAAACCTTTTCGGAAATAACATTTTCTAGATCACTTATACTTATCTGAGAGTCCATAAAAAGAAAATAATTTAAGTTGATTGTTTTGAAGTATCTTTAGGTTTTTTTATAATTACGAAAAGTAAATGGGAGGCCAAAAGAACTGACCAGACAATTGCAAAATTATTAAAATAGCTGATTTCATATTTAATCTCTTTTAAAAGCCACGTGCCACTTACAATCGCAGTAAATATCATGCAGTGAATAACAAAATTTACTATTCGAGAAAAATGTTTATAGATAGGATCTTCTGAGTCACCATTTCCGTACCACTTTATAGGCATATTAATAATTAGATTGTTAATAATAGACATTTTACCCGAATTCTAGTTGACTAAGAGACCCTGAAACAGAGATATTACATAATTATGCGCCTGTAGCTCAGTGGATTAGAGCACCTGACTACGGATCAGGGTGTCGGGAGTTCGAATCTCTCCAGGCGCGTTTAAAATTCTGAAATATTCTTTTTATATTTTTCTAAAAAATATCGTCTATATTATGGGTATTACTTATCAAATTCAATGAATATACTTCAAAATCTTAAAGAAAGTGATTCAGTAATATCGAATTTTATTAACTCTGAAAAAAATAGGCAGGAAACTCATCTTGAGTTAATCGCAAGCGAAAATTTCGCATCAATTGCCGTTATGCAGGCTCAAGGTTCCGTACTTACAAATAAATACGCCGAGGGATTACCCCAAAAAAGATATTACGGGGGATGTGAATTTGTTGATGAAATCGAAGAATTAGCTATTCAGAGAGCGAAAAAATTATTTAATGCAAATTGGGCTAATGTTCAACCCCATAGTGGAGCGCAGGCAAATGCTGCTGTTTTCCTAAGTCTACTTAAACCTGGCGACACAATCATGGGGATGGATTTATCTCATGGTGGGCACCTAACTCATGGGTCTCCAGTAAATATGAGTGGTAAATGGTTCAATGCAGTTCACTATGGCGTAAATAAAGAAACTAGTGAATTAAATTTTGATGAAATAAGAGAGATAGCACTTGAAACAAAACCAAAATTAATCATATGTGGATATTCTGCTTATCCAAGAACAATCGATTTTGAGTCATTTAGAAATATTGCAGATGAAGTTGGTGCATTCTTAATGGCTGATATTGCACACATCGCCGGTCTTGTAGCAAGTAAACTTCACCCTAATCCAATACCATATTGTGATGTAGTAACCACAACTACTCATAAAACATTAAGAGGGCCTAGAGGGGGACTTATCTTGTGTAAAGATGCAGAATTTGGAAAGAAATTTGATAAATCTGTTTTCCCCGGAACTCAGGGTGGTCCCTTAGAACATATTATTGCCGCTAAAGCAGTTGCATTTGGAGAAGCCTTGCAGCCAGATTTCGTTAATTATTCCCAACAAGTAATAAAAAATGCAAAAGTTCTAGCTTCAACTTTAATAAATAGAGGTATTAATATCGTTAGTGGAGGCACTGATAACCATATTGTTTTACTCGATTTAAGGAGTATCAATATGACTGGTAAGATTGCTGACCTACTTGTAAGTGAAGTGAATATCACTGCAAATAAAAATACTGTTCCATTTGACCCTGAATCACCTTTTGTAACCAGCGGACTAAGGTTGGGAACTGCTGCTTTAACTACTAGAGGCTTTCATGAAGATGCTTTTGCTGAAGTTGGCGAAATTATTGCTGATAGATTACTTAATCCAGACGATTCACTGATTGAAAGCCAATGTAAAGAAAGAGTATTAACCTTATGTAATCGTTTTCCCCTTTATGAAGGCAAACTTGAAGCATCAATTAAATGACTCCTAACTCCAAGGGAGTTGAAATTCTTTCTATTGGAACAGAGCTACTCTTAGGAAATATTATCAATACAAATGCTCAATGGATTTCTGAACAGTTATCTCAATTAGGCTTAAATCACTTTAGACAATCAACTGTCGGTGATAATTGTGATCGAATTATAAAAGTAATACAAGAAATATCGAAAAGAAGTAATCTTCTAATTACAACTGGTGGCTTGGGACCCACCCCAGATGACTTAACTACTGAAGCAATAGCCAAATCTTTTAATGTATCTCTTTTTGAAAGACCCCTCTTATGGGATGAAATTAAACAAAAACTTTCATACTCAAAGCTCAAGGACGATTCCTCCAGCTTAAGGAAACAATGTTTCTTCCCAGAAAATGCTCAAATTATTAATAACCCCAGAGGCACTGCCCCAGGAATGATTTGGGAACCAGTAAAAGATTTTACTATCCTTACTTTCCCAGGAGTACCCAGTGAAATGAAAACTATGTGGGAAGAGACGGCGTATGATTTCATTAAAACCAAATTCTCAGATAATTATTCCTTTTTTTCAAATACTCTTAAATTTGCGGGTATTGGAGAATCAAGCGTTGCTGAAAAAATTAATGATCTATTAAATCTTAAAAACCCTACCGTAGCTCCATATGCAAACTTAGGAGAGGTTAAACTCAGAATCACCGCGCGAGCTAAGAATAACCTAGAAGCAAAAAATATAATTAAACCTATTAAAGAAAAATTAAAAAAAGATTTTTCAAAATTTATTTTTGGAGAGGATAACGATACTCTTCCTAGCGTTTTAATAAAAGAATTAACCAAGAGGAACGAAACTATTGTTTTTGCTGAATCCTGCACCGGAGGCCTTCTATCATCATCACTAACCTCAATATCAGGCTCATCTCAAGTTTTTCAAGGTAGTATTGTTTCCTATAGTAATGAACTAAAAAATTCATTATTAAATATTTCTAGAGAAAAGCTTACAAAATATGGAGCTGTTTCTGAAGAAGTTTGTGAGGCCATGGCAATTAATGTAAAAGAGAAATTAGGAGCAGATTGGGCAATAGCAATTAGTGGAATAGCTGGTCCTAAAGGAGGGAGTCAAGATAAACCGGTTGGACTTGTCTATATTTCAATTTCAGGACCGAATAATCATATAACTAATATAAAAAAACTATTTAACTCAACACGAAATCGAATAGAAATTCAAAGACTAAGTGTAAATGTGTGTTTGAACAGCCTCCGATTAATCCTATTATCGAATAGTAAGTAACTATTTTTACAAATTGAGTCAAGATACCCTATTTGATAAAGTTTGGGATTTACATAAGGTTTCAAGTCTTCCTGGAGGCTCTGATCAAATATTTATTGGTCTTCACCTTATCCATGAAGTCACGAGTCCTCAAGCATTTGGTGCTTTAAAGGACAAAAAATTAAAAGTAAAATTCCCTGATAGAACTGTTGCTACTGTTGATCATATTGTACCAACAGATAATCAGAGCAGGCCTTTCAAAGATAATCTCGCTGAACAGATGATTGAAACACTTGAGAAGAATTGCCTAGAACATAAAATAAGATTTTTTAATATTGGTAGTGGGAATCAAGGAATAGTTCATGTAGTAGCACCGGAATTAGGCCTAACTCAGCCAGGAATGACAATCGCTTGCGGAGATTCTCATACTTCAACTCATGGAGCTTTTGGGTCAATTGCTTTTGGTATAGGTACAAGTCAAGTAAGAGATGTTCTTGCTACCCAAACCTTAGCCATGAACAAATTGAAAGTGAGGCAGATTTGGTGTGACAATAAATTATCTAAGGGTGTTTATGCTAAGGATTTAGTCCTTCATATAATTAATAAACTTGGTGTAAAGGCAGGAGCAGGTTTTGCATATGAATTCGCAGGACCTGCTATACATGAATTATCAATGGAAGAAAGGATGACGATATGCAATATGTCTATTGAAGGAGGAGCAAGATGCGGCTACATCAACCCTGATGAAAAGACCTTTAGTTATATTAAAAATAAATTACATGCTCCAAAAAATGAGCATTGGGATAGAGCGCTTAGATGGTGGGAATCATTAAAAAGCGATGAAAATTCAATTTATGATGACGTAATTAAATTAGATGCTTCTAAGGTAGAACCAACTGTAACCTGGGGGATTACTCCCGGCCAAAGTATAAGCATTAATCAACAAATCCCTCTTTTAGATGAATTATCCCCAAATGATAAATTAGTTGCAGAAGAGGCTTATGAATATATGAGTTTCAAGCCTGGACAATTAATAAAAGATACTCCTGTAGACGTTTGTTTCATAGGTAGTTGCACAAATGGAAGAATCAGTGACTTAAGAGTTGCAGCTAAAGTATTAAAAGGCAAAAAAGTATCCAAGAATGTCAAAGCATTTGCAGTTCCAGGTTCAGAAAAAGTAGCCACTAAAGCAAAACAAGAAGGTCTTGATCAGATATTTAAGGATTCTGGATTTCAATGGAGAGAGCCTGGCTGCTCAATGTGTTTAGCAATGAATTCAGATAAGCTAATAGGTAATCAAGTTAGTGCTAGTTCTAGTAATAGAAATTTCAAGGGTCGGCAAGGATCTCCCAGTGGAAGAACACTGCTCATGAGTCCTGCAATGGTTGCTGCTGCTGCAATTAATGGCAAAGTCAGTGACGTTAGAGAATTTATCAACTGATGAAATCAGACTTTACCCCGCCAATTGGAAAAATTTCAAATATTAACGGGCAATGTATCTCATTGATTGGAAATGATATTGATACAGATCGAATAATTCCAGCGCGTTTTTTGAAGTGTGTTAACTTTGATTCATTGGGTGAATCTGTTTTTGAGGACGATAGAAAAACTTTAAAAGGAAAGCATCCTTTTGATCTAGAGGAAAACAAAAATGCCTCAATACTAGTTGTTAATAGCAATTTTGGATGTGGTTCCAGCAGAGAACATGCCCCCCAAGCGCTTATGAGATGGGGTATAAAAGCAATCATAGGCGAGAGTTTCGCCGACATTTTTTACAGTAACTGTATTGCGATAGGAATTCCATGTTTTACGCTACCTAAAAAATCCATAGAAGAAATACAAAACTATTGCAATAATCAGTCTTTACTTTTAGAAATTGATCTTAAAAATTCATTAGCAAAATCAAAAGATTTAAATTTTGTTCTAGAAATTAAAGAAAGTTCAAGAAAAATGTTTTTATCTGGAGAATGGGATGCTACAGCAACATTACTAGAAAATTCGATATTTATTGAAAGGAAGTCTAAAGAACTACCTTATATAGAATTTGGTTATGACTTCTAAATACTTTAAAGAAAAGATTTGTGGTCTATATATGTATATTCTTAATAATTAACTAACTTAATTAGATTTGGAAATACAATGATTAATCCTGTGGACTTTCTAAATCCTTTCTATTAGGTGTCCTAGTAGGATCACTCGCTAAAAATCCGAATAGAAAGATTCCAACAAAGAAAAATACAATGGTGTATACAGAAATTTTTAGGGCAAGCATGAAATTACGAGTGCTAACAGATTTATATCCTATTAAATTTATATTTAAATTATGGTAAAAGGTTTACTTTTTGTATTTTTGGAAAACTTTGAAATACTTTAAGCTAATCATCATGATCATCCCAAGGATCTGTAAGCTTTGCAGCTTTGGGACCAAAAGCAGTCCAAAGACCAAAACCTGTTAAAGCTAGAAGTACTGCGAGGATTGATACTGCCACAGAAACTGCAGGATCAGGAGCGGATGATAAAGTTTGCATCAATTTTGCTAAGTTTGTAAACAATTTATGTATAAGTTCTTATACAATAACGAAATAATATTCGATTATGTGAATTCAACATGGGTCAAAAAACAGCCTTAGGAAATCTTTTAAAAGCAATTGGCAATTCAGGTCAAGGAAAAGTTGTACCTGGTTGGGGAGCAGTTCCTGTTATGACAGTCATAGGACTTCTACTTCTTATTTTTTTAGTTATTCTTCTACAAATTTATAACCAATCCTTACTATTACAAGGTTTCTCAGTAGATTGGAACGGAAACTAAGTTTCTGAAAGAATCTCAAGATTTATCTTTTTTTTCAGAATATCTTAAATATACTATCTGGGATTTTGTTAGGATTTCATAGTGATATTTTATTTATATATTTATAATTCTCAATGAAAAGAGATTTAGAAATAAATTATGAATGAAATATATTTAATTGGATTGGGAAATCCGGGTAAAAAGTACTCAAACAGTAGACATAACATAGGGTTTTTAGTACTTGAAAATCTCTCAAAAAAATATAATTCAAATTTTTTACTAAAGGATAAACTTAAAAGCTCTTGCTCAGAATTTAAAATCAACAACTCCACTTACAGATTATTTTTACCTAATACGTTTATGAATAATAGTGGTGATGCTGTCCGAGCAATAGTAGATTGGTACAAAATTAATTTAAATCAGATTTTCATAATAGTCGATGATAAAGATCTTCCCCTTGGAAAAATAAGATTCAGAAAAAAAGGAAGCTCAGGTGGGCATAATGGGCTTAAAAGTATCATCGAAAAATTGCAAACTCATGATTTCAATAGAATAAGAATAGGTATTGGATCGCCTTCATCAAATAAAGGAATAAAGAATTTCAATACTATTTCTCATGTATTAGGAAATATTTCTCTTGAAGAAAAATTAATCTTGGATAAAGTTTATAAACGGGTAATAGAGTCACTTGAACAAATAAATATTAAAAAAGAAGAACACATAATGAATGAATTAAATTCTTTTAAACAAGATCAAATTTAAAAAATGAGATCAAAACCAGAAACAATAGCTCATTTAAATGTTAAAGAATATTGCTTTTCAAAAAAGCAAATTAAGGGAGTTGTGGAAGCTAGTCAGTTTAAATGGACTTTTACATGGTCTTTTAATAAAGGTTTATTATTCGTAAAACCGCCTTTGGGCAAAGCATTAATTGAGGATGCCTTATTAAGATTTTTATTGAAAAAAGATTATGAACTAGAGGCAGGTAATGAATATAAGTTCACTATTTCAGCCAAGTTTTAAAGTCTATATTTTGATTCAAAGAAAATTTTATTTTGCAATAATCCTCTAAAATTATCAATGCTGATATCGCATCAAGATTTTTATTAAGGATAAAAATCTCCCTAGGTAATAACACATTCAATCCGCTAATTGGAAAAAGTTCGAAATATCTTGATTTTGCTCTGAAAGAAGTATTTTTTTCTTCAAAAATTATTATTTCTTTTTTAAAGAAATCGATTTTTTTGATAATCTCTCTACTGGTTGTACCATTGCCAATTATGATTTTTGATATATTTTCAAAAGTGTTTAGATTTCTAACGTAACCCTCAAGTAATTCACTTTTAAGAACGATAGCCTCATAAACTTTTTTTTCACTTATTTCAGCTAAAACTATTCCACATTTACTTTTTCCAGGATCAATACTTATTACTTTGGCCATTTAAGAAGCTATCTTTAAAATATTAATTTCAACAACTATAGGTTCTGCAGTTTTACTATCTCTTAGAGATACTACTTCTAACTTGAATTTTATATTTCGATTGTCTTTAAGAAAGTCTCTAATTTTTTTGACAAAATTTCCATTAGTATTAATTTCATTAACTTGTGATCCTCTTAATTTAATTTCATCCCTTGTTTCTCTAAGGAGTGCTTGAATTTTTAAATTTATAGACTTAATATTCAAATCTTTTTCCCCAAAAATAGAACTTGTAATCACATCTCCTTTTTTGACTATAAATTGATTAACTAATAAATCAGGTGATACAAAAACATAATTATCCCCTTTTAAAACATTTGTTGCTGATTTAATTAATAAAATCCAGTTGCCACCCTTGGTCGCTACAGTTTCAATTTTTGTAATATCACTAGGTCTCCACAAAAGAATATTTTTTGATTCTTTATTACTAGGTATAACAATTTTCCGAACATATTTATCAGCTTTATTATAGATTTTTGCTAGTTCTAATTTTATATTTGAACTAGAATTAATCTCCGCAATAAATAAAGTTTGTCCTCTTTTAATAACAATATTCCCTCTCCTAAATTCATTAATATTATTTTTTAATTGATTTAATTCTTTTTCTTTTTGAAAAATTTTACTTTCAAGTTTCTTTCTTTCTTCTTGCAAAGGTACAAGGGCCTTTTTACTTTCATCTAAAGTTCTTTGCAAAAAAGGAATATCAACAAAAAGTCTTTGCCTAAATTCTTCACTAACCAAAATCAACAACCCTATTGATATCGAACTGATAAACCCACCAGTTATTACAGTTATTATGGTTGCTGTTTTCTTTGGTCTTAACTTTAGGATACTAAATCTTGCTTTACCAATCTTTGTACCAAGAAGATCCCCGAACGGTGCGATTAATCCACCGAGTAATATTAGAAAAACGATTAAAATCCAAGCCACAGTATTTCACTTGCTCGATACATCATAGTTAATGATGAATCAATTAAATCTTTTTGCAAGAGCTATTGGGTCAAACACTGTGATCTTTTTTCTTTCAATAGTAAGGAGTCCGGAATCCTTTAAATCGCCCAATAATCTGGTAATCGTTACTCTTGTTGAGCCAATAGCCTCAGCAATAGCTTGATGTGAAAGTCTTAGATCTATTGTAATACCTTTTTCACTTGCAACACCAAAGTCTCTACAAAGAACCATTAAAAAACTTACCAAACGAGAAGACATATCTCTATGGGTAAGAGTTTCTATCATTGTTTCTGTCTGTAGGATCCTACTTGAAAGACCCTGCAACAATAGTAGTCCAACTGATGCATCTTCCTCTATTGCTCTTAAAACAGAATTCGCAGGAGCTGTTATCATTTCAACTCTTGTGAACGCTATGGCATGATAAAAACGATCGGATCTATGACCTGTTAAAAGAGATAAAACACCAAAAAGACTATTCTCTCTTAAAAGAGCAACAGTTATCTCTTCACCTGATTCATACACCCTTGACAACCTTACCGCGCCTCTTCTTATAAGATAAACTCGCTCTGCAGGATCACCTGGGAAAAATATTGTTTTAGATCTCTCAACCATTTCTGTGCTTGCACCCTCTAGACCTTTAATTACTTCCATTAAAGTTCTATTGATTGGAAAACGTTCTCCAACAGAGCTAATTTTACTTTGTCCGGACTGTTGCGAACTAAAGCTGCTGAATCCTCTAGAAGCAGGTATCATAAATATTCTTAATATTAAAAAATTTAAGAAGACACCTCAAAATATCTTGTATCAACAGTAACAATTTTCAATTTTTTTTCTTTTCTCTATAAACTTCGCTAGATAAGTTTAAATCTACCAAATCTTTTTTAAGTAAAATTACACTATATGCAGTGTAAATAAAATCAAATTATACTGCATGTAGAAAAGAAATTTAAAAATAATGGTAAACAGTTCAACTAGTAAATATTCCAAGGGTGATCTTGATGTTGTAAATATAAATACTGCTAACAAAATAAACTTAGAAAAATTTACACAAAACGGACAAATCCAAATTTATCAATCTCCCTATAGAGGAAGTTATTCCTCTATTATCAGAGATTCCCTAAGAAATGCAGCGCTTGGTAAAAAAGTACTTTTAATACAATTTATGAAAGGAGGAGTTAACCAAGGGATTGCTAATTCAGTAAAGCTTTGTGGTAATTTAACTTGGGTAAGATCATCAAATTCCTTTGATCAATATAATTCTGAAGAAATTGAAAATAATGAAAATTTAAAGGAATCTATTTTTGAATCTACTAGGGAATTATGGAATTTTTGTAAAAAAGAATTACTTTCAGGTGAGAATGATCAAATCATACTTGATGAAATTTTTCTTGCTATTGAGATGAAAATTATCGATAAGGATGATTTGATTTCAACACTTGAAAACCGATTTATATCAGGAGATGTAATCCTTACTGGTACATGTATTCCTAAAGATCTATTATTGATGGCCAATCAAATTACTGAACTTCGCTCATAAAAAAATGCTTAAAAATGATCTCTGGATAAATCAAAAAGCATCTGAAGGGATGATAAATCCCTTCCAATCAAATTTGGTGAGGCATCTTGAGCCTGATAATAAACAAAAGCCGGTTTTGAGTTATGGATGTTCCTCTTATGGCTATGATTTAAGGCTCTCATCAAAAGAATTCCTAATTTTTAGACATATTCCTGGCACTGTGATGAACCCTAAAAAGTTCAATCCTAAAAATTTAGAAAAAACTGTTCTTCATCATGATGATTATGGTGATTTTTTTATTCTTCCCGCTCACTCCTATGGTTTAGGGGTGGCTCTTGAAAAAATGAAAGTGCCAGAAAATATAACTGTAATATGTATAGGTAAAAGCACATATGCAAGACTAGGGATCATAGTTAATACAACGCCAGCAGAAGCAGGATGGGAAGGCCACTTAACATTAGAGTTCAGTAATAGTTCGGGTGCAGATTGTAGAATTTATGCTAACGAGGGTATCTGTCAACTACTCTTTTTTGAGGGTGATCCTTGCTCTACAACATATGAAGATAGAAAAGGTAAATATCAAAATCAACCAGAGAAAGTAACTTTAGCAAAGATCTAAAATGAGTAAAGTTAAACTAATTTCGCTAACCCCTGACGCGGAAAAAACAATGGCTTACATTGCAAGAGTTAGTAATCCAAAAAATCAGAAGAATGAAGACTATTCAAAATTATTGAGTTATTGTATCAAAAATGAACATTGGAGTGTTTTTGAACAGTCATTTATGACCTTACAAATAGAAACAAACAGAGGAATTGCAGCTCAGATTTTAAGACATAGATCATTTACTTTCCAGGAGTTTTCACAAAGATATGCAGATAGTTCTCAATTGGGGAATATACCTGTACCAGAATTGAGAAGGCAAGATTTTAAAAATAGACAAAATTCTATTCCTGACCTTCCTGACGAGTTAAAAGAAAGATTTAATGCAAAAATTTCATCACACTTTAAGTCAGCTTCCGAATTATATGAAGATTTACTTGCCGAAGGAATAGCTAAAGAATGCGCGAGATTTGTTTTACCCTTAGCAACTCCAACGAGAATCTACATGTCTGGATCATGTAGATCATGGATTCATTATATTCACTTAAGGTCAGCTCATGGCACTCAAGAGGAACACAAATCTATTGCCCAAAATTGCAAGTCTATTTTTAAGCAAAGTTTTCCTATAGTATCAAAATCTCTAGATTGGTAATAGTCATCCATGAGTCCGAGGACTAACCATATTATTGTAATTTTCTTTGATTACTGAAAATTCAGGATTAAGAACTTTTTCATGAGATTCGGCTTCTCTCACTAATTGGTCAATAGAATTTTTTATTTTTATTTCTTCTTGTTTACCAATAAAAGTAGATATTAAATTTCCTTTTTTATCAAAGAGATTAACTTGAGGAATACCATTTACTTCAAACTTTCGGATGTAATTATCCCATTTTTGATTGTCAACATTCAAAAAAACAAAATTAATATCTCTTTCATATTCCTCTTTTAAAACAGATATTTTTGGAGCCATTTCTTTACAAACCTCACACCACTCAGCATAAAATTCAAGAAAAGTAGGTTTATCGTTGTTAAAAGCTATTTCAGGATCAATAGATAATTCACCAAATGTCTTAAGAAGGAAAGTTGATTGAAAAAAAAGATTTTTAAACAAAACCAAAGAGACAATAACAAAAGTTATAGACACAACAAGTATTGCTTTTAAGTTTGTATTTAAAATTGGCTCATTATTATCTGATTGCATTAAAAATACTTACTAACTAAATTCATCATAAAGAAGTTGAACAATTAAAGAGAATTTGAATCCTTTACCTTTTAATCAACTGATAAAATAAGAACTAAATAATGATCAAGATATCTTTTATTACCGAAATCTTATTATGCAATCAATCTTTGGAACTGATGGAATAAGAGGAAGATTTAATGAAGAGATAACTTATGCTTTAGCATATAAAGTTGGATATTCTCTAGGATTAAATTTACAAAATAATAATCCAATATTAATTGGAAGAGATACAAGGATTAGTGGAGATATTCTGCTTCAGGCAATAACAAGAGGTATAAATGAAAGTGGCAAAAAATTTATAAATCTTGGGATTTGTCCTACTCCAGCTATCCCTTTTTTAATCAAAAAAGAGAAGCTGAGTAGTGGGATAATGATATCTGCGAGCCATAATCCTCCTGACTATAATGGCATAAAAATTTTTGATCATAATGGTCAAAAAATTACCAAGATTTTTGAAAATAAAATTCAAAAATTAATTGAAGATTTTAATCCAAATTTAACTATTACCAAAAAAAATATCTCTTTAAAAACAAATATCGAGCTTATGGATATCTATATCAAAAGCCTAATAGAAACGATGGGCGGAGAAAATTTAAGCGGTATGAAAATAATATTAGACACATGCTATGGATCAGCAACTACCTGTGCAAAAAAAATTTTTCAAAATCTTGGTGCTGATGTCAAAGTTATCAACAATACTAAAAATGGATTGAAAATCAATATGAATTGTGGTTCTACTAACCTCGCACCATTAAAAAAAGCACTAAAAGAAAGTCCTGCAGATATTGGATTTAGCTTTGATGGGGATGCGGATAGAGTAATTGGATTAGATTCTGAAGGCAATGTATTGGATGGAGATCATATTCTTTTTCTTTGGGGTAGAGAACTTATGGAACAAAAGAATCTTACAAAGAATTTACTAATATCAACTCAAATGGCAAATTTAGGCTTTGAAAAGGCCTGGAATAAAATTGGCGGAATTTTATATAGAACTGATGTAGGAGATAAATACGTTCACGAAGCTATTAAGAAAAAAAGAGCAGTTTTAGGAGGTGAGCAGTCAGGCCATATACTTTCAAAAATTAATAACTTTTCTGGAGATGGGATATTGACTGCACTTCAAATTTCTAAATACTGTAAAAAGAAAAATATTACTTTAAATGACTGGCTTAAAAGTAGTTTCGACCCTTTTCCTCAAAAACTAACCAACATTAATTTAGATTTTAATATTAATAAAATAAATCCAAAAACTAAAATATTAATAGATCAAACTATAAAAAAGTTTCATGAAATTTATTCTCATAATTGTAGATTATTTATAAGGCCTAGCGGAACTGAACCCCTAATACGTATTCTTGTTGAGGCCAAAAATCATAAAAAAGTTGATTTTTTATCAAGCGAAATAACAAACAAACTCTATTTAGAAATTAATGAAATATTAAATTAATTATGAATCATATTTTTATATAAATACTCTCAAAAATATCCAGTTTATTATCAATAACTAATTTTTCCCTATTTGTTTTAATTTTATTTGGATTAAAACTTTTGGAATAATTAAAATCCTTTTTATCTATGCTTTTAAAATTAAGATTACTTGATATCGTGTAATCCATATAATCAAATAAGGCCTTTACATCAGTTTTTATAAAAATTAGGGACCCTTTTTGCAATGAATTTGAGAGAATATTAATAAAATCTGGCTGAATCACGCGCCTTTTATAATGTTTCTTTTTAAACCATGGATCAGGAAAATTAAAAGAAATACTATTCACATTTTCGAGAATAAATTTACTTTGTAAATCATTCAAAATATTAATGGCATTACCAAATACAAAGTATAAATTTTTAATTTCTCTTTCTCGCACTTTTAATTTAGCAGTTTTAACTAATCTCTCTCTGATTTCAATACCCAAATAATTCCAACTGGTATTGACTAAAGCTAAATCAAATAGAAACTCACCAGCAGCACAACCTATATCTAAATGAAGATTCAATTTAGAATCAGCAAATAGTTCAATCAAAGAGGGAATTCTCTCAATTTCATTGAAATTTCTACTTAGGGGATTGACATGCTGTCTCATATAATTTTATTTTCGCCAATAATATTAAGATGCATAATATTCATAACTATGACAATCCTAAGGTAAAGAGTAACTGTTTGATGTTTAATTAATTATGTATATAAAAAGAAAAAGTTTTGAACGTTTTTAATCAACTTTCTATTTGGCTATCTTTTCAACTTTCAATAATTTTCCTTGTTGGTATTCCTTTTACATTATTCTTATGGTCAATTAAAAAAAGAAATAAAGCTGTTAATAAACTTTTATCAATTTATTGGAAAATATCTCTTTTATTTTTTATAAGCCTCTTACTTTTGATAGGTAAATATAATTATGCTCTATTGATAACAAATATTTCAACATTGTTAATTACAATTTCAATTTGGTTTTGGAACGATATCAATGATGAATTAGAAGAATATGAATTTTCTTACTCCCTCACCACAACAACAAAAATATGGCGATGGTCGCTTACTTTTATATCTCTAAATTTCCTGATTCAAAGTGTACGGAACTTTAGTTGCTTATCTTTTATTAATTCAGCTACATGTGAAATTTGGACTCAGCCTTCTTCAAATTTATACATTATCATCAAAAGTCTATTTAATTTTTTCTTCGGAGCTAACTTTACACAGCCAATAGCAAAATTTTTAGGGTTATTTTCATTATTAATCTATACTTTAGGCTTAATTCAATGGTCAATAATTAAATTACCTAAAAATGGAAGAAACTCTTGCTTTTCGGATAATGGCAGAAATTGATTTAATAAAAAATCTAGAAAAAATAAGCTCCGAGATACCTAATAGGATTCTTAAAATTCAAGGTTATATTTTAAAAGAAAACCACAAGGAACAATTAGAAATAATTATTTTCAAAGGATTCAGCAGCTCAACCACTCATCCTATTGAAATTGATTTAGAGAAAAAATTTATAGAATTTAATTATATACTTACAAATTTTAAACTTTATAGGGCACCCTTGAAAAAAACTAAAGATAATTTTATAAGGGAAAAACAAAAATCTGTTTTCTTTCTGAATAAAAAAAACTGGATTTAATTAAATTCAAGATTAATAATATTTGAACATCTTTTGCATAATTTTGTATTTTTGATACCACTAAAAGTTTCATTTTGATAATGCCAACATCTATCACATTTTTGACCCTGAGCTTTAAGAATTTGAATTTTCCCAAATTCATTTTTATCAATAGTTAGAGAAGTCTCAACCAAATCTGATACGACTTGAAAATTTGAAACTATAAGCCAATCCCTAAATAAATCTACATCTTCATTACCAAATTTTTTAAGCCAAGTAAGCGAATCTTTTACAACTTTATCTTCAGGCAAATAATTGACTTCAGTTTCTAAAGCTGCTCCAATTATTTGTTTGTTTCTACATCCTTCTATAGCTTTGTTAATTTCAACTCTCAAATTTCTTAAATTTGCTATGTGCAAATTAAGACTTTCATTTTTCCATGACTTCGAAAATATTGGCCATCCTCTTTGAAATACAGATTTTTCTTTAGTAGGATAAGGAATATTTTGCCAAATATCTTCAGCCATATGGCAAAGTACTGGAGAAATAAGAACAGCTAAATTTTCAACGACTCTAGACATAACAAACTGACATGATCTCCTCCTAAATTGTGATTTAGAACTTACATATAACCTATCCTTGGCAATATCTAAATAAAAATTTGACAGATCTACAACGCAAAAACTTTGTAAGATTTGAAAAAATTTTGAAAATTCATAATTCTCATAAGCATTTGATATTTGATCTGTAACCTCAACTAATCTTCCTAACATCCATTGATCCAAGAGCGGTAGTTGATGGATTTCAAAACTATCAATGTTAGGGTCATAATCGTGAATATTCCCTAGAAGATATCTTGCAGTATTACGCACTTTTCTGTAAACGTCTGATAATTGCTTGAGTATGTTTGAACCAATTGGAACATCTACTGAATAATCTACCGAGCTTACCCATAGCCTAAGAACATCAGCGCCATAAGCAGGCTCAGTTTTTTTATTATTACCTCCATTAATAATCATATTGGGGTCAACAACATTACCTAAGGATTTGCTCATTTTTCTTCCATTTTCATCAAGTGCAAAACCATGAGTTAAAACTTTTTTGTATGGAGGTTTATTATTAACTGCAACAGATGTGAGCAAAGAAGACTGGAACCAACCTCGATGTTGATCTGAACCTTCTAAATAAAGATCCGCTGGGTACTTTAATTCACTTCTTTGTTCACACACTGCGGCCCAGCTGGATCCTGAATCGAACCATACATCCATTGTATCTGTTCCTTTTATCCACAAATCAGATTCCTTTTCATAATTTTTTGGTAATAGATTTTTAACATCCCAATCCCACCAAATATCTGCTCCATGTTCACTAAAAAGTTTTTGAATGTGATTAATAATCTCGCTATTTAGGAGAATTTCGTTACCATTTTTTTTATAAAAAACTGGAATTGGAACCCCCCATGACCTTTGTCTGGAAATACACCAATCTCCTCTACCAACGACCATAGAATAAATTCTTTTCTTTCCTGTTGCTGGCATCCATTCAACATCTTCGATTGCCTTTAATGCAGATGATCTGAAGCCATTTACAGATGCAAACCATTGTTCTGTTGCTCTAAAAATAGTTGGTTTTTTCGTTCGCCAATCATAAGGATATCTATGCTTATAATTTTCTTGTAATAAAAGCAAATTATTTCCTTTTAAATATTCAATAATTAAATCATTTGCATCTTTAAGGACATTTGATCCTTTGAATTGCCCTGAATGTTCATTTAAGTTACCTTTCTCATCAACAACACATGTAGTAGGTAGATCGTATTTTTTTCCCACATTAAAATCATCTATTCCATGACCTGGTGCAGTATGAACAATTCCGGTACCTGATTCAGTAGTGATATAGTCTCCCCCGATCACAACTCTACAATTTTTATTTTTAGTAGGGTGTTGATATTCAATATCTTCCAAGGAAGACCCATTAACATCAAAAAGAGTCTTTAAATCTTTATTAAATTTATTACTTATTTCAGAAGATAATTCTTTTGCAAAAAGGTATATTCGTCTCTCTTTATCAATTGCAAACACATATTTTATTTGCGGATTTACTGCAACTGCTTCGTTTGCAGGTATGGTCCAGGGTGTAGTTGTCCAAATAGTTATAAAAGAATTCATTAGAAAAAAATCTTTTTTGATATTTGGATTTTCATTACAGAATTTCAAAAGAATTTCGTCAGGTAGTTTAGTGATTTTTAACGAAACATAAATACTTTTTGAATAATGTTCTTCAGGATATTCTAATTCTGCTTCCGCAAGCGCAGTCCTAGAACTTGGACTCCAATGTACAGGTTTAAGTCCTCGATATATGTATCCATTTAAAAACATTTTCCCAAATACTCCAATCTGAGCAGATTCATAACTTTTTTTTAGGGTTAAGTAAGGGTTATCCCAATCGCCCCATATACCCCACCTTTTAAAACCCTCCATTTGATTGTTTATTTGTATGTATGCATAGTCTGTTGCTTTTTTTCTTAGACTTAAAGTATCAAGATTCTTTCTTTCATCAGATTTTAAATTCTGAAGTACTTTTAATTCAATAGGTAGTCCATGACAATCCCAGCCAGGAACATAATGTACTCTAAATCCTCTCAAGGTTTTGTACTTATTTATTATGTCTTTTAAAACCTTATTAAGTGCATGACCCATATGAAGCGCTCCATTTGCATAAGGGGGTCCATCGTGCAGTGTGAATGTTTTACCTGAGTTGTTTGAACCTAATTCCAAATCAATATTATTATTTGCCCAAAAATTCTGAATCTCAGGTTCTCTTACCACTGAGTTAGCTCGCATTGAGAATTCAGTTTTAAGCAAATTTAAAGTTTCTTTGTAAGAAAACTCTGATTTGTTTTCTTTGTTATTTTGAGATTTCATACGACGAGACAGGAAATATTGGTGATCAATAGAATTGTTTGAATAAATCTAGTTCATTATATTCTTTCTTGATTGAGTTGTAGTTTTTTTGGCATGTTATAAATAATCAATTGATTATATAAGTTTTAAATTTTAATATTATCATTTTTATCATTTCTTACCCACTTTTTAGGATTTATTTTTTCATTATTGCTATCAAAATTGAAAAAATTAAAATGTTTTGTAAAATTTCTAAATCCAAGATTAATAGCCTCTAATATTTTCGAAAGATTATTTTTAAATTCCAAAAAGGTAGTTAACTTTTTCTTTTCTTTATCTGTCAATTGATTCCATCTTAATAAAAAAAGCTCTACTAAATACATGAAAACTAATACTGTAATTAAGAGGAAAATTAAAAAAAATGATCGATTTATAGTTGAATTTTTAATTATTAATATGAAACCTAATGATAAATTCAAAAAAGCTTTTATTAAGTCTTTTGGTCTGCCAAGTTCCAGATAAATTAACGGTACTAATAAAAATATAGTCCCAACTGCTATATAAAGAAATCCCAAATAAAAAACCGGACTATTCATTATTTATTCGTTTTTTAGATTATAAGAATTTGATATTGATAAATAAACTTTCTATCAGAATTTCCTTAAATGCGGTCGGGGAGACTTGAACTCCCACACCCGAAGATACGAGTACCTAAAACTCGCGCGTCTACCAATTCCGCCACGACCGCTCAAATAAAATAATAATTGAAAGAGGTTTATTTTAAAAATATTTTTAACTTATGATGATTAATTTGACACATAAGAATTCAATCGAATCTCTCTTTTAAAAATTTTTTTTGATTTGAGCATACAATCATCTAAAAATATCAGTTATATTATTCACAGAATAAAAGATACGATTTCTAACTTAACCAAAAAAAATACAACAAAAATTACTAATTCTTCAAAAACTTTTAATTGGCAAAGGGAGATTAAAAATTACGTAGATCCGCCAAGTTTTTGGAATCCAACATTAGGCCTTTTTTTCGGAGGTTATTTTCTAGCTTTTCTTAGCATTTGGCAATGGTATAGAGGTGTTTGGCCTCTCCCTTTACTTGTAGCTACAGCCTTTTTAGCTTTGCATATTGAAGGTACTGTTATTCATGATGCATGTCACAAAGCTGCTCACCCTGTTCCTTGGATAAATCAAGCAATGGGTCATGGCTCAGCAATACTTTTAGGTTTCAGTTTTCCAGTTTTTACAAGAGTGCATTTACAACATCATATTCATGTTAATCATCCCAAAAATGATCCTGACCATATTGTCAGTACTTTTGGCCCCATTTGGCTAATAGCTCCAAGATTTTTTTATCATGAAGTTTTTTTCTTTCAAAGAAAGCTTTGGCGAAAATATGAATTACTACAATGGGGAATAGAAAGATCGATTTTTATAACAATAATTTTGGCAGGCATAAAATTTGACTTTATGAATCTAATTTATAATCTCTGGTTTGGACCAGCATTAATGGTGGGAGTTACTCTAGGAATATTTTTTGATTATCTTCCGCATAGACCTTTTCGATCAAGAAATAAATGGATAAACTCTAGAGTTTATCCAAGCAAATTCATGAATATATTAATAATGGGTCAAAACTACCATCTGATTCATCATCTTTGGCCTTCAATTCCTTGGTTTGAATACAAAGCAGCCTATGAAAAAACTAAGCCATTATTGGATGTGAAAGGTTCCCCTCAAAGAGTTGGAATATTTGAAAGTAAAGATGACATTTTTAACTTTATTTATGATCTATTAATAGGCGTAAGGAGTCATAGCAAAAGAAGAGGAAAAATTAGAAAAATTATCAATTTATATCCAGGTTATAAAATTAAGAAATTTTTATTAAAAATAGTCAATAAAACATTTATAGGTAGCAACTAAATCATTCACTTATAATTTTTGGCACTTTAAAATATTTATCTTCTCTGGATGGGCCCAATTCTAAGAGCTCATCAGTACTATCAGAATTTTTATTTTCGTCTTTTCTAAATACATTAGTCACCTCTATCGCTCTTGTTGTAGAGGGCACATCATTTGTGTCAATTTTTTCAAGTTGCTTTATATATTCCAATATTTTTTCTAGTTGTTCTGCATGATTATTAATTTCATGCTCATTTAGTTCCAATCTAGCTAAATGGGCAACTTTTTTTACTTCTTCATTATTTATTTTTGTCATAACTTTAATGACCTAATTTAAATAAATAATAGTTCATTAATGACATTTTTAATCATATATCAATTGAATTACAAATTTTTATAAGACTAATAATCATTTCTTTTTAAGAATCAAAATCAATTAATAGCCTTAATTATCTTTCTCAGCTAAAAATAATATTAGATAAGTATTAAAAAAATAAAAGAATATTTATTTCCGAAAAATTTTTTTTATAGGCATTCAAAACTCGTTGCCCCCGATTTAATAGGCTGTTACCTCATAAAGAAAAATAATGATAAAGAATTAGTTAAGGGAATTATTGTTGAAACTGAAGCCTATTCACAGGAAGAGGAGGCCTGTCATGGCTACCGAAAAATAACGAAATCAAATAAATCATTATTTGGCAAACCTGGAACGTTTTATATTTATAAAACTTATGGCATTCATCATTGTTTAAACATAGTTACTGATAAAGAAAACTTTGCGAGCGGTGTATTGATTAGGGCAGTATTTATCCCTCAAAAGAATGAAAGATTAGCTTCTGGACCAGGTCTAGTTACTAAGACATTCGGTATTGACATTTCATTCAACTCACTTGAAGTTCTTAATAACAATTCATTATGGATTTCTCAAAGAAATTCAATTCCAGAAGAAAAAGATGTTATCCAAACTACGAGAATTGGCATATCCAAGGCAAAAAATATAAAATGGCGTTGGTATCTCAAAAATAGTAGGAGTGTAAGTAAAAGATTAAAAGGTGACAGAACGCCTAAATTCAAATAATCATTTATCTTTTTAAGCGCAATGCAAATTTGGCCTCATAAACATATCCACTCACTCGCTAATTTTTCAATTCAAGATTACAAGTCAGTATTTGAATTGGCTAATAGATTTGATGCACTAAAAAATGCAGGAACAAAAAAGATACCGGCCTTACAAGGAACTTTAGTAACTTCTTTGTTTTTTGAAGCTAGTACAAGAACAAAAAATAGCTTTGAACTTGCTGCAAAAAGGCTATCTGCGGATGTACAAACGTTTGCACCATCATCTAGTTCATTAACTAAAGGCGAAACGATCATTGATACAGCAATCACTTATTCTGCAATGGGTGCAGATACATTAATTATTAGACATTCATCGAGTTATATAACCTTTGAAATAGCAAAAAAACTGGATGCAATAAATTCTAATACTTCGGTTCTTAATGCCGGAGATGGATTACATAGTCACCCTAGTCAAGGATTGCTTGACATTTATACATTAATTAAATTCTTTTCCAAAAAATCACTGAGCCCAGAGGTTTTAAATTCCAAAAAAATTTTAATAATTGGAGACGTCAACCATTCAAGAGTTGCAAGATCAAATCTTTGGGCTTTGAGTGCATTTGGCGCAGACATAATCTTATGCGGTCCAAAGACATTAATACCCGATGAATTTATCAATTTTTTAAAAACTCCTGCACCAAACCAGGAAAAAGATCCTGTTAAATCAAGAGGCTCAATAACAATTTCTAGATCATTGGAAGAGTCAATAAAAATTGCGGATGCAATTATTGTTTTAAGACTCCAGAAAGAGAGAATGATGGAGAATTTACTAAGCAATATTGATTCATATAGTTTGGATTATGGTTTGACGCTAGAGAAATTATCTTTGAGTAATGAGGAAATCCCAATTCTTCATCCTGGGCCAATTAATAGAGATATTGAAATCAGTAGTAAAGTAGTAGACGAATATCCTAATTGCTTAATCAATAAGCAGGTTGCGAATGGTATCCCAATAAGAATGGCTTTACTTTATCTTTTACAGAAACATAACAAATAAATCTAGAGTAACTTAAGACTTTCAGTAAAGAATCCATAAAATAATCCTAATCTTAAAGAATCTAATAAGAGTACTAAAAATTTCGTTTTCTTTTTAAATCGAAAATTTCTTCTAAGAACTATCAAAATCTCAATAAAAACAACCGATAGAAAGGCGGCTACGGGATCCATTAGTTCCACAACAGCACTTACCATACCAAGAGAACTTCCTAAAAAGTAACCAATTAAAAGGATAATTAAGGATATTGAATATCTACGCCATGGATTATTAGCCCAAATACTTAGTGTTTGAATATTTTCTACAATCTTCAGTTGAAAATTTGTATTTTGAGGTCTAAAAACCATCTTGATTTGAACTAAGCCGCTTCAGAGTTTGTTTGAATTTTAGTGTTTCCCTCTACTAATTCAAGTAAAGCTTCCATCTGAGCCATCATTCCTCTTAGCTCACCTGCTTCAGGGAATAGATCATCTTGACTAACATCTAAATGCATTTCTCTTAATTCTTGCCTTAAATAGCGTAAATGACTGATGACTTGCTCTCTCTTGGTTTGAGACATGATTAAATTGTTGATAAAAATATTTTAAGAAAGAATATTTTTGATAAAGAGAGTTTGCTTATCTATGACTGAAAATGAAGATAAATAACTCAATAACACTGCGAAAAGATAATGACTTTAAAAAATTTTGTATCTTTGGAAATATCAAGTTAATACTTCAATTTTAAATAATTACTTGAGGATCTATTATTAAGATGTATTGGCTTTATTCAATATGGAATTTATTTCTGAAAATAAAATAAGTGAGGAACTAGTAAATTCTTTTGATGAAGAAATGACCCTTCAACTAGCAAAAAGGCTAGAAGAAGACGAATATTCTACACCATTTGATGGCTTAAAAGATTGGCACTTACTTAGAGCCCTAGCAATAAACAGACCAGAATTAACAACTGACTATACACATCTCCTCGATCAGGAACCTTTCGATGAAAACTAAAAGTAATTACTCCAAAATAAAGGTTCTTTTACTAATTACAGGAAGTATTGCAGCTGTAAGAATTCCTTTATTAGTTAGCCAATTAGCGAAAGAAAATTATGAAATAAGATGCGTTTTATCTAAAAATGCAGAAAAATTAATCAAGCCGCTTTCTCTCTCTATCTTAAGTAGGAACCCTTGCATTTTAGAAAATGATCAATGGTCAAATAATCAATCAACACCTCTTCACATAGAACTAGGTAATTGGGCTGATATTTTAATCATTGCGCCTTTAACAGCAACAACATTAGCAAAATGGGTAACTGGAAATGCAGATGGATTGATTCCAAGCATCTTAATAGCAAATATAAAGCCAATTATTGTTGCACCAGCAATGAATACACAAATGTGGCTAAATAAAGCTGTCCAAAAAAATTATGAGGATTTACAGAATTATGAAAATGTTTTGTCTTTGCAACCAAGTGAAGGTCTCTTAGCATGTGATGCTATTGGAATCGGTAAGATACCTTCAAATGATCTAATTCAATTAGCTCTTGAATTTATAGCTTCACTTAAACAAAATGAATATCGCAAAGATTTGATTAATAAAGAAATTTTAATAACTGGAGGGTGTACCTCAGAAAAAATTGACGCAGCAAGACATATTACTAACAAAAGTTCTGGAGCTATGGGCCTCCTTCTTTCCCAAGTAGCGAGGTTCAGAGGAGCACAAGTAAAATATGTCCATGGGCCTCTGAAAATCGATAAGAATCTTACTGATGGAATCAAAAGATATCAAGTTGAAACAAGTGTTGATTTAATAAGGGCACTTAATAATGAAATATCAAATTGTGATTATTTTTTCATGAATGCAGCAGTATCTGATTTCAAGATATCCTCCGATACTTCAGCTAAAATTCCGAAAAATAAAATTAATGATCATTTGAATAAAAACTTTGAGCTAGTTCCAGATATTTTAAAAACAATTAGTAAATCAAAAAAAGATAACCAAGTTTTTGTAGGCTTTTGTGCTTTTACAGGATCTATCGAAGAAGCACGAATAATAATAAAAGAAAAGATTATCCAAAAGGGGTGTGATTATCTATTTGCAAATCCAATTGATATTGAAGGCCAAGGATTTGGCTTTTTAGCACAAAATGAAGGTTGGCTATTCGATACGAACAATATGGAACACTACATTAACAAAACATCAAAAATTGATTTAGCAAATAAATTAATAACCCAAATTATTTCATTAAAAAAATAAAAAAAATTTTTTTAATTTGTATTTTTTTGTAATCTTAATCATTAAAAATAATGTGATAGCTTAAAATAATTCCAGTTTTTTTAAAACCTAAAAAGCTACGGGTTGTTTCGAGGATTTAAAAGTCCTTTCTTTTATGGTCCTTTCCCTTGTAATATCCGTACTGAACTATTTAGATGACCTTTAATCTATCGTCACAGAACTTTACAGCAACTTTAATTATGAGAATTCGTTCTTTCTTGGCTTTTGTTATTTCAATTTGTATAACTTTTGCTTTCGTACCTGTTAAAACATTTGCTTTTTCTGAAAGAGGAAATGCACAATTCACAGATGTTGTTAATACAGGAAAAGCTAATGATTGCCCCACATTAGATTCATCTCTTGTCGGATCAATATCTCTTGGGAATGGAGATAGCCTTAAAGGAATATGCATGCATCCAACAGAAGTTTATGTAAAAGTTCCAGGAACAAAACGAAAAGCTGCAGAATTTGTTTCTACAAAAATTATTAGTCCTAGAAATAACACAACAGTTACAGAAGTTTATGGAGATATAGATTCAGGAACTTTCACCGAAAAAGGTGGAATTGATTTTCAACTTATTACTGTATTAACTCCTGGTGGTTTAGAGGTACCATTTGCATTCTCAGCAAAAGATCTTACAGCTGATTTACCTTCATCTATTGAGCCAGGTACTGAGGTTAGTGGTTCAACATTTACACCTAACTACAGAACTGGTGATTTTCTAGATCCTAAGGCAAGAGCTAAAAATACTGGTGTTGAATATGCTCAAGGTTTAGTTGCATTAGGAGGGGATGATGAAGAACTTGCAAAAGAAAATATTAAAGTTGATGTTAACGGTACTGGTGTTATTACTCTTTCAATCAACAATGTAGATTCTGACACAGACGAATTTGCTGGTACGTTTGAAGCTATTCAACCTTCAGATACTGATATGGGTTCAAAGGATCCACTTGATGTAAAAATAATTGGGGAGCTTTACGGAAGAAAGGCATAAATTCTTCTTAAGAGAAAAAGGGGGTTAAACCCCTCTTTTTTTTTCAAAATTTTACTTTATCAATTTAAAAATGGAATTACAACAAAAAACTAAAAAAGATATTAGTGGACTAATACCCCCTTATGGAGGGGAACTAAAAAATTTAATTATCAAAGATAAAAACCTTAAAAATGATCTTATCTCTAAAGCTACTTATGAGTTTGAAAGCAGCGAGAGAAATGCATGCGATGTAGAACTTTTGATGGTTGGAGCTTTTTCTCCATTGGAAGGTTTTATGGATGAAAATAACTACAATTCGGTAATTAAAAATAATAGAGATACAAACGGTTTGCTTTTTGGCTTGCCTATTGTATTTGATTCAAATAATGAAAAAGTAAAAGCTGGAGATACAATATTGCTTACTTATAAAAAACAAAAAATAGCAGTTTTAGAAGTTAGCTCTAAATGGGAACCTGATAAATCCTTAGAAGCTGAACTTTGTTATGGTACTAATTCTTTAGATCATCCTGCTGTTAAGATGATTTTTAATGAGAGAGGGAGGTTTTATATAGGAGGAAGAATTTATGGTTTCGAACTACCAATTAGAGAATTCCCTTGCAAAACACCAGAAGAAGTTAGATCTACATTGCCATCAAATCATGATGTAGTTGCATTTCAATGCAGAAATCCAATTCATAGAGCACATTATGAATTATTTACTAATGCCTTACTCTCAGATAATGTGTCCTCTAACTCAGTTGTTTTAGTTCATCCAACTTGTGGGCCAACTCAACAAGATGATATCCCAGGGAAAGTTAGATACTTAACTTATAAAGAATTAGAAGAGGAAATATCTGATGAAAGAATCAAATGGGCTTTTTTACCTTATTCAATGCATATGGCAGGGCCAAGAGAAGCTCTTCAACATATGATTATCAGGAGAAATTATGGCTGCACCCATTTTATTATCGGTAGAGATATGGCTGGCTGTAAGTCATCAGCAACTGGTGAAGATTTTTATGGCCCATATGACGCCCAGAATTTTGCGAATAAATGCGCAGACGAATTGATGATGAAGACTGTTCCTTCAAAAAATTTAGTTTATACGAAGGAAAAAGGATATATTACAGCTGAAGAAGCTAAAGAATTTAATTATGAAATTATGAAACTTAGTGGTACTGAATTTAGAAAGAAATTGAGAAATGGCGAGCCAATTCCTGAATGGTTTGCATTCAAAAGTGTAGTAGATGTTCTAAGACGCTCTTAATAATGTTTTATTATTAGTATTATGTAAATATTAAAAATTATTTATCGTGAACAAACGCTGGAGAAACGTAGGACTTTATGTTCTAGCCGTTATTACTGTAGTTTTCATTGGAACTTCTGTATTTGATAAACCTAGTACAGAAAATGCTACAAAGACTTTAAGATATAGTGATTTTATAGAAGCAGTTCAAGATAAAGAAATCAGTAGAGTACTAATATCTCCAGACAATGCGACAGCTCAAGTTGTTGAAAATGATGGAAGCAGATCTGAGGTGAATCTAGCCCCAGATAAAGATTTATTAAAAATCTTAACTGAAAATAATGTAGACATTGCTGTAACTCCTACAAAATTAGCTAATCCATGGCAACAAGCTATAAGTAGCTTGATTTTTCCAGTACTTTTGATTGGAGGCCTATTTTTTCTTTTTAGAAGATCCCAAAACGGTAATCCTGGAGGCGGTAATCCTGCTATGAGTTTTGGCAAGAGCAAAGCCAGACTTCAAATGGAACCATCTACACAAGTAACCTTTTCAGATGTTGCTGGTGTTGAAGGTGCAAAATTGGAACTCACTGAAGTTGTAGATTTTCTAAAGAGCCCAGATAGATTTACAGCAGTAGGAGCAAAAATTCCAAAAGGGGTTCTTCTTGTTGGCCCTCCTGGTACAGGAAAAACATTGCTAGCAAAAGCAGTTGCAGGAGAAGCAGGTGTACCTTTTTTCTCAATATCAGGTTCAGAATTCGTAGAGATGTTTGTTGGAGTTGGAGCTAGCAGAGTTAGAGATTTATTCGAACAAGCCAAAAAGAATGCTCCCTGTATTGTGTTTATTGATGAAATCGACGCTGTCGGAAGACAAAGAGGTGCCGGTATGGGTGGGGGTAATGATGAAAGAGAACAAACTTTAAACCAACTCCTTACCGAAATGGATGGTTTTGAAGGTAATTCTGGAATAATAATAGTTGCTGCTACTAATAGACCTGATGTCCTAGATTCTGCTTTAATGCGTCCTGGAAGATTCGATAGGCAGGTAACAGTAGATAGGCCAGATTACGCTGGAAGGTTACAAATACTTAATGTTCATGCTAAAGATAAAACTCTTTCAAAAGATGTTGATTTAGATAAAGTTGCGAGAAGAACACCAGGATTTACTGGTGCTGATTTAGCTAATTTATTAAATGAAGCAGCAATTTTAGCAGCCAGAAAAGATCTAGATAAGGTAAGTAATGATGAAGTAGGTGATGCTATAGAAAGAGTCATGGCTGGACCTGAAAAGAAAGACAGAGTAATTAGTGACAAGAAAAAAGAATTAGTTGCTTATCATGAAGCTGGTCATGCTCTAGTTGGGGCATTAATGCCTGATTATGATCCTGTAGCAAAAGTTTCAATAATCCCTAGAGGTCAAGCGGGTGGTCTAACTTTCTTTACTCCAAGCGAAGAAAGAATGGAATCTGGTCTTTATTCACGTTCTTACCTTCAAAATCAAATGGCTGTAGCCCTTGGTGGAAGAGTTGCTGAAGAAATAGTTTATGGAGAAGAAGAGGTCACCACTGGAGCTTCAAATGATTTACAGCAAGTTGCTAATGTAGCAAGACAAATGATTACTAAATTTGGTATGAGCGACAAAATCGGTCCAGTGGCTTTAGGGCAATCTCAGGGTGGAATGTTTCTCGGAAGAGATATGAGTTCTACAAGAGATTTCTCTGAAGACACAGCAGCAACAATTGATGTAGAGGTTTCAGAACTTGTAGATGTTGCCTATAAGAGAGCGACAAAAGTTTTAACAGATAATAGAACTGTCCTTGACGAAATGGCTCAAATGCTAATTGAAAGAGAAACTATAGATACTGAAGATATCCAAGAATTGCTCAACCGCTCAGAAGTAAAAGTCGCAAACTATATTTAACGCGGAATTTTAAATTTTTAATGAATAGTAAAGAAGATTCTTTTTCGGAGTACCTGAAAATTGAGTCTTTTTTTTTACTTATAAAACCTGAAGATAATATTTACTCAAATACCTCTATAAGTAATTCATTTTTTGAAGAATTAGAAAACTTAGTAAAATTAGGATTAAATAATATTGAAATAAGTTGGTCCAACAACGAAAATTGGTTCGATTTTGTATCCGATATCAAAATTAAATATCCAAGAATTAATTTAGGCTCTGCCTCCATAGTTAATAAGCAATCAATAGAAGATTCTTTAAAAATTGGATTAAATTTTTCGATGATGAAATTTTGGGATAAAGATCTTTTCAATTATGCGCAGTCAAAAAATTATTTATTAATTCCTGGAATTAATAATTTAAAAGATCTTAAGGAAGCGATAGATTTAAATTGCAAAATTATCAAAATTTACCCAATAAAAAGTAAAGATAGTTCGATAAATATACTCAACTATAAAAATGTTGATTTCATTGCTGCTGGAGGACTATCAATTAATGATTTAAATACTTATAAATCTTTAGGGTATAAAGCAGTTGTAATTGGAGATAAAGCTATCAAAAATAAAAAATTTGATCCAAAAATATATGAATGGCTCAAAAATAATTAAGTTAAGGATAAATATAATTTATTCAACAAAACTACTACTTATTTATTAAGTCACATTGAGCATGATTTAGAAGCAAATGATCAGCAAGTACTAAAGCTACCATAGCATCAACCATGGGAACTGCTCTTGGTAGAACGCATGGATCGTGCCTCCCTTTTGCTTTCATAAGTACTTCTTTACCTCCAGCATTTACTGTTTTCTGTTCTTTCCCGATGGTTGCTGTAGGTTTAAAAGCTATCTTCATCTCGATATTTTCACCATTACTTATTCCGCCCTGTATACCTCCTGAATTGTTTGATGTTGTTCTTAACTTACTAATATCATCAGACTTGATGAAGGCATCATTATGTTCGCTTCCTTTTAAATAAGTTCCAGAGAAACCTGAACCTATTTCAAAGCCTTTCGTGGCAGGCAAAGACATCAAAGCCTTTGCTAAATCAGCTTCTAATTTATCAAAAACAGGCATTCCAAGACCAGAAGGAACATTTCTTACTAGACATTCAATAACACCGCCGCAAGAGTCTCCTTGACGCTTTAATTCCTTAATTCTCTCGATCATTTCTGTTGAAACCTTTTCATCAGGACATCTAACAATATTAGAATCTATTTTTTTGAGAGAAATCTTATCTTTATTTATATTGGAATCGATATCATGTATACGCTTTACCCAAGATAGTATTTCAGTGTTACAGAAGGTTTTTAATAATTGTTTTGCTACAGCACCAGCAGCTACTCTCCCAATTGTTTCTCTAGCAGAAGCTCTTCCACCTCCAGAACTTGCCTGAATTCCATATTTCAGATGATATGTACCATCTGCATGAGAAGGTCTAAATACCTGCTCCAAATTATTATAATCTCCTGGTCTTTGATCCTTATTTCTTACCAACATTGCTATTGGAGTTCCAAGTGTTAACCCTTCTTTTATCCCACTTAATATTTCAATTTTATCTTCTTCATTTCTGGGCGTTGTAATGTCACTTTGGCCAGGTCTTCGCCTATCTAATTCATTTTGTATCAGATTGATATCTATTTTTAACTTAGGTGGACATCCATCAAGGATAACTCCTACTGCACCACCATGTGATTCTCCAAAAGTACTAACACGAAAAATTTTTCCAAAACTACTACTCATAGAAATATCAAATGTTTTATCTATATATAAACATTATATGAAACCAATTGAAAATTAAACAAAAAAAAAGCCCCCAAAAAGGGGGCTTGTAAATTTAAGAACTTTAAGCTTAACCGATAGCTGGAGCTGAAAGAGCTACTGTTGTAGACTCAGCTGCTGCTAGATCAAGTGGGAAGTTGTGAGCGTTACGCTCGTGCATTACTTCCATACCTAGGTTTGCTCTGTTAAGAACGTCACCCCATGTAGGAACAATCTTACCGTTTGCATCAACAACTGACTGGTTGAAGTTGAAACCGTTAAGGTTGAATGCCATTGTGCAGATACCCATTGAAGTTAACCATACACAAACAACTGGGAATACAGCTAGGAAGAAGTGAAGACTTCTGCTGTTGTTGAATGATGCATATTGGAAGATCAAACGACCGAAGTAGCCATGAGCTGCAACGATGTTGTATGTTTCTTCTTCTTGTCCGAACTTGTAACCATAGTTCTGAGACTCTGTCTCAGTTGTTTCTCTGATTAGAGATGAAGTAACAAGTGAACCGTGCATAGCAGAGAATAAAGATCCTCCGAACATACCAGCAACACCAGCCATATGGAATGGGTGCATAAGAATGTTGTGCTCTGCCTGGAATACAAACATGAAGTTGAATGTTCCAGAGATACCTAGAGGCATTCCGTCAGAGAATGAACCTTGACCGAATGGGTATACAAGGAATACTGCGAAAGCTGCTGAAACTGGTGCAGAGTATGCAACACAGATCCAAGGACGCATACCTAAACGGTATGAAAGCTCCCACTGTCTTCCCATGTATGCTGAGATACCAATTAGGAAGTGGAAAATTACAAGCTGGTATGGACCACCGTTGTATAACCACTCATCTACAGTAGCTGCTTCCCAAATTGGGTAGAAGTGTAGACCAATAGCGTTAGATGAAGGAACAACTGCACCTGAGATGATGTTGTTTCCATATAGGAATGAACCAGCAACTGGCTCTCTAATTCCGTCGATGTCTACTGGTGGTGCTGCGATGAATGCAACGATGAAGCAAGCCGCTGCTGTAAGTAGGCATGGAATCATTAAGACGCCGAACCAACCAACATAAATTCTGTTGTTAGTTGATGTTACCCACTCACAAAACTGTGGCCAACCTTTTAACAGCGAAGAACGCTGCTGCTGAATAGTTGTCATGAGTTCGTAAAGTATGTCTCTAAAGTGAGACGTGTAAGTAAAAACGGAAATATTTTCCGCTTCGAAGATTTTAGACCAAAATCGCTAAAAATGTGTAAATATTTTTTCTATAAGTAAACTTATTTTTTAGAACATAGGAGAAAAGAACTTCCATGTCTTAAGATTTTCTTTGTTATTGAGGTTCAACTTGGTAATAATCGAATGGCTTCTTAACGGAAAAAGATCTAGAGAAGTAGTTTCCTTAAGAGAGGCTAAATATAGAAGACTGCAATTAGAGGCTTTTGGAGCTGTTATTTATTGGAGTGAAAGAATTTAGGTTTTTAAGGTTTAAAAATAAGAAAAAAAAATAAAAATAATAAATATTAAATAAACTTATCTATAAAATAAAAAATCCTTATTAGTTTTCAACAATTTATTGTTCCGGTTTCTTAATTTAAAAACTTTCAAACTCTTGAATCCATTGTTTTTTGCAACAAATCACTTCTTTTTTTGTATAGCTCATGGCAATTTTTTTTTCCTTATAAGCAACTTCTCCAATAAAAACAGGCCAAATCAATTGGTCACGTTCATATTTGTGGATTATTCCTTGGCTATCAAGAAATAATGGATCTCCTTTTTTAATCATTTTCCAATCTTGGTTTATTCTCTCAGGATGAATTATGCCATCAATATCTCCCTTTTCATCTCTTGGATAATCTATACTCCCTTTATGAACGTGAACCACTAATTCCTTTGGAAGTTCTATAAGATTATTTTTTAATTTATCTATCTCTTCCCTTAGAGAGCTAATTATTAAAGAGAATCTATTTATAATATTTTGATCATAAAAATTTTGTGCGACAGCTCCTATTTCAATAACTAAACCACATGGCCAAGCTTCTACAAGAAAGCCTGTTTGGGCTTTATCTTTTTCGTGCAAATAAATAGGCAATCCAAATTTATTCTGCAGTAATGCAGCTAAACAAAAATCTTTGGATCTCCTCCCATACATAACAATGCTTGTTCCCATATTTGCAGTAGTAGTGTGCAAATCGATTGCAATTTCACAGGGTTTAGATCCGTCAATTCCAAATTCATCTACTAAAAAATTGGCTCTATTAGTTTCATAAAAGCTATTATTGTGTTGATCAAAATTTTCACTTTCTTTAAAAGATCTATTTAAATCTACATCTATATATCTGCACCCTTTTTCATAGGCAACAGGATTACCTATGATGTATTCATACTCAATACCATAATTGAGCCTATTTTCCTCTTTATTAAATTGCTTAACCGCCCACACAGGATTAATTTCATTCCCATGGGTGCCTGAAACGATAAGTATCCTTTGAACAGTCATTTTTTCTTTAAAAATAAAATTTCATGCAAAATAAATACCTTATAAAGGCCTCAAGAAAATTCTGGTTTTGGTTTTGGACCCAATTAATGAATGGCTTCGCACCATCAGATTTACATGGTAATTATAAAAGACCTAAAGGTATAACAATTGATAGTGAATACGATATTAATAATGAAAATGGACAAATTTATTTGTTGGTAGGAAATTCTTGTCCATGGTGTCAAAGAACTTTACTCGTCCACGAAATAAAACATTTATCTAAAAAAATTAAAGTTATTTTTTTAAAAGCAGATTTAGAGCATGGCGAATGGATTTTCAATACCAAGATTAAAGGATGTAGGAGACTTTCTGACCTCTACAAAAAAGCTAATAAAAAGATAATTTTTAGAGCAACATTACCCCTCTTAATTAGTTTTGTAAAAGATGAAGTAAATATTTTGTCTAATGAAAGTTCCCAGATAATAAAACTACTAAATTCAATAAAAATTCAATCCCCATATCAGATAGTAAATATTAAAGACTGTAACCAAAAAGATTTAGATTTAATTAATAAAAGCATTAATGATGGCGTATATAAATGTGGTTTCGCCAGAAACCAGTCAGCTTACGAAAAAGCAAGTCAAAATCTTTTCGCAGCTATAAATGAAGTTGAAAATTTACTACAAAAAAACAAAGGGGACTGGATATTTGGTGAAGAGTTAACTTACGCAGATATTTACCTTTTCCCAACGCTTATAAGATGGGAATTGATATATAGCAAACTTTTCAAATGTACTGAACAAGAACTATCTAGTTTCGAAAATATTATAGAATGGAGATTAAAGTTCTTTAACTTATTTAACGTAAATAGGACATGCTTCGACAATGAATGGAAAAAAGATTACTACAAAGCTTTATTCCCTTTAAACCCAAATCAACTTATCCCAGTTTTACCATCGTTAGAGGAAATAATGAGATTTGAGTCCTAAAAAATACATAAATCAATTTCGGAAAAAAAAATGATGTTGTAATGAACACTTATTTAGTTCATAGATAATGCAATTTCATTAGAAATTAACTATGTTATGTATGTCTACTAAAGTACGAAAAGCTTAAAATGAAATCCATTGACGAACACATCCAAAAAGATCAATCGGAAATCGAATCTGCAAAAGCAGAGGGCAATCTTCCCAAGGTCAGACATTTAACTGAAGAGCTTAAAGAACTCGAAGAATATAAGGATCATCATCCAGATGATAAGCATGATCCTAATGCTTTGGAACTATTCTGCGATGCCAACCCTGATGAACCAGAATGTCTTGTTTATGATGATTAAGTTTTTTTATAGATAATACACATTAAAAAAGGGCTCTAAAAAGCCCTTTTTTTATTTGTTAATTTTATTAGTAATCTCTATTAAAATCGGATGGACTTCCTGTAAGCGAACATACAACCGACTCCTCATTTTTCATTTCCTTGACTTCTACAATTGGTCTTCCCATTTTCTTCAAAACCTCAATATCTTGAATAGTTTGACATCTAGCTATTATTTTTCCTTGTTGATCAAAGCAAGTATAGAAATTCATATTGTGTTTAAAGAAGTATCTTATTTATGACTAATTTTCATTATTAAATCAAGTAAATTTTTAACAAAAAAAATTTTTAATTTAATTTAGATCTTTTGCCATACCTCAGAAAGCAGTGAAGATAAACCTTTTTTTAAAGATGAAGAAATAACTAAAACTTTCTTTTTAGATAAATCTTCTAACTTTTTTGTAATTATTTTCAAATAATCATCATCTACCAGCTCCATTTTATTTAATACAATTATCCTCTCTTTATCTAAAAGACCTTTCCCATATTTTTTTAATTCCTGCTCAATTATCTCAAAATCATGTAAAGGATTTTCTGCAATTGCATCAATTAAGTGAACAAGAATCTTCGTTCTTTGGATGTGCCTTAAAAAATCATGCCCTAAACCTACTCCATCAGCGGCCCCTGATATTAATCCAGGAATGTCGGCAAAAAGGCAACCATTCCCATCAATTTTTCTAACTACACCTAAGTTAGGTATTAGAGTTGTGAAAGGATAATTTGCAATTTTTGGGCGGGCAGATGACACGACGGAAATCAAAGTACTTTTCCCAGCATTTGGAAGGCCTATAATTCCAACCTCTGCAAGAAGTTTTAGTTCTAATTGAACCTCCCATATCTCACCATCTTTTCCTTCAGTGAATGATTCTGGGGCTCTATTTTGATTACTTAAATAGTAAGCATTACCATGTCCACCTCTTCCTCCAATGGCAATAGTTAAGCTCTGTTTATCTTTAGTTAAGTCTCCTAAAATAATGCCTGTTTTAATATCTCTTATTTCAGTTCCACAGGGAACTTTAAGGATTGTATCCTCACCTGAAGCACCTGATCTCTTATTAGGACCTCCTTTGCATCCATCTTCAGCAATTATTTCACGTTTGAATTTGAAATCTAATAATGTTTGAAGATTATTATCAGCCATCAAAATAACTGAACCCCCTCTGCCACCATTCCCCCCAGAAGGACCTCCAGCAGGAACGAATTTTTCTCTTCTAAATGAAACTATTCCATTTCCACCCTTTCCAGCTTTAAGAATAATGTTTGCTTGATCAATAAATTGCACTTAATACACTTATTAAATTGTTTTCTAGCTATTTTAAATTTTATTTTATCCACGCAATACTGCAACCAGGTCCACCCTCGTTGTTGGCTGCATCTTCAATCTTATCAACATAATTTAAACCTGATAACCAATTTCTTAGTCCTTTTTTTAATTTTCCTGTTCCAATTCCATGAACAATCCATAGCGGTCCATGAAATTTTCTAATTTTCTCTTCGATAATTATTTCGGCTTCATGAACTCTTAGACCTCTTACGTCAATTGTATTTTTACTCGTTCTAATTTTAGAAAAAGAAAAATCTTCTCTTTTAGACTTGATCTCAATTTTTGACATTTTGAAATTAGGCTTTTCTCCATTAATACCTTCAAAGTCATTTACAGATAATGTGCTTCTGAATGAACCACATTTAACTTCATAAAAACCACCTTTTTTATCAAAATCTATAATTTGACCGGTACTATTTAGACTTTTAATTTTTACAAAATCGCCTACCTGAGGATCCCATGATATTGACTTTTCAAATTTTTTTTGGGTTAAATGTTCCGTCTCAATTTCCTTTAATCTTTTTCCAATAATTCTCGTATCCTCTCCATTAACATTTTTATCTTTTAATTTTTTAATCAAATCTATTACTTCTTTTTTAGCAGATACAATATGTTTTGATAATTTAGACCTTTCAATTTCCTGGATTTTTTCAGCATTTATTTTTTGATATTCATAATTTCTCTTCAGTTCATCATGTAATATTTCAGTCCTTGGAATAAGTTCTGCAGCCGCTTCTGCAGAATTTTGCTGTTTAATCCTCTCTTCTTCAAGTCCTTTAATAATACTGTTAATATTATCAACTTCTTTTGGCTTTAGATAATTTGCAGCTTCATTGAGTATGCTTTCATCTAGACCAATTTTCTTTGAAATTGACAAAGCATTACTTCTCCCAGGAATGCCCCAGTTGAGTATATATTTTGGCTTCAAAGAATCCTCATCAAAGGCAACTGATACGTTTTCAAATCTGGAGTCCTTATATTTTAAAGCCTTAATATCTCCATAATGTGTAGTTGCTAACGTGATATCAGATTTATTTGCAAATTCTTTTAATAAAGCCATCGCAAGAGCACTTCCTTCAAGAGGATCTGTACCAGATCCAATCTCATCTAACAAAACAACTGATAATCCTTTCCTATTATCAAGTGAATCTAAAATCTCTTTTATACGGGATATATGCCCACTAAAGGTAGATAAATTCTCTTCTAATGATTGATTATCTCCTATATCAACAAATACATGTGGACAGAAAGGGATAATAGGATTATTAGTTGAGGGTATCAATAATCCAGATCTAGCCATAAGTAACGACAAACCCAGACCTTTTAAAGCTGCCGTTTTACCTCCAGTATTTGGACCTGTAATAGCTACAACTTTAATATTTCTATTTATATGAAAATCCACAGCCACTGGGGGGGGAGCTCCTTTTTTCTTATGTTCCCAAATCAATAACGGATGAGAAAAACCAATTAAGGAAATTACGGGATTTTTCTCAAAAGTAGGAGTTTTGCCTCCAATCCATTTCGAATATCTTGAACGTGTAAAAGCATTTTCTAATCGCAATAAAATAGACGCCATTAAAATAAGATTTTCTGAATTATCACCAATAACTTGAGACCATTTTTGGAGTAATTTAAATTCTTCTGCTGTGATCCTTGCGTCTAAAGAAGCAATCTTGTTACCCTTAGTTACTACACTATCAGGTTCAAAATAAACTGTATTTCCTGAAGATGAAGAGTCATGAATTATGCCTTTAAATTTATCTACATAATTAACTTTTACTGCTAAAACCGGCCTACCATATCGATCTCCAATAGTAGTGTCTTGTAAAAAAGATAAATTCTTTTGGATAAATTTATCAACTAATATTTTCCTTTCCAGTTTCTTAGATAATAATTCTTTTCTTAGAATAGATAATTCACTACTAGCATTATCCGAAATCCTGCCATTAGGTTCAATACCATTTTTTAAAATTGTTTCAATATTTTTATGGTCAACTAAATTATTTATGAATGATGAAATAAAAGGCCTTATTTCAAAATCTAATAAGAGTTTTTTTAAATTTCTTGCCACAGATATTGTTTTCGAAATTTCTAACAATTCAGAAGATAAAATCACACCTCCCTTTGAGCAAATCTCAATATTTCTAGTAATATCGCAAACACCAGAAAAACTAATTGATTTTTCTAAATTATTTTCTAGCTCAGTTATTTCTACCGTTTCTTTCAAAAGTATTTTAGAAACATCGTATTCTGAGGGTATTTCAAAACTTAAAATTGCCTTTTTACCCATTTCTGTAGAAGCAAATGAGGATAAATGCGTTTTTAATGAATCCCAGTCTAGAAGGCTTATAGATTCATCTTCTAGTGATTTCTCTGAATATGATATTTTTGAATGATTTTTCTCTTGCATACAAAAAAATAATCAAACATTAGATTGAATCCCTTCAGGAGGAACATAAAGCATCTCGAGCCAGTTCCCTTCAGTATCCTTCATATAAAAAGATGCTGTTCCATCTCTATGTTCATGTAAAGGACCAACTTTTACACCAGAATTTTTTAAATCGTTTTGAATATTAACTACTTCTTTTTTATTTTCAAAATGAAAAGCAAAGTGCGGTCCTGCAGCTTTATAGCTAGGACCTAACAACGCAAGTCCATCTTTCCCTTTACCAGCTTCTAAATATGACCAATCTTTATCATCCCAAACCAAATTCATCCCCAATTTTATATAAAAAGATTTGGCCCTTTCGAGATTCTCTACTCTAAGTGCAATGTGCCCAATTCTATTTACTCCTTGTGAAAACTTCAAAACAAAGCAGTGAAAATAATATTAATTTAAGAATAAAACAAATTTTAATTAATAATGAGTTTTTAAGTATCCTGCAACCATTGAGATGCATCGCAAGCATGATAAGTGAGTATCAATTTTGCCCCTGCTCTTTTAAAACTAAGCAAGGTTTCTAAAACAATATCTTTTTCATTAATCCAGTTTTTCATAGCAGCAGACTTTACCATGGAATATTCTCCACTAACGTTGTATGCAGCTATGGGCTTATTTGAAAAAGTGCTTAGTCTATAAACAATATCTAAATATGAAATTCCTGGTTTTACCATCAAAATATCAGCTCCTTCATATTGATCCAATGCAGATTCAATTAAAGCCTCTTTTGAATTGGCGGGGTCCATTTGATATGTAGACTTATTATCTGGAATTATTTTTTTACTATTTTCTCTTGGAGCTGAATCTAAAGCAGTTCTAAATGGACCATAATAAGCAGATGAATATTTTGCTGTATAACTAATGATACCTACATCACTAAATCCTTGACTATCGAGAGCAGTTCTAATTGCTCCAACTCTCCCATCCATCATGTCACTAGGGCCGATAAAATCTGCTCCAGCTTTAGCTTGTGTTAAAGCCTGTTTTTTTAGAATTTCAATAGTTTCATCATTCAATATTTCTCCAGTTTCATCAACTAATCCATCATGTCCATCACACGAATACGGATCTAAGGCAACATCTGTCATTATAGCCATTTCTGGTATCTCTTTTTTTAATGTTTGAATGGCTTTAGGTATTAAACCGTCTTCGTTAAAACACTCTGATCCATCTTCAGTCTTTAAGCTATCGTTTATTTTTGGGAAAAGAACCACACACCTTATCCCCAATTCCCATGCCCTATTAACCTCCTTTATTAAACCATTCATATCCCATCTAAAAGTTCCTGGCATTGCCGAAATTTCTTCTTTATAGTCTTTTTCATGAATAAATAATGGATATATGAAGTCCGAAGCCTTTAGATGGTTTTCTCTTACCATTTCTCTAATTGCCTCATTTCTTCTTAATCTTCTAGGACGAATAATCGAATTCATTGGAATATTATTAAAGTTAAAAGATATTTATTTAATAGATTAATCGCTTGCCTCGCACATAAATCAATCTGAGACTCCTTTTGTTCAGGAAAATTAACTTAATTATCTTGTAGAAGCAAAAAGTTACAAAAATATTTTGCTCAAACTTCATTTTTCACAAATTTACGTCATAAAGAGATAATATCTTTTAGTTAAGTATTTATTTTAAGGAGAGTATCTTTGCAAATAATTAATGGACTTCACCTAAAGAATGTAAGAGGGGATATTCTTGGAGGGATCACTGCCGCAGTGGTAGCTCTACCTCTCGCTCTTGCTTTTGGTAATGCTGCATTAGGACCTGGCGGAGCAATTTATGGACTATATGGTGCGGTAGTAGTTGGTTTTTTGGCAGCATTATTCGGCGGGACACCTGCTCAAGTTAGTGGGCCAACTGGACCCATGAGTGTAACTGTTGCTGGAGTAGTAGCAGGCTTAGCAGCAGTGGGAGTTCCACGAGATCTGTCTGCAGGACAAATTTTACCTTTAGTTATGGCAGCTGTAGTAATTGGCGGCTTACTGCAAATATTTTTCGGGATTCTAAAACTAGGAAAATATATTACATTAGTTCCATATTCTGTTGTTTCAGGATTTATGTCTGGTATCGGAGTAATAATAATTGCACTGCAAATTGGACCATTATTAGGAATTAGCACTCGTGGTGGAGTAGTCGAATCTTTATCAACTGTATTTTCAAATTTCGAGCCCAATGGTGCTGCTATTGGAGTAGCAATAATGACACTAGGCATAGTATTTCTCACTCCTAGAAAAATAAGTCAATGGGTTCCTTCTCCTTTATTGGCATTATTGATAGTAACTCCAATATCAATTTTAATTTTTGGAGATGGAGCTATTGATAGAATTGGAGAAATTCCAAGGGGTGTTCCATCTTTAAATTTCCCAAGTTTTAATCAATATTTTCCAATTATTTTCAAGGCAGGATTAGTACTCGCAGTACTTGGCGCTATTGACTCTTTACTGACATCTCTTGTAGCAGACAATATTTCTCAAACAAAACATAATTCAGATAGAGAACTTATTGGTCAAGGGATAGGAAATGCTGTTGCAGGTCTGTTTTCAGGTTTACCTGGAGCAGGAGCAACAATGAGAACTGTCATAAATGTTAAATCTGGAGGCTCAACTCCTATCTCTGGCATGGTTCACTCAGTTGTATTGTTGATAGTTTTAGTTGGTGCGGGACCTTTAGCTGAGCAAATACCAACAGCCTTGCTAGCTGGAATCCTTATAAAAGTAGGTCTAGATATTATTGATTGGGGATTTTTGAGGAGGGCTCACAAATTATCTTTAAAAACTTCAGTAGTAATGTACGGGGTACTTCTAATGACTGTTTTTTGGGATTTAATTTGGGCAGTTTTAGTCGGTGTATTTATAGCAAATATGCTCACTATTGATTCAATAACCGAGACTCAACTAGAAGGTATGGATGAGGATAATCCTTTATCAAAAGATGATCAAGCTAAAAATTCATTACCTGCAGATGAAAAAGCACTTCTAGATAGATGTTCAGGAGAAGTAATGCTATTTAGACTAAAAGGACCACTTAGTTTTGGAGCAGCCAAAGGTATCTCAGAAAGAATGATGCTTGTAAGAAACTACAAAATTTTGATATTAGATATCACTGATGTACCAAGACTTGGAGTAACAGCGACGCTCGCAATAGAGGATATGATGCAAGAAGCAAAAAATAATTCTAGGAAAGCATTTGTTGCTGGAGCCAACGAAAAAGTAAAAGATAGATTAGCTAAGTTTGGAGTTGAAGGCATCATTGAAACAAGAAAAGAAGCCTTAGAAACCGCTCTAAATGAATTAGCCTAGTAATCTATGGAAATAAATCCAATTCTGCAAAATGTATTAGCCCCGCCAGTTCTTTTCTTTTTGATTGGAGCAATATCAGTACTCTTTAAATCTGATTTAGAAATACCAGCTCCATTACCTAAACTCTTCTCCTTATATCTGCTTTTAGCAATTGGGTTCAAAGGAGGTATAGAGATACAGAAAAGCGGCTTTAATGATCAAGTGTTGCCGACTTTAAGTGCTGCGATACTTATGTCACTATTAATTCCGCTAATTGGATTTTTAATTTTAAGATTTAAGTTTGATGTCTTTAATTCAGCAGCGATAGCAGCTGCTTACGGTTCAATAAGTGCTGTTACATTTATTTCTGCAGAGAGTTTTTTAGAAAGTCAAAAAATAGCTTTTGATGGATTTATGGTTGGCGCCTTAGCTCTAATGGAGTCTCCTGCAATAATAGTTGGATTATTACTTGTAAAATTTGCAGCTCCCAAAAATAGACCTAAGTCAAGAAAAATGCATCTAAGCGCAATATTACATGAATCACTTTTAAATGGATCTGTATATTTATTGCTTTCAAGTTTAATTGTAGGATTTCTCACTGCTTCCAGTAATCCTTCAGGCATTGCGAAAATGGAACCATTTACTGGACAATTATTCTATGGAGCAGAATGCTTCTTCTTATTAGACATGGGTATAGTGGCTGCTCAAAGATTACCGAGATTAAAAAGTGCAGGTTCATTTTTAATTGGCTTTGCAATTTTCATGCCTTTATTTAATGCCTTTATAGGTGTATTCGTTGCAAGATTTTTATCTTTAGGACCTGGCAATTCACTTTTATTTGTGGTTTTATGTGCTAGCGCCTCATATCTTGCAGTTCCTGCCGCAATGCGGATGACAGTCCCAGAAGCTAAATCTAGTTATTACATTTCAACAACACTAGGTCTCACATTCCCATTCAATATAGTTCTTGGCATTCCAATATATATGAGTTTAGTAAATACCATTATCCCACTATCTCCCTTATAAAGATGAAAAGATTAGACTTAATATTTAGTGAAAGAGAACTAGATGCAATCATTAAAACCTTAGAAAAAGCTAATGTTCCAGGATATACAATTATGAAACATGCTACTGGAAGAGGTCCTGAAAGAGTAGTTACCGAGGATATGGAATTTACAGGATTAGGATCGAATGCTCATGTAATTGTTTTTTGTGAACAAGAATTAATAGATAAAATGAGAGATAATATTAGGGATGATTTAAGTTATTACGGAGGAGTGGCTTATATTTCTGAAGCAACACCTCTCTAAATCAAAGAAATAATATTTAAATTTTTAAGAATGAATCCAATCTACTCTTATATTTTTTCTACTATTCAAATATCGATCAATTGACATTGCTGCAATACATCCATCAGATGCGGCAACAACGGCTTGCTTAAATGGTGTATTTCTTATATCTCCAATGGCCCAAACTCCATCAGAGTTTGTAGACATAAAGTCATCCACAATAACTCCTCCATCCTCTTTTAAAGCAATTTGATCCCCTAAAAAATCAGTAATTGGCTTTGAACCACTCATATAGACAAAGACTCCATCTAAATCTAAATTAATAGGATTTTCTTCTTGTTTATTTTTTACAACAACTCCATTTACACCCATATCATCACCTAATATCTCCAATAATCTTGTTCTACTCCAATGTTTTATGGTGGAATTATCCATCAATTCCATAGCTTCTTGATTATCTGATTTAGGATCACTTGATGTAATCCAATGCACAGTAGAAGCAAATTTAGTAAGAACAGTTGCCTCTTCAATTGCCTCCTTGTTCACTCCAACTACGGCAACTTCTCTATTTTTATAAAAAGCCCCATCACATGTAGCACAATAACTTACTCCTTTACCAAGAAAATCCGCTTCTCCCTTAAATGATGCAGGTCTACCCATAGCTCCACTTGCAAGAACAAGTGCTTTAGCCTTGAAAGTGCCCTCAGGAGTATAAACCATTTTCCATTCTCCACTAGCGTCTATTCCAAACACTTGTGCTCTTCTATAATCTGAGCCGTATTGTACAGCCTGATCTCTCATAAGAGTAAGTAATTTCTCCCCGCTTATATCAACTGGCACACCTGGATAATTAGCTATCTGATGAGTTATTGCTAAGGCTCCGACAGAAGGGTTTTTATCTAAAATTACTGTCTTTAAGTTTGAACGAGATGTATAAAGTGCGCAAGTACACCCGGCAGGACCTCCTCCGATAATAACTACATCTGACTCGATGATTTCCAATGTAATAAAACTCCTTTTAGTAGCTAATTAGATGAGTTTTTGGTTAGAAGATATCTTTAATTTAAATACCTAACCTATATATAGATATAAGTTAAAAGAAAAAAGAGAAAAAAGCATGATATAGAAACAAACTTACATAGGAAAAATAAAAAATTTAATTATCAAAATGATTAGTTTCGTGAAATGTTCTGTATTGATCTATTATTAGTCTATGTCTAGTAAATTAGTTGCCATAGAACATTATATTTCATGACCAACTCTGATTACCTTTTAAAAGCTGCTATCAAGAAAGTAAGCGAAAAATTAAACGAGATATTGGTTGAAAAAATTGAAGAAGCAACAAATATTGCTCAAGATGCCCCAGAAATCCTCAAAAAAGAATTTGATAATTTGAAAGAATCAATAATCGAGGAAGCCTCAAGGATGGAGAAATCAGAGAATATTAAAGATAATGAACCCACAGATACTTTTAATAATTCCAAAATAAAAAAAGCTTTAAATGAAATCGAAGGAATCAATAAGCAAATTGATCTATTAAATAAAACAATAAATAATCTAATTAAATGAGTTATCACAAAATTGATTTTCGTTTAAAGAAATTCAAGAGGGGCTTTCTTATTTGGATAACCCTAATTTCGCTTTTAGTAAATTTATGGATGGATAATATTAGATTTACAATTTTCCAAACTAAAAGCAGTAAAAAAAGTAGGGTCCAAATTAAACGAGCTAAGTGGTTTACTAATCAATTAATTAAGCTTGGTTCAGCATTTATAAAAATTGGACAATTATTATCAGCTAGACCTGACTTAATTCCTAATACCTGGATACAAGAGTTATCAAAACTACAGGATCAAGTTCCTAATTTTTCATTTCAGCAAGTTGAAGAAACTATCAGAAGAGAATTAGGATCAAAGGCTGATGAAATAGATCAATTAATATCCGAACCGGTAGGATCAGCATCACTAGCTCAGGTTCATAGAGCGACTTTAAAAGATGGCAAAAAAGTAGTATTTAAAGTTCAAAGGCCCAATTTAAAAGAATTATTTATTATCGATTTAGGCATAATGCAACAAATAGCAGGATTGTTGCAGAAAAATAAGAATTGGAGTCGAGGTAGAAATTGGGTTGAGATTGCTAAAGAATGCAAGAAAGTTCTTTTGAAGGAACTTGATTTCAATTGCGAAGCACAATATGCAGCAAGGTTTAGACAGCAATTTCTTGATGATGAAAATGTTGAAGTTCCTGAAGTAATTTGGGATATGAGCAGTGAAAAAGTGCTTTGTTTAAGTTTTTTAGGAGGAACAAAAGTAAGCGACTTAGAAAAATTACAAACCAAAGGAATAGATTTACCAAAAATTGCAGAAATTGGTGCTATCAGCTATCTAAAACAACTTGTGAATTTCGGTTTTTTTCATGCAGATCCTCATCCAGGGAATCTAGCAGTTTCAAATACTGGTAAATTAATTTTTTATGATTTTGGAATGATGGGTAATATCTCAAATAATCTTCAAACTAGTCTAGGTGGAATGGTTAAGGCTGCTGCTTTAAGAGACGCATCATCACTTGTAAGTCAACTACAAAAAGCTGGCCTAATTTCAAAAGATATTGATATTGGACCAGTAAGAAGATTAGTGAGGTTAATGCTTAAAGAAGCTTTAACTCCACCATTTAGTCCAAATATAATTGAAAAATTATCTGGAGATCTATACGAACTTGTTTATGAAACTCCATTTCAACTACCAGTAGATTTAATTTTTGTAATGAGAGCTTTGTCAACTTTTGAAGGAGTTGGCAGAATGCTTGACCCAGGGTTTAATCTGGTATCAGTTACCAAGCCTTATTTAATAGAACTTATGACTTCTAATAATCAAACTCCTAACGATTTATTTAACCAATTTGGAAGGCAAGTAGGTGAAATAGGATCCAAAGCTGTGGGAATTCCTAAAAGAATAGATGAAAGTTTAGAAAGATTAGAGCAGGGTGATCTGCAATTACAAATAAGAATGGGGGAGTCTGATAGGCAATTCAAAAAAATGTTTACTGCTCAAAAAACTTTAGGCCATTCAATTCTTATAGGCAGCTTATCAATTGCATCTGCTTTACTTGTAACCAAAAAACAAAATAATGTTGCATTGTTGCCACTTTTTTTTGCACTACCAATAAGTATTGATTGGTTAATTTGCCAATTAAGTATGAGAAAAGGCTCACGTTTAGAAAAACTTAAGCGCTAAAAAAACTATATATTTTTAGGTCCTAAACCTAAAGCTCCAGCGAATCTCGCTTGATTTCCCAACTCCTCCTCAATTTTTAAAAGCCTATTGTATTTTGCAATCCTTTCACTTCTACTCAACGAGCCGGTCTTGATCTGACCCGATCTTGTAGCGACAGATAAATCTGCAATTGTTGTATCTTCAGTCTCACCACTTCTATGACTAATAACACTTGTGAAACCGGACATTTTAGCTAACTCAATAGCTTCCAAAGTTTCAGTTAATGTTCCAATTTGATTTACCTTTATCAGGATTGAATTAGCAGATTTTTCCATAATCCCTTTCCTTAACCTTCCTGTATTAGTAACGAATAAATCATCACCTACAAGCTGAACTTTATTTCCTAACTCTTTGTTTAATTCTGACCAACCCTCCCAATCATCCTCAGCTAAACCGTCCTCTATTGAAACTATTGGATAATTAGAAACTAGTTTTGAAAGATATGAAATCATTTCAGAACTATTTAAACTTTTCCCTTCATATTTATAAGTACCATCACTATAAAATTCAGTACTAGCAACATCTAAAGCTAAAGAAACCTGCTCACCAGGCTTAAACCCGGCTTTTTGAATTGCTTCTAATAATAAGTCCCCAGCCTCTTCGCTTGATGACAAATTCGGAGCAAATCCACCCTCATCGCCTACAGCAGTAGATAGACCTTTTTGATCAAGTAATGATTTTAATGAGTGAAAAATTTCAGTACCCATTCTTAATGATTCACTGAAATTATTAACTCCATGTGGGACAAGCATAAATTCCTGAAAATCAAGACTATTTGGTGCATGAGCACCACCATTTATTACATTCATCAGTGGGACTGGAAGAAGATTGGATAATGGATCTCCAAGATATCTATATAGGGGAATATCTAAAGCATTTGCTGATGCTCTAGCAGTTGCAAGACTTACTGCAAGGATTGAATTTGCTCCAAGGTTAGCCTTATTAGGAGTTCCATCAATTTCAATCATTAATTTATCTACTGCAGTTTGATCTAAAGATGACAAACCACATAAAGCTGGCGATATTGTTTCATGAATTTTATTAACAGCATTCAAAACGCCTTTCCCCATATATTTCGAACCACCATCTCTTAATTCATGTGCCTCATGAGCACCAGTGCTAGCTCCACTGGGAACAATTGCTCTACCACTTGCACCACATTCCAAAAATACTTCTGCCTCTACAGTTGGATTACCTCTTGAATCAAGGACTTGCCTTGCTTCAACAGTATCAATAAGAAAATCAATAGTTTCTTTCACAATTTAATTATTACTATTTAAATCCTATTAATAGCTGAACTATTTGGCTAATATCTGAAATATATATGTTAAATAATTATAATTTTTTATTTCATAACAGTTTAGATATTAGTTAACACTTTTATTCATACCAAAGTCCCTGCAACCCCTCTCATAAAATATTTTTGAAATTCATCTTACAATTTGAAAATTATTGGATGATTATTAATGCAGATCCTATTTAGAATATTAATTAATAATCAACTATAGTTTTATAGTTTATGAGAGAAACCCTTACATCCAGTCCTGAACTATTTAGCGATATCAGTTGGAACCTTCTTTTATTAGGGGAAGAAACCGCAAAAAAATGGGATCATAGCGAATTTAATATTGAACACATAATTCATACATTGTTCTCATCAAGTGAATTCTTTGCTTTCATTGAAAAATTATCAATCGACCAAGATACAGTTTTAGACATAACAGAAGATTTTTTAGAAGAGACACCAACAAATGAGTCAGATATTTTTACTATCGGAGAAGATTTAGAAATTTTATTAGATAACGCGAATCAGATTAAAACTCAATGGGGATCGAGATTAATAGAAATCCCTCATTTACTAATTGCTCTTGGAAGAGATTTAAGAATTGGAAATTATGTTTTTGAAGAAGGAAACCTTTCAATGGAAAAATTAGAGGAAGAATTAAGGTTTTACCCAAATATTAATCAATCAAAAGATTCTTTTAATTATGGGAATGTAATTGAAATAAATAATCAATCTAATTTTGAATCAGACAAAGAAACTTTAGTTAAAAAAGAAAAATTGAAAAAAGCTATTGTTCCATTACCGAAAAGTGAACTTCAAATTGAAACCAAAAAACAAGTTGAAAAAGATGAAAATGCTCTTTCAATTTATGGAAAAGATTTAACAGAATCAGCTAAAAAAGGCTTACTGGATCCGGTTTTAGGAAGAGAAAATGAGATCAATAATTTAATGAGGGTACTGTGCAGAAGAAACAAAAATAACCCTATACTTATTGGCAATACTGGAGTTGGTAAAACCTCAATTGCAAAATTACTTGCTCAATTAATTGTAGACAAAAAAGTTCCTGATACTTTAAAGGACTTAAAAATTATTTCACTTGACTTAGGTGCGTTAGTTTCTGGGACCAAATTTAGAGGTCAACTAGAGGAAAGACTAAGCTTAATAATGCAGGAACTAAATAATCCAAACCAAGGAATGATTCTATTTATTGATGAAATTCACTCAATATTAAGTTCTGACAGATCTTCTACCGACATCAGTAATATCCTAAAACCTTTACTAGCTGAAGGAGAACTTAGATGTATCGGTACAACAACACCTGAGAAATTTCGTGAGACTATTGAAAAAGATCAGGCATTAAATAATTGCTTTCAAAAGATAGCTGTTAATGAACCTTCAGTAGATTTAAGCGCAAAAATATTACAAGGGATCAAAAAGAAATATGAATTACATCATGGCATAAAAATTTCTGAAGAGGCTGTAAACTATTCTGCAAAATTGGCCGATAGATACATCAGCGATAAATGTCTCCCTGATAGTGCAATAGATTTAATTGATGAAGCAGCTGCACAGTTGAAAATCGAGTCTAATAATATGCCTCAAATCATTCTCCAACAAGAAAACAAACTTAATACTATTGAAGAAAAATTGAATAATTTGCAAGGAGACAATATCGAAGCTCAAGAAAAACTATTGGATAATAGACAACAATCAAAAGCAAAATTGAACGTTCTTTTGGAAAATTGGAACAACTTACGTGAAGAAATGGAGGGATTATCTAATTTAATGAAAGAAGAAGATAAGCTAACCAAACAAATTAAAGATAAATCAAATCGCGAAATTGAAAATGATCTAGATTATTTAGAAAAGCTTGAAGAAGAGTTAAGTGAAATAGAGAATAAGATACAAAAAGTTGAAGAGAACTTTAATAAAATAAAGAAAAATAGAAATTACCCTTTTAAATATCAAGTTGAACCTGATGATATTGCAGATGTTATATCAAAAATCACAGGAATTCCAATTTCTAAAGTAGTTTCAAATGAACGTAAGAAATTAATCAATCTAGAAACAGAACTAAGTGAAAAAGTTATTGGACAAGAAAAAGCCATAGAAGCTGTATCTGCTGCAATTAGAAGAGCTCGAGTTGGTATGAAAAGTCCTAAAAGACCTATTGGATCTTTTTTATTTATGGGTCCTACTGGTGTTGGCAAAACAGAATTAGCAAAATCTCTTGCAACAGCTTTATTTGATGAAGAAGACGCACTTTTAAGATTAGACATGAGTGAATATATGGAGAAAAATGCCGTAGCAAGACTGTTAGGAGCTCCCCCAGGTTATGTTGGTTATGAAGAGGGAGGTCAATTAACTGAAGCTGTAAGACGTAAACCTTATTCAGTAATACTTCTTGACGAGATAGAAAAAGCACATGGAGAAGTTTTTAATATCCTTTTGCAAGTCTTAGATGAAGGAAGATTAACGGACTCTCAAGGAAGGACCGTAGATTTCAAAAATACGGTAATCATTATGACGAGTAACCTAGCTGGTAGATCTATACTGGAGTATTCACAAAAGATTTCTAAAAGTGAGGGGAAGTTAGAAAAAGATCAACAAACTCTAGATGATTCAATTAGTAATGCATTGTCTTCAATTTTTAGACCTGAATTTTTAAATAGAATTGACGAAGTGGTAAAGTTTGATCCATTATCTATTGATGAACTTCAAAAAATAATCATTCTACAAACAGAAGATTTAAAGAACCTGCTACTTGAGCAGAAAATAAATATCGCTATAGACAAAAAAGTTATCAACAAAATTGCAAACGATTCCTACGAACCTGAATATGGTGCTAGGCCACTTAGCAGGGAACTTAGAAGACAAATAGAAAATCCCTTGGCTGCAAAACTTCTTGAGGATAACTTCAAAAATAAAAAAAATATAACAATTAAACTTAACCCTGCTAAAAAAGATGAGATCGTTTTCAAACCTAGCTGAGGTGTAAATCAATAAGCTAAAATAAAAACTAAAGCATTAAGCTTAATTTCAAAAAAATTTTGTGACAAGTCCTACTACTAATAAAGAACCTCTTAAAAAGGGTTCTCCTGAAGTTGAAGAGCCTAAAAAAAAGAATAATTTTTTTAGATCTACCTACGATGAGCTTAAACTTGTCGTGTGGCCTAACAAACAACAACTTTTTAGCGAATCAGTAGCAGTTATAATTATGGTATCCTTTTCTGCTGCAGCTATTGCTTCTGTTAGCAGATTCTATGGATGGGCAGCCTCGCAAATTTTTGGTTGAATTATCTCCCGAATATCCATTAATAAAGAACTTAATTAAGCTTCCAGAAAAATGAGTAATGAATTAACTACAAGCCTTGCTTCTTCAAAAGCAAATACAAGCATCGCAAGATGGTATGCAGTTCAAGTAGCATCAAGTTGTGAAAAAAAAGTAAAAGCGACTCTTGAGCAGAGATCAGTAACTTTAGGCGTTAATAATAGAATCATTGAAATTGAAATCCCCCAAACTCCAGGAATTAAATTAAAAAAAGATGGGAGCAGACAAACTACTGAAGAAAAAGTTTTCCCAGGCTATGTCCTCGTAAGAATGATTTTGGATGAAGATACAATGATGGCTGTTAAAAGTACTCCAAATGTAATTAACTTTGTCGGTGCTGAAGACGGAAGAGGCAGCGGAAGGTCGCGAGGTCATATCAAACCTCGACCATTATCAAGGCAAGAAGTTAATAGAATCTTTAAGCGCGCATCAGAGAAAAAAGCTGTAATAAAGTTAGATATTGAAGAAAAAGATAGAATCATTGTAACTAGCGGTCCATTCAAGGATTTCCAGGGAGAAGTTATAGAAGTTTCCGGAGAAAGAAATAAATTAAAAGCATTACTTTCAATATTTGGGCGCGAGACTCCTGTAGAATTAGAATTCTCCCAAATCAATAAACAAAATTAATTTCTAATTGTTCTTGTTTATCGAGTAAAATTATGATTTTCTACTCCAGCTTAAATTATCTAATCTAATGGCAAAAAAAATTGTTGCAGTTATCAAGCTTGCTCTACAAGCAGGCAAAGCAAATCCTGCTCCTCCTGTAGGGCCAGCTTTAGGACAACATGGTGTCAATATCATGGCATTTTGCAAAGAATACAACGCAAGAACACAAGATAAAGCAGGTTTTGTAATTCCAGTCGAGATTTCTGTTTTTGAAGATAGAAGCTTTACTTTCATCACAAAAACACCTCCTGCTTCTGTCTTAATAACAAAAGCAGCTGGTGTAGAGAAAGGTTCAGGTGAATCCGCAAAAGGCTCTGTTGGGAATATAAGTAAAGCTCAATTAGAAGAAATAGCCAAAACTAAGCTTCCTGATCTAAACTGTTCTAGTGTTGAATCAGCAATGAAAGTAATTGAGGGTACTGCTCGTAATATGGGCGTCTCTATCTCTGATTGAGTTCAATACACAATTTCTCACTATTTAGGGGAGGTTAGTTGATAACCGTTTGCACCCAATATTATTATGAAAAAACTATCTAAAAGAATGGCTGCTCTATCAACAAAGATAGAAGATCGCATTTACGCACCACTTGAAGCTCTAAGTATTATCAAGGAAAATGCTAATGCAAAATTTGATGAAACTATTGAAGCACATATACGTCTAGGTATTGATCCAAAATATACTGATCAACAATTAAGGACCACTGTTGCATTACCACATGGTACTGGCCAAAGCATCAAAATTGCAGTAATTACAAGCGGTGAGAATGTATCGAAAGCTAAGGCTGCAGGTGCAGATTTATTTGGCGAAGAAGATCTTGTAGAAAGCATCAACAAAGGAAATATGGAGTTTGATCTACTTATTGCAACTCCAGATATGATGCCAAAGGTTGCAAAATTAGGAAGAGTTTTAGGACCTAGAGGTTTAATGCCAAATCCTAAAGCTGGGACAGTAACTAATGACATTGCTAATGCAATAAAAGAATTCAAAGCTGGTAAGCTCGAATTTAGAGCAGATAAGGCTGGAATCGTTCATGTCCGCTTTGGAAAAGCAAGTTTCACAAAAGAGGCTCTATTTGATAACTTAAAAACCTTACAAGAATCAATTGATAAAAATAAACCAACTGGAGCTAAAGGAAAGTATTGGAAAACTTTTTATGTAACTTCAACAATGGGGCCTTCAGTTCAAGTTGACATAAATGCTGTGCAAGATTACCAACCTGAAGGTTAACTCTTTGTAGTATAATTTAAATTGCAATAATACGGCCAAAGAAAGTAGGTTGATTTAGTTATTCTAAATTTTTAATTCCTACCGAGGACTCGTCTTAAATTATTTCTTTTTGGATCTAATAAAAGCGGCCTCTTTTAAAGAACTTTGCCGCATTTCCTGCTCTCCCTAAATTACGATCCAAAAACATCAATGGGCCGAACACTAGAGAATAAGCAACAAATCGTTACTGAGATTAAATCTCTTTTAGACGACTCGGAAATGGCTGTAGTTCTTGACTATAAAGGTTTAACTATCAAAGAGATGTCAGATTTGCGATCTAGATTGCAAACAACTAATGGCATCTGCAAAGTTACTAAAAATTCATTAATGCGCAAAGCTATTGATGGAGATAGTAATTGGAACGATCTTGAATCTTTACTGACCGGAACAAATGCTTTTGTCTTAATTAAAGAAGATGTTGGTGGTGCTGTAAAAGCAATCCAATCTTTTCAAAAAGACACCAAAAAATCCGAGACCAAAGGAGCTTTATTTGAAGGCAGACTTCTTAGCGATTCTGAAATAAAAGAAATTGCAAGTCTTCCATCTAAAGAAGTATTGATGGCAAAAATTGCTGGCGCTCTTAATGGCGTTGCAACTAAAATCGCGATCTCTATTAATGAAGTACCTTCTGGACTTGCTAGATCACTTAAACAACATTCTGAAAAATCAGAATCCTAAATTCAAAACCTAATTAACTTTTAAGAAAATGTCCGCAAAAACTGAAGAAATTCTTGAATCATTAAAATCTCTATCACTTTTAGAAGCATCTGAGCTTGTAAAGCAAATTGAAGAGGCTTTTGGTGTATCTGCTGCAGCCTCTGCAGGTGTAGTTATGGCAGCTCCAGGAGCAGCTGGTGGTGACGCAGATGGTGACGCTGCTGAAGAAAAAACTGAATTTGATGTAGTTCTCGAAAGCTTTGATGCAGCTGCAAAAATCAAAGTACTTAAGGTTGTTAGAAATGCAACGGGTCTAGGTCTTGGCGATGCAAAAGCACTTGTTGAATCTGCACCAAAAACAGTAAAAGAAGGAATTGCTAAAGCAGATGCCGAATCTTTAAAGAAAGAGATTGAAGAAGCTGGCGGTAAAGTTACACTTAAGTAAGAGAATTTTTTTTTCAAGCCGATAGACTTTATATCGGCTTCAAAAATTATGAATATTGATAGTATTGCAATTGAAGCTGCAACTGATGGAGCCTGCAGTGGTAATCCAGGTCCAGGTGGTTGGGGTGGACTAATAATTTTTGACGACAAAAGTGAATTAGAAATAGGTGGTTCCGAGCAAAATACTACCAATAATAGAATGGAACTCACTGCGGCTATAAAAACACTTGAGAAATTAAAAGACTATAAATTAAAGGAGAACTTTAAATTAAGAACTGATAGTAAATATGTCATAGAAGGTTATACAAAATGGATTACTAATTGGAAAAGAAATGGATGGAAAACAAGCTCAGGAAAATCAGTTCAAAATCTTGATTTATGGCAAAAAATTGATCAATTAAGAATTAATGGCCTTGTAATGGAATATGTTAAGGGTCATAGTGGTGACAAACAAAATGATAGAGTTGATAAAATCGCAACCAACTATAGCAAAGGTATATTTTTAGAAAGTAAATTAAAGGAGTCAGAATCTTCAGCTGACTTTTTTGAAAAAAATGCCCCTTCAGAAATTCAGGAATTATTTTCAAGGAATGAATTAATTCAAAAATTTGCTGACAAAAAGTATTTGTTAAGTTCACCAGAATTAAGCACCTTATTAGGTGAAGAAAACCACTTTAAGATCAAACTATATTCACTTTTTGAATGGCGTAATTGGAGATTGATTCCTAAAGATAAAAAATATTGGATAATAGAAAAAAAAGAATCCTAATTTTTTATGAATGAACAGAAAGAGGTATTTAAAAATCTTTATAAAAACTTGATTACCCCAGTATTAAAAAGAGACTCTGGAATTGATGCAGAATACTTAACTAATTTATCTCTTAGCCTTTTATCATTCAGTTCAAGAAAATATAATTGGCCTTTAGTTTCATCTATCCTAAAAAATCTAAATGCAGAATTTTCTATAGTTGATAAAAGGTTAACTCAGAGCATATGTGGTATAAATTTTTGTAATCCAATTGGTTTAGCTGCGGGTTTTGACAAAAATGGAAATGCTGCAAATGTATGGAAAGATTTTGGTTTTGGATTTGCCGAACTTGGTACAGTAACTAAATTTGCTCAGAATGGAAATCCCAAACCAAGGTTATTTAGATTATCGGAGGAAGAAGCAGCATTAAATAGAATGGGTTTTAATAACAATGGTGCTGAAAATCTAGTTAAAAACTTTGTAGAACAAGGAATTGAGTTTAAAAAAAATAGAAAGAATATTTGTTTAGGGATAAATTTTGGCAAGTCAAAAATTACAGATTTATCTCAAGCAAAAGATGATTATTTAACTTCTCTAAAATTATTAATTCCATATTGTGATTATGCGGCAATAAACGTAAGTTCTCCAAATACTGAAGGACTAAGAAAGTTGCAAGATCCGATTCTTCTAAAAGAACTTCTTAGAGAAATTAAAAACTTACCTAATTGTCCACCATTATTTGTAAAAATTGCGCCAGATTTAAGCCTTAAAGATATTGAAGATATTTGCCAGTTAATAATTGAGGAAAATATAAATGGAATAATTGCTACTAACACCAGCATAGATAGATTAGGTCTTGAAAATAGGAAGATCAGGCAAACAGGATTATTACTTTCTGAAGAAAATGGAGGATTAAGTGGAAAGCCACTACAAAAAAAAGCAAATCAAATAATAAAACATATTCATAATATTGATAAAAAGATTATTTTAATTGGCGTTGGAGGAATCGATAGTCCAGAGTCGGCTTGGGAAAGAATTTGTTCTGGAGCATCATTAATTCAACTTTATACGGGATGGATATATAAGGGGCCACAATTAGTCCCCAATATACTTAAAGGGATTTTAGAGCAACTCAATAAACATCAATTATCTAATATAAAAGAGGCCATTGGATCAGATTTAAAATGGGTTAAGTAAAAATTAGAAAATGAATAATGAACAATCCGAAAAGTAATGATAACTCAACATTAGCCATGCAAATATCAAACCTAAAGCATGGAGGAAATGTATATGCAAATGCAAAAAAATTAAATTTATTACCCTCTGAAATAATCGACGCAAGTGCCTCTTTAGTACCCTTTGATCCACCTCAAATACTAATAGATTCATTAAATGCTGGAATTAAGAACCTTGGATTTAGATATTACCCAGAGAGAAACTTGAATGATCTGAAAGAAATAATCGGTAAATTTCATGGGATAAATCCAGACAATATATTGCCTGGAAATGGAGCTTCTGAACTAATAACCTGGGCAGGTTATGAAGCATCCAAATTTGGAATAAGTTGTATTCCTTCTCCATCATTTGTTGATTATGAAAGATCTTTAAATTGTTGGAATAGCAATTTTATACATTGCGAATTACCAAAAAACTGGAATAATATTTTTCCTCAATCATTTCCCCTGCATCCAAAAGGTGATGTTATTTGGATAACAAATCCACATAACCCTACCGGCCAATTATGGGAAAAGAATTCATTGGAGGAATTTGTAAAAAAATATAAATTAGTTATCTGTGATGAAGCTTTCTTATCGATAACACCTAATGGAGAGAAAGAATCTTTAATACCATTAACCCAAAGATTTGACAATTTATTAGTCTTGAGAAGCTTGACCAAAATCTTCAATATTCCTGGTCTTAGATTAGGTTACGTTATTGGCTCATCGAAAATACTAAAAAAATGGGAAATCAATAGAGATCCTTGGCCTTTAAATTCATTTTCTATTAAAGCCGGAATTGATCTACTAAGTAATAAGAAATTCTATGAACAGTGGACAAAACAGATTCACAGCTGGATAAATATTGAAAAAAAAAGAGTATTTCAAAAATTATCAAAAATAGAGAATCTTAAAGTTCATAACTCTTCAACTAACTTTTTTTTAATAGAAAGTAAAAAATCCTTGTCGCCTAATATAAAATACTTAGAAAATAAGGGAATATTGCTTAGAGAATGTACTTCATTTAGATTTCTGGATGAAAAGTGGGCAAGAATAAGTTTGCAGAATAGGAAAAATAACACTCTTTTATGTAAAGAAATTCAGAATTCCTTTAAAAAATAATTAAAAAATTTTCTAATCTCAATTTTTGATTTGATTTTATTATTATTTTTCATGTTCTTGTTCATAATATCTAAAATTTCATAGTAATATTTCCCGTTTTTTGATTTTCTCTTAAAAATTCTTTCTATAGTTTCTTCAAAAACTTCTTTAGAAATTTTACTTTGATTCATTAAAACTGAGCCTCCACTTTCGGCAAGAATCATTGCATTTTTCTCCTGGTGATTATTTTTAGAATAAGGAAATGGAATTAAAATTGAAGGTTTTTCAGTTTCTATAAGTTCATTTATTGTTCCTGCACCAGATCTCGATATTACAAGATCACAGTTTTGAATCAAAGCTGCGATTTCATTAGTAAATTTCTTTTGAACATAATTATTGGGATTTTTTAAATTAAAGGATTGTTGATTACATTCGCCAATAATATGAACTATCCGAAACTGTTTTTTCATTAAAAATTCAAGAGATTTGTTAAGAATTTGATTTATAGCTTTTGCTCCTTGGCTACCTCCCATAACAATCAAAAGAGGTCCTTTTCCTTTTGGGACCCATTCTGGCAAGGGATGGGATTTATAGAATTGATCTCTTAAAGGAGTCCCAGTGAAAATAGTTTTACAATTTCTTAAATAAGAATTTGTTTTCTTAAATCCTAGAAAAACATAGTTACACAAAAAACCAAAATATTTCGTGACCATTCCTGGAATTAAATTTGATTCATGAATAATAACAGGTATCCTGAGAAGTTTTGAAGCAACAATAGTTGGGGCAGATATATAACCTCCAGTCGTAAAAACCAAGTTAATTTTTTTTTCTTTTAAGATCCTAATTATTTGGAAAGTTGACATTAAAATTTTTATATATTGATAAAACAAAAAAATATTTTTTTTTGGTGTCTTTATATTCAAAGTCTTCAAATTATATTTTGGGGGAATAAAATTCGCATCAAGTCTTTGCTGAATACCCAACCAATGAATATTCCACTCATCTTCTACCTCTTTAGAAACTGCTAAAGCTGGAAAAATATGGCCTCCTGTTCCACTAGCTGCAACTAATAAATTATTTTTTTTAGACATAGAAACTTAAATTAGTAGAATGAAAATAATAAATGATAAATATGTTGAATTTAAAATTATTCAGTAATATAGGATTCCCTCTCTACTTATTTATTTATCTCATTCTCCCCTATTCAGCAATAACGCAAACTTTAAAAGTTGATTTTATAAGAAATTTAGAAACCTCATTAAATAAGAGAGACTTAGAGTTTATTAGAAAAAATTTTAAAAATGATGAAAACCAAAATATATCAAAACAGTTCTCAAAAATTATCAATGATTTTCCTGATAGCAAATGGAAAATCAAAAGATTAGAGTCAAATATTCCTAATAAAGAAATATTGAGAATAAAAGTTTCAGGAAGAAAAATAGTTAATGGAGAAATGCATATACTAGAATCCGAGTTCGATTATGTTTTTTCAGTTCTAAATGGAAAAATTGATAAAGGTACCATTAAAAATTTATTCACAACAATAAGGAATGATGATAAGAAGATAGATATTAGTTTTAAAATCCCTGAAAAAGTTCTTACTGGTTCAAAATACGATATCGATATAATCCTAAATAAGCCTCTTGAAAAAATGATCATCGCTGGAGCAATTAAACCTCATCAAGTAAATTCATTGTTTGAACAAGAAATATTATTGGAACCTTTAGCATCTGGGGGAATTTTTAAAATGACAAGAGCCCCTTCAAAACCAGGGATACAAATTTGGTCAGGAATCATAGCTCACCCTGAAGGAATGATTACTTTCACAAAGAGTATTGATATTGTTGATAAAATATAGCCTAAGCGTCGTTTAAAGCAGCTACACCAGGTAAGGTTTTACCTTCCAAAAGTTCCAAACTTGCGCCACCTCCAGTAGATATATGAGACATTTTCTCAGCTAATCCTGCTTTTTCAACTGCTGCAACTGAATCTCCACCACCAATTATTGTACAAACTTCAGAAAAAGCACTTAAGTCCGCAAGGGTAGTAGCTATAGCATTTGTTCCTTCCGCAAATTTATCAAATTCGAAAACTCCCATTGGCCCATTCCAAATTATTGTCTTACATTCTGCAAGAGCATTCTGAAAAACTTTAATGGAATCTGGACCAATATCGAGACCCATCCAATCTCCACTAATTGAATCAATTTGAGATATTTTACTTTCGGCGTCAGGCGAAAATTCATTAGCTAAAACAACATCAGTAGGTAATAATAATTCGACTCCTTTTGCTTTTGCTTTTGCTTCTAAATCCCTGGCAAGCTCAAGTTTATCTTCTTCTACAAGGCTCTTTCCAACATCTAGACCTCTAGCTTTATAAAAAGTAAAAATCATACCTCCACCAATCATAATTTTGTCACATTTATCTAGCAAAGAATCAAGAACACCTATTTTACTACTTACCTTTGATCCTCCAACTATTGCTGCCAACGGACGTTTTGGTGCATCTATCGCTCCTTGTAAGTATTTTAATTCTTTTTCTAAAAGGAATCCAGCTAGTGATGGACTTAAATAATTAGTAACTCCCTGAGTTGAAGCATGAGCTCTATGAGCGGCACCAAATGCATCATTTACATACATATCTGCATGTGATGCTAAATTTTTAGCAAAATCTAAATCGTTCTTTTCCTCTTCACCAAAAAAACGAACATTTTCAAGTAAAAGAACATCTCCATTACTTAAGTTATTTGACTGTGCAACTGATTCATCACCAATACAACTGTTAGTTAGAGCAACATTTTGCTCTAACAATTCACTTAACCTTGCTGCTACTGGAGTTAATCTCATTTTTTCATTTACCTGACCCTTTGGTCTACCAAAATGAGCAGCTAAAATAACTTTTGCAGAATGATTAATAAGATATTCAATAGTTGGGATCGCTGCACGAATACGCGTATCGTCGGTTATTTGACCATCTTCATTTAATGGAACATTAAAATCTACTCTTACAAGAACTTTTTTTCCTTCTAAATGTGTCTTATCAAGACTGGAAAGAGATAATTTTGACATTAAACAAACTTAATTTTTAATCTTAAGACCCTAACGTTAATTTGGGCTGATTGGGTTAAAAAGTAATTACTGTTACCTATGCCTTAATAAATTTTAAGAATTAACGATTATAAAAATTTTTCAGTCATTAAATTTATACTAAACTTTAGAAGTAAATACTTTTGAAACTTATAAAAACTAAAAGGAATACAAAATTTTATTTGATTTATTGAAGTGGACATACCCAAAATTCAATGGTACCCAGGCCATATTGCAAAAGCAGAAAAGAAATTATCTCAAGTTATCAATAAAGTAGATTTAGTTATAGAAGTTAGAGATGCAAGAATTCCTTTGTCAACAGGACATCCACACTTAAATAAATGGATAAATAATAAAAAACATATTCTTGTTATTAATAGATCAGACATGATCTCCCCTTATACAATCAATAGTTGGAATAAATGGTTTAATGCTAAAGATCAATATCCCCTTTGGTGTGATGCTAAAAGAGGAATAGGTATTAAAGAAATTTGTAAGTCAGCCAAAGATTCTAGGTCGTCAATTGACGATAGAAGACTCTCTAGAGGAATGCGAATTAGGCCAATTAGAGCCCTTTTACTTGGATTCCCAAACGTAGGAAAGTCAGCATTAATCAATAGAATTGCAAAAAAAAGAGTTGTAGATAGCGCTAGGAAAGCAGGCGTGACTCGTAATTTAAGATGGATAAAATTAGAAAGTGGTATAGATCTGCTAGATGCTCCTGGTGTTATACCTCCAAATTTAGAAGATCAAAAATCAGCACTTAATCTTGCACTTTGTGACGATATTGGTGAAGCTGCTTATGAAATAGAGAGTGTCGCAATTGGATTTATCAAAATTATATCCACTCTCAACAAAGATAAGAATGCGAATATCTCAGTTAAACAAATATCTAATAGATATGGAGTTGATATTGCAAAAGGATTTAAGAGTCCTTCTGCTTGGATCAACGAAGCAGCTTCAAAACATACCTCAGGAGATATAAGGAGAATGTCTCATAAGTTATTAGAAGATTATAGAAATCAAATGCTGGGTAAAATTGCTTTAGAAGTCCCACTATGGAATTAAATAATCAAAATTCTTTCGGCATTGGTGAAGGTGAGCTTATAGAAATTATTTATGAGCTACCTCTTCCTATGAGGCTAGACAGATGGTTGGTAAGTAAAAGACCAGAACAAAGTAGAGCAAGAATTCAACATTTTATAAATTCAGGTTTAGTACTTGTAAATTACAAGACCGCGAAAGCAAAGACCCCATTAAAAAATGGCGACAATGTTCAAATATGGATGCCTCCTCCAGAACCTCTTATTTATTTGAAACCTGAAAAAATGGATTTAAATATCCTTTTTGAAGACGAGCACATCATAGTAATCAATAAACAATCAGGTCTAATCGTTCATCCAGCCCCTGGACACAAATCAGGCACTTTAGTGAATGGATTACTTTTTCACTGTAAAGATCTACCTGGAATAAATGGGAAACTAAGACCTGGGATTGTTCACAGATTAGATAAAGATACCTCTGGTTGTATGGTGGTTGCAAAAAGCCAAGAGGCATTAGTAAATCTCCAGAAACAAATTAAAGAAAAAATAGCATCACGCGAATATATTGCAGTAATTCATGGAGCACCTAATTCTGAAGAAGGCCAAATAGTGGGACACATTGGCAGAGATAAATTAAATAGATTGAAATATAAAGTAGTTGAAGAAACTTCAGGAAGATATGCCTGTACCTATTGGAAATTAGAAGAAAGATTTGGCAATTACTCATTAATGAGTTTCAAACTAGATACGGGGCGAACGCATCAAATAAGAGTTCATTGCGCTCACATAAATCATCCGATTGTGGGTGATCCATTATATGGAAGATGTAAAAAACTACCATGTAAATTAGATGGCCAAGCTTTACACGCCATTAAGCTTGGACTTATACATCCAATAAATGGTAAAGAAATGATATTTGAATCAGAATTACCATTAGATTTTAAAAAATTACTAAGTATTCTTAAAGTTAAATAAGATTTAAAGAGGAATTTAGAAGCGATTTTGTATACGTGTTTTGAGTTTTAGTGAATATTGTAGAACTTTCTCCTTCATCAACTATCTTTCCTTGATTCATAACTAGCAACCTATCACAAAATCTTTTAGCAATCCCTAAATCATGGGTAATAAAGATAATCGTTAAATTCATTTTTTCTTGAAATACTCTTAGTAATTCAATAATCTCTATTTTTACTGAAGCATCTAACATATTTACGCTCTCATCACAAATTAAAATTTTTGGCTTCAACAATAGTGCCCTGGCTAATGAAATTCTTTGCAATTGACCACCAGATAATTGGTTAGGATAAGAATTAAAAAAATCATTATTTAAGGGAAGATTTAAATTTCTAAACATTAATTTTATTTCCTTTTCAATTTTTCTTTTATCTGAAATTTTTTGAATAAAAAATATATCTTCCAAAATATTTTTAATTGTCATTTTCGGATTCAAACTTGAAAAAGGATCTTGAAAAATAATTTGCACTTTATTGTTCTTTTTAAAATATTTATTTTTTTTAGATGGATTATTTTTATCATAAATTTTAATTTCACCACCTCTTACTTTAAGAAGTCCAATTAAAGCCCTACATAATGTACTTTTACCACTCCCTGAAGAACCAACTATTCCAAGAGTCTCATTCTCATATAACTTGAAACTAACTTCATTTAAAGCCTTATTCCATTTATTAATGAAAATTGAAGAATTTAATTTATACCAATGTCTTAGGTTATTTACCTCTAGAACGACCTCATCTCGAGCATTATTTTTAGTATTAGGTTCTAATACTATTTTTGAAGCATTTACTAACTTTTTCCCGATATCTGATTTTGGTGATTGAAAAATATCTAATATATTCCCTTTTTCAACAATCGATCCCTTTTCAATAATTGCAACTTTTTTACACCACTTTGCTGCAAGATTAATATCATGACTAATTAAAATTAAAGTTGTATCAAATTCATTACATAGATGAATTATTTCTTGCATAATTTCAAAACTTGTTTTGGAATCTAAGCTTGTTGTAGGTTCATCAGCTATTAATAATTTAGGTTTCAAAGCAAGTGCCATTGCTATAGAAACTCTCTGTCTCATTCCGCCGCTAAATTGATGTGGAAAAGAATCAAGTCTACTTTCTTCAATTCCGACTTTTTGAAAAACTTCTCTTACTAATTTTTTAATAGCTAAAGATGATTTAGTTTGATCATGTGTTTTAAATAATTCATATAAATGATCCCCAACTCTCATTAGCGGATTAAGTTTTTTTATAGAGTCTTGATAAATAAATCCAAAATTCTTTCTTCTGAATAATTGTGCATCTTTGTTGTTTATTTTCCTAGGATCTACATTAGAAATCGATAGATACCCTTTAGAAGTGGCCTTTGCAGGCAATATATTTACTAATGTTTTTGCAAAAGTGGTCTTTCCACATCCAGAAGGTCCTATTATGGCCAAATGATCACCACAATCTATTTCTAAATTAAAATTTTTGATAATAGGTTGCTGTTTTAGACCATATTTAACAGTAAGATTTTTTACTAGAATAATTTTTTCTTTATTTTTTTCCATGATTTATAGCAAATTTTTCTAGACATAAATAAAATACACCTAAAGCAATATAAAATGTCCGAGGCAGCTGCAAATTCAAAAGAAAAAAACGAAATTGAAGTTTCCAAAACTATTTTGCCTGAAAATAAAAAATATGAAAGTGAATCTTTGAATTATCAAATAAACATTCCCGATTGGCTTCTTAAAGATATTCATAATTTTGAAAAATCAAATAAAGAAAATGATGAGAATCAAAACCTTATAGTAAAGGCTTTTAAACTTGCTTATAAAGCTCATGATGGACAATTCCGTGCGAGCGGCGAGCCATACATTATCCACCCGGTTGCTGTTGCAAATCTCCTTAAAGAAATAGGTGCTAGTTCATCTGTTATTGCTGCAGGCCTTTTACATGATGTAGTTGAAGATACTGGCATTGATTTATCCGAAATAGAAACAAATTTTGGATTAGAAGTAAAAATACTTGTAGAGGGTGTAACAAAATTAGGCGGCATTCACTTTAACAACAGGACTGAAGCACAAGCTGAAAATCTTAGGAAAATGTTTTTGGCTATGGCCAGCGATATCAGAGTTGTCTTAGTTAAACTTGCAGACCGACTTCATAACATGAGAACAATTGAATGGCTAAATGATGAGAAAAAACTAAGAATAGCGAGAGAAACAAGAGAGATTTATGCACCATTAGCTAATCGACTAGGAATAAACAGATTTAAATGGGAATTAGAAGATTTAGCTTTTAAATTCCTAGAGCCTAAAGAATATCTAAATCTTAAAGATCAAATCGCCGTTAAAAGAAGTGATAGAGAAAAAAGATTAAAAGTAACTTTGAATCTTATGAAGGAAAACTTAATTTCAGCAGGTTTGAAAAATTTTGAAATAACAGGAAGGCCAAAACATCTTTATGGCATCTGGAGCAAAATGGAAAGACAACAAAAGCATTTTCACGAGATTTATGATGTTGCTGCCCTAAGAATTATCGTGGACAATTCAGATAGTTGTTATAGAGCTTTAGCAGTTGTTCATGATACTTTCAAACCAATTCCAGGTAGATTTAAAGACTATATAGGATTACCAAAACCCAATGGATATCAATCCTTACACACTTCTGTGATTGGAAGACATCGACCTATTGAAGTTCAAATTAGAACTACTTCGATGCATCAAATTGCTGAATATGGTATTGCCGCTCATTGGCAATATAAAGAGGGTGGTTCTCCTGCTAAAAGTAATGCCGAGAGATTTAATTGGCTAAGACAATTAGTAGAATGGCAACAAGAAGGTAATGAAAGGGATCATAATGATTATTTAGCTTCAATTAAAGAAGATTTATTTGATGAAGAAGTATTTGTAATCACCCCAAAAGGAGATGTTGTTGGTTTAAGGAAAGGATCTACCGCGATAGATTTCGCCTACAGAATCCATTCTGAAGTTGGAAATCACTGTAATGGAATAAGAATTAATGAAAAGCTTTCTCCATTATCTACAGTACTTCAAAATGGTGACTTCATAGAAATTTTGACAAGTAATAATGCCAATCCAAGCTTGGATTGGCTGAACTTTGTAGTTACGCCAACTGCTAAAAATAGAATTCGCCAATGGTATAAGAAAAGCCATCGTGACGAAACGATTAAAAGAGGTAAAGATTTACTTGAAAAAGAAGTAGGTAGAAACGGTTTTGAAGCATTACTTTCTAGTGAAGCCATGAAAAAAGTTGCAAATCGATGCAATTTAAAAACTACTGAAGACCTTCTTGCATCTCTTGGTTTTGGTGGTTTAACTTTGCATCAAGTATTAAACAGACTAAGAGAAGAAATAAAATTACAAACAGAAGATGTAAAAAATGATTCAGACTCTGAAATATCAAAATCTCTTAAAAGTAATAATAATTTATCCACTAATCAATCTAATACAGCAGCTAAATCACCAATTTCCGGGATAGAAGGTCTTGATTACAGAATAGGTAAATGCTGTTCCCCACTACCAGGCGAGGATATTATCGGAACTGTGTCGCTCGGCAACCATGGGATAACTATACATAGAGAAGATTGTGAAAATGTAATACCAATTCCAATAGAGAGAAGATTACCTGTCGGTTGGAATCAAGATAATAAAACTGGCGATAATAAGTTTCCAATTCAGCTACGAATAGAAGTAATTGATCGAGTTGGAGTTCTTAAAGATATCCTTATGCGGTTATCTGATAAAGGTATAAACGTTAGTGATGCCAATGTTAAAACTGCTTATGGTAGACCAGCTATTATTAATCTTTGTGTAGGTCTTGAAAGTTATAATCAACTTCACAAAACAATTGAACAAATTAAATCAATGGCAGATGTTTTAGATATTGCCAGAGTTGGACAAAGTTAATTTTAAAATCAGATCAACATCAATCTATCTTTTACTTTTTATCTTGTAGATAAAGAAAACAATACTGCCGCAAATCAAAGCTAATAAAATACCTACACAAGATGAACCTAAGAGTAATTTTAGGGAAAAAATTCTACCTTGTTTCCATAAGTCATCAATAACTAAACTTTTTTCAAGAATTTTATTAGAAGGATTATTTAAAAAAATCGAACCAACTTTATAGTTTAAATAATAAAGTGGAATATAAGTAAAAGGGTTACTGATCCAGGTACCAATTGCAGCTAGAACAATATTTCCCTTAGCTATTTTCGCAAAAAATACTCCCATTAAAGTCTGAAAACCAAAAAAAGGAAAACAACCACTAAATACCCCTATAGCTAAACCTTTAGCATTAAAGAAAGGACTTCCATTCTGACTCCTAAATAATGATAGAATTTTCTTATAGGTAATATCTCTTTTAAATCTCATTCAGAAAGAAAATTTCAAAATTAAATTCTTGATAATCTTACTTAATTATCAATAACAAAGCGAGAGATGGATTCGATAGCTACTACAGAAGATACGATAGCAGCAATTGCTTCAGCTATAAGTATTGGGAAGGGAGGAGTTGCCATAATAAGAGTATCAGGGAAAGACGCAATAAATTCTTGCAAAAAGATTGTTCAAACTAAATCTAAATATGCATGGGAATCACATAGGGTTTTTCGTGGTTTTATTCAAGAAAATAAACAAAATAAATTTATAGATGAGGTTTTAATTTTAGTAATGCAATCCCCAAATAGCTTCACAGGAGAGGATGTAGTTGAACTTCATTGCCATGGCGGAATTATCATAGTAAATAAAGTTTTAAAGATATTATTATCTAGTAATTCTAGAGTTAGACTTGCAAACCCAGGAGAATTTAGTCAAAGAGCTTTTCTTAACGGGAAAATAGACCTTACTCAAGCCGAGTCGATTAATCAATTAATTAATGCAAGCAATACCAGATCAGCAGAGTTAGCCTTTAGCGGGGTTCAAGGAGAAATAAAGAAAAAAATTGATGATATTAAAAATGACCTTATAAATCAACTTTGCGAAATAGAAGCGAGAGTTGATTTTGAAGAAGACTTTACAGATTTTGATTACACCAAGTATCTAAAAAACATTAAAAAAGTCAAAGAAAAAATAGAATTACTAATAGAAAATGCAAAAAGAAATTCATATATTCACAATGGAATATCCATTGCGCTTATAGGTAAAACAAATGTTGGTAAAAGCTCTTTATTAAATTTGCTTGCAAAAAAAGAGAAAGCAATCGTTACTAATATTCCTGGAACAACTAGAGATGTTATTGAAGTTAATTTAACTATTAATGATATTCCAATGAAAATAATTGATACTGCTGGCATAAGAGAAACTCATGAACAAATTGAAAGTATTGGAATTAAAAAAAGTTTTGGGAAAATAAAAGAGTCAGATTTTATAATTTATATTTATAGTCTTGAAGAAGGATTTAATGAAGAAGACAAAAAAATAATACAAGAAATTCCCAAAGAAAAATTAATTACTATTTTGGGTAATAAAAAAGATTTAATTGATTGCAAAAATATTAATTCAAATGAGTTAAAAAACACAATTCTTATGAGTATTAAAAATAATGATGGTGAAAGATTATTAATAGACACAATTATAAAAAAATGCGGATTAAAACAAGTAGAAAATATCAATATATTTTTAAACGAAAGACATCTAACAAATTTGTCTGCTTGCTTATCTAATCTAAATGATACTGATGAAATAATTGAAAATAAATTGCCATTTGATTTGTTATCAATTGAACTGAGAGATGGAATTCAAAACTTATCTAAAATAACTGGTCAAGAATTAACAGAGGAACTTCTAGATAATATTTTTTCTAAGTTTTGTATTGGTAAATAAATTTGAGTTAAATTACATAGTGATATATAGTTGATTCTCTAACTTCAGTTTAATTTTTATTAATTAATTATTTCTTAGTTTAGTGGATTTAAATACTCCAATAATAAGTAAAATCATTGATAATTGGATCGATGAAGATATAGGTAGGGGAGATCTTACAAGTTCCTCTATTACAGATGAGTATGGTAATGCATATTGGATTGCAAAAGAAGAGGGTGTATTCTGCGGAGTTGAAATTATAAAAGAAATTTTTAGAAAAATTGATTTAAAAATCAGTCCAAAATTTAATATCTCTGATGGAGATAATTTTGTTAAAGATCAAAAACTCTTAGAAATATATGGGCCTTCAAAAAGTTTACTCGCTAGTGAAAGAATCAGCTTAAATATAGCAATGCATTTATCTGGAATATCAACATATACAAAGAATCTTACAGATAAATTAGAAGGCACAAATATAAAATTAGCAGATACTAGGAAAACGACTCCTGGATTAAGAATATTTGAAAAATATGCATTCAAATGCGGAGGTGGGGTGAATCATAGAATGGGATTATACGATGCTGCTATGATCAAAGAAAATCATATTGCATGGACAGATAATCTTAAGAATGCAGTACAAAATATTCGCATAAATTCGCCTTTTACAACTCATATCATAATTGAAGCTGAAAATATCGACCAGGCAAAAGAAGCAGTATTAGCAGGAGCGGATAGTGTCTTATTAGATGAACTTAGTCCTGAAATAATCAAAAAAAACGTTCAAGAATTAAGAGAGTTATCAATTAATAGTCTACAAAAACAAGTCAATAAAAATTTGATAATAGAAGTTTCTGGAATAAACCCTCAAGAAATTAGTAAATATCTAATAAAAGGTATTGATTTGATTTCAACAAGTTCCTCTATAACCAAAAGTAATTGGATTGATTTGAGTATGCGTTATATTAATTAATCATATAGATTAATAATTGAATAATTAATGCTAATCATTTTTAAAGAATTAACAAAACAATTTGAACAATCTCTTTTAGATAGTCTTGAAAAAAATGATAAAAAAGGAGAATTCGCAATTCTTAGCAAGAATTTAATTACACAATCATCAAAAGAGGAATTTGGTGATTATCAATGTAATGTTTGTTTAAGTTTATCTAAAATATATAAAAAGAACCCAAGAGAAATTTCTAATGATTTTATTAACCTTTTAAATAAAAATAAAAGCATAGCAAAATTATGTAAGAGTCTAGAAATAGCTGGACCTGGATTTATAAATATAAAATTAAAAGATGAGGTTCTAATAAATGAAATAAAGTCAAATATTCAATGCAATAGGGCTGGCATACCTCTAATTAGAAAAGATTTAGATAGTTGTTTGTCCAATAAAGTTATTGTAGATTTTTCTAGCCCTAATATTGCTAAAGAAATGCATGTAGGGCATTTAAGATCAACAATAATAGGTGACTCAATATCTAGAATTTTCGAGTTAAGAGGTTATGAAGTATTAAGACTCAATCATGTTGGCGATTGGGGAACACAATTTGGCATGCTTATTACTCAGCTCAAAGATTTATATTCAAATGATCTAGAAGAAATAGGAAAGATCAAGATAAGTGATTTAGTTGAATTTTATAAAGAATCAAAAAAAAGATTTGATAACGAATCTGAATTCCAAAAAAGATCTAGAGAGGAAGTAGTTAAGTTACAAAGTGGAGATATTAAATCGATTAAAGCTTGGAAATTATTATGTGATCAATCAAGGAAAGAATTTGATGAAATCTATAAAAATTTAAAAATAAAAATAGAAGAAAGAGGTGAATCTTTTTATAATCCCTTCTTAAAATCAGTTATTGATGATTTGAATTTAGAAAAAATATTAGTAGAAGATCAAGGAGCAAAATGTGTATTTTTAGATGGGATGAATAATAAAGAAGGCAAACCTTTACCGCTAATTATTCAAAAAAAAGATGGAGGTTTTAATTATGCCACCACAGATCTTGCTGCTATAAGATACAGATTCAATAAACCTCCTAATGGCGATGATGCTTCAAGAATTATTTATGTAACTGATCATGGGCAAGCAAATCATTTTGCTGGAGTTTTTCAAGTTGCAAAAAAAGCAAAATGGATCCCAGAAAATTGTCAGGTAGACCATGTCCCTTTTGGGTTAGTTCAAGGAATTGATGGCAAAAAACTAAAGACAAGAGAAGGTGAAACAATACGCCTAAAAGATTTATTAAATGAAGCAGTTAGAAGAGCAAAAGAAGATTTATTGAAAAGATTAGAAGATGAAGATCGTCATGAGAGCGAAGAGTTTATTGCAAATACTTCAAGAATTATTGGATTAGGAGCTGTTAAGTATGCAGATTTAAGTCAAAATAGGATTACTAATTATCAATTTAGTTTTGATAAAATGCTTTCCCTTAATGGTAATACTGCTCCTTATTTGTTATATACACTTGTAAGAATTTTAGGAATTAAAAGAAAAAATGATTTTGTTTATGAATCTAAAGATTTTCAGTACGTAAATTATGAACATAAATCTGAGTGGAAACTTATCAGAAAATTACTTAGGTTCGATGAAGTTATAATTTCTATTGAAAAAGACTTAATGCCAAATAGATTATGCAATTATCTGTTCGAGCTATGTCAGACTTTTAATAGATTCTATGATCAAGTTCCAATCCTCAAAGAAGAAAAAAATGTAAAAATCTCTAGGCTTAATTTATGTGACCTTACTGCAAAAACACTAAAATTAAGCTTAGAGCTTTTAGGAATTGAAACTTTAGAAAGAATGTAATGAATGATTTTGATCCATTAAATAATCTTTTCCCAAAACCAAGAGAAGAAATAATAAATATGCAGTCTTACTCTGCACCTTTAGAAAATAGAAGAAATTTACTCCGCTTAGACTTTAATGAAAATACTTTAGGTCCAAGTCCTAAGGTTTTAGAGGCATTACAAGCGATAAAATTAGATGAGATTTCAATTTATCCAGAATATAATTTTTTAAAAAAATTTTTATGTGATAAATATCTTGATTCAAGAAAATTTGGTAATGATGAAATCGGAATTTTCAATGGAGCAGATGCAGCAATAAATGCAATTTTCAATTGCTTTGGAGAAAAAGATCAGATATTTCTAACCACAAATCCAACTTTTGGTTACTATTCTCCTTGTGCAGAAATCCGAGGAATGAAAAAAATAAGTTGTTCTTACATTGGAGAAAATTTTCAATTCCCCATCGAAGAATTTAGGGAAAAAATAATAAAGCATAATCCAAAGTTAATATTTATTTGCAATCCAAATAATCCAACAGGAACTGTTCTAAGTTCTCATGAAATAATTAATTTAGCCAATATCAATAACGATTCATTAATAGTTGTTGATGAACTATATGAAAAATTTAATGGAGATAGTCTTCTTGAATCGATAGATTTTGAAAAGAATAAAAATATACTAATAATCCAATCTCTTTCAAAAACTGCAGGTCTAGCTGGTTTAAGAATAGGTTTTACTTTTGGCAATAAAAGTTTAATTCAATACATTAATAAAGTTACAGGACCATATGATGTAAACAGCTTTGCTATAACAGCTGCATTAGCAGCACTTAAAGATAAATCATATATTGATAATTATGTTTTAGAAGTAAAAAAGGCGAGGGAATGGATTTTAAATAAATTTAAATCAACAAAAATCAGAACTCACTTTAGTGGAGGTAATTATTTCTTAATTTGGCCAAAAAAAGATCCTAAAATCTTAATACAACAGATGAGAGAAAAAGGTATTCTTATTAGAAGTATGGAAAACAAAAAAGATATCGGTAATTCTATAAGGGTTAGTATTGGAACTAAAGAACAAATGATTTTTTTCTGGGACAATTACAAGATATTAGATTTAAAAAATTAATTACTGAAAATATAAATTGTATTTTGATCGATTCTTTTAGGTTTTATTTGAAAATCTTTTCCAACATATCTTACTTTAAAATCCTTCATATTTTCGATAAATAAATCAGCATTTGAGAAATCACATTCTTTATTAATTTTTTTGCCGCGTTCAAAGTGAACAGGAATAACTACATTAGGTTTTAGAAGCTTAACTATTTTTGATGCTTCTTTACCATTGTAAGATTTTATTCCTCCTCCAATTGAAATAAACAATATATCTGGACTAGACAAAATAATTTGACTGTTTATATCAATATCACCAGCAGCTCCTCCCATATGAACAATTTTAAGATTATTTTGCTCCCAACTCCAAACAGTTGCCATCCCAAATCTTCTTCCATCTACTCTGTCATGTGGTACAGAAATTCCATTTAATAAAATATCCTCAAATTGATAGATTCCTGGCTCAACGAACATTAATTGATCATTAGGGTTATATCCTTCATCTAGAAGCCTAGAACTAGCCAAAATAAAATCTACGTTGACTTCTTTTGGCTCCTTTAAATTACTTGCACAACCTATTGCTTTAAAGGGATTTATAAGAATAGATTTATCTGCACTAGTAATTAAAAAACTACTATGTCCCAAACTTTTTATTCCTAAGTTCCTTGCCAATAATGAGGTAGGTAAAAAAGAGCTAACTAATATCAAAAATAAAAAGTTTTTAATTTGAGAAATCATAATATTAATTTTTTTTTATTTTACTTTTGTTCAGCCATTTTTAGAAAATTACTAATTAATTTATGACCAAATTCCGTCAAAACACTTTCAGGATGGAACTGTACCCCATGTAAATGTTTATATTCTTTATGAGAGATAGCCATAATTGTTGAGTCTTCTAAAGTCGCAGTTATGTCGAAACAAGATGGTAAAGAACTTGAATCAACTATAAGACTATGGTATCTAGTAGCCACAAATGGAGTCTCGATATCTTTAAACAATCCTTTTTGATTATGAAATATTTTGGATGTCTTACCATGCATAAGTTCTTTCCCAACTATAACCTTACCTCCAAAAGCTTGGGCCAAAGCTTGATGACCTAAACAAACTCCCAAGGTCGGAATATTTTTAGATAATTTTTTTAGAATTGGAAGACAAATTCCAGATTGATCTGGATTACCTGGACCTGGAGATAAGAGAATTCCACCAGGATTTAGTTTGATAATTTCTTCTATAGTAATTTCATCATTTCTTTTAACTATTAATTCTTTAGTTATTTCATGCTCAACTGAAAGTTCTCCTAAATATTGAACAAGATTATAAGTAAAACTATCGTAATTATCAATAACAAGAAACATATTTATATGGATTTAAAATAACAACTTTATTTTAGGAAGAAAGATATATACAGCAATAATAACAGAATTAATGGAAGCTAATAATACTGCTCCTGCAGAAGTATCTTTTGAAATTTTAGCCAAAATACTAAATTCTTTTTTCACTACTAAATCAACGATTGATTCAATAGATGTGTTCAATATTTCTAATATTAAAACAGACATTATTGTTGTAATCAAAATAACATAATTACTGAGACTAATTTTGAGTAAAAAACCAATTATTAAACTTGTAACTGCAAAAATTAATTGAATTTTAAAATTTCTTGAAGTTTTTAATACATAACTAATACCACTGAAAGCATACTTAAAACTCATAAATACATTACTAGAAGTTTTGTATGATTCTTTTCTATTTTCTAAATAGTTTATTTTTTTTTTCATTGATTTTTAATCTAATCGAGTAATTAAATATTCTTGGAAATTTAACATATTTTCTAAATCATGCTCATTATTATGTTCCCATCCCAAAAGATGTAAAAATCCATGACTAGCCAACCAGATCATCTCTCTATAGATTGAATGTTTATATTCATAAGATTGCTCAAGTGCCATCTCTAATGATATAAAAATATCTCCCAACTCTATATGATCTAAATTATTTAGAGATTCATCAGAAATAATTGGGAAAGATAGAACATCAGTTGGACCATTTTTTTGCATCCATTTCTTGTTCAAAGAAGCAATTTCTTGATTAGATATTATCTGTAAGCCTAATGAATAAGATTTTTTTTCAAAAATATAATTTGGTAATTCATAATCCTCTTTTTTTAAAATTGTATTTATCCAAGATAAAAAAACTTTCTCCCAAAAAATAGATTCAAAAATAAGATGAGTTTTAGTATCTTTTAACTTATTTGAAAATTGAGAAAAATCATTACATTGAAAAACCAAATCTAAATTTATTTCAGAAATAATTTTTTCTTTCATACATTCTTAAACTGGAATATTGGGTCTACCTATTGTGGCCACAAGTATTAATATCCCAATTAAAACTAGAAAGGTTATTGAAAAATGAGAAATACTTTTTGAGCCTTTCCTTACCATATTTCTCATAGCAAGCTTTATAAAGCTTGGAGGAGAAACTTTTTTTTCTAAAATTTCGTTTTTATTTTCCATTAGTTATTCATTAGATTCATTAGAAGAAATATTCATACGTAATAATTCATGAATAAATGGTTCAAGTCCGCCATCTAAAACTCTATCTAACTCGTTAGTCTCCTGCATAGTCCTAAGATCTTTTACCATTTGATAGGGATGAAAAACATAATTTCTTATTTGATTGCCCCATGCAGCTTCCACAATATCACCTTTAATATCAGCGACTTCAGCAGCTCTTTGTTCTTTAGCAATCACTAATAGTTTAGACTTTAGAAGTAACATAGCTTTTTCTTTATTTTGTAATTGAGATCTTTCTTGAGTACATCTTACTGAAATCCCTGAAGGCAAATGAACAATTCTCACTGCTGTTTCTACTTTATTAACATTTTGTCCTCCAGCTCCACCGGATCTACTCGTTGTAATTTCTAAATCTTTTTCAGGTATATCAAATGAAATATTATCATCTAATTTTGGCATAACCTCCACCCCAGCAAAGCTGGTTTGTCTTTTGCCATTGGCATTAAAAGGAGAAATTCTTACTAATCTATGAGTTCCTTTTTCATGTTGCAGATAGCCATATGCATATTTTCCATCAATTTCGAACGTTACACTTTTAATACCTGCTTCTTCTCCTTGAGATAATTCATTAATGACAAGGCTCATTTGATTATTATCGGCCCATCTTGAGTACATTCTTAATAATATCTCTACCCAATCCTGCGCATCTGTTCCACCCGCACCTGCGTTAATAGAAACTACTGCTCCTTCCTTATCGTATTCACCACATAACAATCTTTCAAATTCCCATTTATCCAAATTCTCTCTTAATTTCTTTAATCCCAGCTGCGATTCTAAAATCATTTCCTCTTCGGGTTCAAGAGAATAAAGCTCAAGAGAGGCATTAGCATCAGAAATAAAAGTTTTCCATTTATCTAACAATTCGAGTTGTGCTTTGACATCATCAAGGATTAACATTTGCTTTTTAGCTTCTTCTTGATTTTCCCAAAATTCAGGCTGAGCGGAAATTTGCTCTAACTCTTTACTTTTAGCTTTTAATCTTGGAACGTCAAAGACAATCCTGAGCATTACCCAGGCGCTCTGTTAGTTCCGAAAGATCTTTTTTGAAATCTGTAATATCTATCAAAATAGAATTTAATCGTTATTTATAATCTAACAAGCACTTTTGTTTAATAGTATAAACTAAGTATTATTTTAAAAAAATGTCCAAAGTTGAAATTTATACTTGGCAATATTGCCCATTCTGTATTCGAGCAAAATCACTACTCAAGAAAAAAAATGTAAATTTTACAGAATATAAAATAGATGGCGACGAAGATGCCAGAGCATTGATGATTGAAAGAGCTGATGGTAGAAGAACATTACCACAAATATTTATAGATAATGAAGGTATCGGAGGCTGCGATGATCTCTACGCATTAGAAAATGAAAACAAATTAGAAGCATTATTAAACTAGATCTTATGAAATTTCTATTCGTAATAGATCCAATTAAAAATATAAATCCCTTAAAAGATTCAACTGCTGCTTTAATGCAAGCATCATCAAAAAAAAATATTGAAATCTGGAGTTGTACTCCTCAAGACCTGGAAGCTAGAGGTGATGAAGTATGGGCATCTTCCGTAAAAGTTGAAGTAATTCCGTGGATTTCTTTCAAAGAGAATGATTGCATACCTCTCGCCGAATTTAATTGCATTTGGATGAGAAAAGATCCTCCTGTAAATGAGGCTTATTTATATGCAACCCATCTTTTAGAAGTTGCCGAAAGAAAAGGAGTAAAAGTAATTAACAAACCCTCATCGTTAAGAGCGTGGAATGAAAAGCTAGGTGCTTTAAGATACAGCCACTTAATGGCACCTACAATAGTTGCGAGTAAGGTAAAAGATCTTATTAATTTTGCAAATATAAATAATGAAGTAGTCATAAAACCTCTTGGAGGAAAAGGTGGTCAAGGTGTTATAAGGATAAATAAAAATTCTCCAGGAATTAAATCAATCATTGAATTAATCACTTCTCAAGAAGAATTACCCGTTATGATGCAAAAATTTATTCCTGAAGTCATAGAAGGTGATAAAAGAATAATTATCGTAAACGGCGAAGCAATTGGATCAATAAATAGGATTCCTCAAGGAGGCGATTTTAGGAGTAATTTAGCGATGGGAGGCAAGGCTGAACCCACATTATTAACAGAAAAAGAAAAAAGTATCTGCTCAGAATTATCTCAACACTTTAAAGATGAGGGTTTATTTTTTGTAGGTATTGATGTAATAAATGGAATGCTTAGCGAGATTAATGTCACCAGTCCAACAGGTTTAAGAGAAATAGAAAATTTATCCAATCAAAATGTTTCAGAGGAAGTTATTGAAAAATTAGTAGAAATTATCTAGGATTATTAGCGCAAAATATCTGTTTTACTATAGATTCAAATTTTAATTTAATCTCATCTATTTCTTTCTCTAAAACGGAGCCAGAAACTATACCTGAACCTGCAGTAAATTCAATATTTTTTTCAATACATCTTGCGCCTCTTATTGCCAAAAGAAATGAAGCATTGCCTGATGAATCAACCCAACCCATTGGAGAAGCATAATTTCCTCTAGGAAAAGACTCAAGAGTGTTTATCCAATCCAATGCTGCATTTTTTGGGTATCCACAAACAGCTGGAGATGGATGTAAGTTTTTAAGCAATTCAAAAGGACAAATATTTTCAACTTTAGAGAAAATGAGTGTTTGCAAATGAGAAATATCTCCAAATGAATTTACCTTGATATCACTTTTTTTAAAGTTTGTTATTTTTGAAACTTCTAAAGATTTAATCAAATGTTGTATTACATAATTATGTTCCTTTAAGTCTTTAGTACTTTTTAGGAGTTTCTTAAAATTTGAATTAGTAGAGATAGTTCCAGCAAGAGCCTCTAAAGTTAAATTAGGTTTAGAGAAAGAAAATAATTTTTCTGGAGATGCTCCAAACAAAATATCCTTACTATTCCTTTTCCAAACGTATCTACATGTATTTGGTTGCTTCTTTTTAAATCTTTTTAAAATTTCTACTAAATCTAATTTATTTTTAAGTTTTATTTTAATCCTATTCGCTAAAACTATCTTTTCGAGGATATCTTTCTCTACTAATTGAATTCCTCTATTTACTACTTTTTTCATGTTTGTTTTAGAAGTTTTTAAGGAGCGTGAGAAATCATCAATAAAAGGGGAATCAAAACTAGTTTTTAAGCTAGATGATTTTATTAATTCTGAGCCAGAATTAATAACTTGATTTCTAATTGTCCATATTTCTTCAACTAATGTTCTTAATGATGATTTACCCTCAACATGACCATTGATTCTTAACCAGCAGTTCTTGCCACTTTTAGTAATTAATATTTTTGGCAAAATGGCTTCCAAACTAGGGATATCTGATGGTAAATTCTTATTATTCAAATTTTCAGAGAAAGAAAATAAATAAATTATTTTTGAAATTGCAGAATTATGCGATTCATTAGTTAAGTTAATTAAATTTTTAAAATTTTCAGAATTAAACTCTTTTGCTACCTCAAATCTTTTTGGGCCATCCAGAGTAACATATTTACACTTCTCGAAAGCTATATATGAAATGCCATCAGATTCCTCCCAAAAAGAAGAAAACGGATATTGATTTATTAACAATTCATAAACTTGAAATAAATCAATACAAGGAATCTCAACACAAATACTTACTAATCCAGAATTTTCAACTTTCTCATCGAAAGAGGAAAATACATCTTTTAAAAAATCTGTTAAGTTTAAATCATTTTTCATTACTTATTGAAAATAACTAAAAATGATGCAATAAAGTAAAAAATGTAACTCAATTTATAAACTACATTCAATAATTATCTAATTTTGCGTGTTATTAAAAATGGACGAATATAAAAAAAAATTATGGAAAAAAGCAATAAAATGGCCTCTTTATTCTGTTGCCATACTTCCAGTTTTAATAACAGGGGCTTACTTGCTCAATCAATATGAAGAGGTAAAAATTTATAATTTAATTTCATTTACTTTTGCTGCAATTTTGATATTACTTTGGGAAAATCTAACTAATGATTTATACGACGCAGAAACAGGAATCGATGAATTTAAATTCCATTCAATTGTAAATCTTGTAAAAAATAAAAAAATAATTTCATTTATTGCATATACATCGTTAGTTATTGGTTTATTAATAATTTTAATTATTTCAGTATCAACAAGTATAAACATTTTTATTTTAGTGGCAGCTTGCTGCTTCTTAGGATATTTATATCAAGGTCCTCCTTTTAGATTGGGCTATCAAGGTTTAGGAGAACCATTATGCTGGCTTGCATTTGGACCTTTTGCGTACTCTGCAGTCTTAATTGCGTTAAATCCGTCTAATATTTACTTTGAAGATATTCCATGGAAAGTTTCTTTATTACTTGGTTCAGGACCTTCCTTGGCAACAACTCTTGTATTATTTTGTTCTCATTTTCATCAAATTTCTGAAGATAAAAAGCATGGGAAAAATTCACCTTTAGTTCGCTTAGGGGCAAAAAAAGGTTCTCAATTTGTGCCTTGGATAATTTTTACAATATATATTTTTCAACTTTTCACAATAGTTTATAGATTTATTCCAGTGTTTTGCATCCTTTATTTGCTTAGTTTCCCTCAAGCAATAAGACTTATAAATTTATTAAAATCTTCGTATGCAAAACCTTCTGCAATAAAAAATTGCAAATTCGTCGCAATAAAATTTCAAACTCTTAATGGAATTGGTTTAATCACAGGATTAATATTTAATTACTTGCTAAATAAATGAACTTAATATTTCAAAAAAAATCTTATAGCTTTAAGTTATCGGCCAAAGTAGAAAATTCTAAAACCAATTACCATACAAAATCGGGTTGGATAATTAAATTAATAAGTAATGATAAAAAAGTAGGGTTTGGAGAAGTTTCACCGCTACATAAAAAAGACTTAAAAAAGTGTGCAAAACAACTAGATATGATCCCTGAGTATATAGAGGAATTTAATTTATCTGAGCATATAAATATTTTTCACCCATGCATTCAATCTGCAATAAATTCTGCATTAGCTGAGATCAATGGAAAAATAATTTTTAAAGAAAACTACTACTTTGATGAAATTGGTAAAACCGCCATATTGTTAAATCATGAAAATGTAGTTTCAGATCTAAATGATATTAAAAAAAGACATTGTGATATTGGAAAATCATTAACCTTAAAATGGAAAGTAGCACTAAAAAATAACCATGAGGAAGAAGCAAAATTAGAAGAAATTTTAAGCAAAATTGGTAATAATATTAAGTTAAGAATAGATGCTAATGGTTCTTGGGGAAGAGACATAGCTAATAGATGGGCTGATATTTTGAAAGATAATAAAAATATAGATTGGTTAGAACAACCTCTCTGTGTTGATGATATTGATGGACTGACAGAACTAAACAAAAAAATTCCAATAGCTTTAGACGAATCACTTTTAAAATTTCCAACTTTGATTGATGAGTGGAAGGGTTGGCAAATTAGAAGGCCTTCTCAAGAAAATAATCCAGTTAAGCTTTTAAGAGAATTAGAAAATAAAAAAGCTTTAATATCTATAAGTACCTCATTTGAAACTGGAATAGGAAAGAGATGGCTCCATCATTTATCTTCTCTACAATTACAAGGACCAACGCCAAAAGTTCCTGGTTTAGCAATGAATATATTCCCTAATTCGTTTCTATTTTTAAATGAAGCAAAAAAGATATGGGATCAACTATGAAAAATAAAATTCATACTATTGAAGTTGAAAATAACGAAACTCAATCTGTAGAAAAAATTATTGAAAAAATTAAAGAGAATAAAATTATTTATGTAAAAAACAAATTTTATGAAGACAAAGATTTATTAGATTCAATTACTGAAAATGGGCCAGCAATTATCTTAAACAGTAGTGGGAGTTCTGGAAAACCGAGACAATGTTTTCACCATTTAAATAATCTTAAATTATCTGCAACTACATCAGGTCAATGGCTAATAGAGCAAGGATTTGAATTACAAAACTGCTTAATTTTCAATACTTTACCCCTGAACCATATAAGTGGATTAATGCCAATTTTTAGAAGTCAAACTTGGGGATGTGATTGTATTAATATTTCTCCGAATTTGATAAAAAAAACTCGAGAACTTTTACTTTTCACAATTAAATTTAAAAAAAACCAAAAACACTTGATAACTTCATTAGTACCTACCCAATTACAAAGACTTTTAGCTCAAAAAGATGGAATTAGTTGGCTAAAAATTTTTGATCTAATTTGGGTAGGTGGAGCTTCAATTTCAGACCAAACTGCAGAACAATGTATAAAAGAAAAAATAAAATTAGCACCTTGTTACGGCTCAACTGAAACAGCAGCAATGGTTACGAGTTTAAAACCAAAAGAATTCTTAATGGGTTTTAAAAATGTTGGAGAAATACTACCTGATACAAAAATAAGAATTAACGCACAAGGATTAATCGAAATAAAATCAGCCAGAATTGGAATCGAAATAATAGATTCTTTAAAAACTGAAAATTTCAAAAATAAAAATGGGTGGTGGCAAACAAGTGATTTAGGTGAAATTAAGCAAATCAATAATTCTTACTATTTAAAATTTGTTGGAAGAAGTGATAATGCCTTTAATTCAGGAGGAGAAGTTGTTTTCCCTGAAGTAATTGAATCTAGATTAAATGATTTCATTATGAAAGAAAATATCCCAATTAATAAATTCAATATTTCGAAAGTATCTAACAAATTATGGGGAAATAAAATTAAAGTAATAGTTGAATTTAGAGAACTTACAAATGATAAAAATATTGAAATTTCTTTAAATTTATTAAAAAATTTTTCTCAAAGTTGGCCTAAACATGAAAAGCCTGAAAAGTGGATTGTTAAAAACAAAAATAGCATTACAGAAAAAATAAACTATAAATTTAAAAAATAATAATCAACATTCTTTTAAATTTGTACTCACATTAGAAGCCTCTATCCATCTTTCTAGCTGATCGGGAATTTCTATTTTATTTCTTGAATCAACATCTAAAGAACAGTGTATAATTTTCCCTTCAGCTACTTTATTTCCATTTTTTATAAAAAAGCTATTTACTTGGAACAAATGAGTATTAATTTTATGAGGGGCAATTTTTACTTTTAATAAATCTCCAATTTTTATAGGCGCATAAAAGTTTGCTTCACAATTTACTATTGGAAAAATAATTTGACTTTTACGTATAGAAAAATCTGGAAAAATATCATGACAAGGGATCCCATAGATTTCAATACTTTCTTCCCAAGCTTCATGCGACCATTTTAATAAGTTATGAAAATGAATTACACCTGCAGAATCACAATCACCAAACCTTACCTTCTTCTGCAATATTAACCAGTCAGAGGGGTTCATTTAAAGAAATTATCTATCAACAGATCCCATAATGACATCTATTGAACCAAGGATTGCCATAATATCAGCGATTTTGGCACCTTTAAGAATATGAGGTAATATTTGCAGATTATTTAAATCAGCTGCTCTGATTTTAAATCTCCATGGGGTAACTTCATTATTTCCTTGAATAAATACACCTATTTCTCCTTTGCCGGACTCTAATCTTGTATATAATTCTCCGTTAGGAATTTTAAAAGTTGGAGCAACCTTCTTAGCTACATATTGATAGTCGATACCAAATATTTCACTTTTCTTATCTTCAGTCGCCATTCTTTGAGCTTCTAAATTTTCTGTTGGACCTCCTGGAATCATTTTGCAGGCTTGGCGAATGATGCTTAGTGATTGTCTCATCTCCTCAACTCTTACTCGATATCTCGCATAACAATCTCCTTCTTTTTCCGAAGCAATCTGCCAATCAAAATCGTCATAACATTCATAATTATCGACTTTCCTTAAATCCCAGGAAACTCCAGAAGCTCTAAGCATTGGCCCAGACAAAGACCAATTAATTGCCTGGTCTCTTTGTATTGTTCCAAGACCTTCAATTCTTTTTCTAAAAATTGGATTATTTGTAATTAATTTTTCGTATTCATCTATCTTAGGACCAAACCAATCGCAAAAGTCTATACATTTTTCTAACCATCCGTATGGGAGATCACATGCGACACCTCCTATCCTAAAGAAATTATTATTTATTAGCCTTTGTCCAGTAGCAGCTTCCCAGAGATCATAGATCATCTCTCTTTCTCTAAAAATATAGAAAAATGGAGTTTGAGCCCCTACGTCTGCTAAAAAGGGACCAAGCCATAAAAGATGATTGGCAATACGATTAAGTTCGAGCATAAGAACTCTGATATAACTAGCTCTTTTGGGAACAGGAATATTAGCTAATCTTTCAGGAGCATTTACTACAATAGCTTCATAGAACATTCCTGCTGCGTAATCCATTCTGCTTACATAAGGGACATACATTACATTTGTTCTATTTTCAGCTATCTTTTCCATTCCTCTATGTAAATATCCAATTACTGGCTCACAATCAATGACATTCTCACCATCAAGAGTTACAACTAACCTTAAAACCCCATGCATTGAAGGATGGTGAGGGCCAAAATTGACCACCATTGGTTCTGTTCTAGTCTCTAGCTGAGCCATTCGAAATTTAACTTCTAAACAAATCTTAGTCGAAAGTTATGCAAACTGACCTATCTGATTCATCTTTTTTCAATCATCAATCAGTTATGACAGATGAGATTATGGCCTCGTTAGAGCATTACCCACTTATACATAACAATCAACTGAAGGGAATAGACGCAACTTTAGGAGGAGGCGGGCACTCTTATCATTTATTGAGAAAATATTCGGATTTGAATATAATTGCACTTGATCAAGATCCATTCGCAAGACAATCAGCATTAAAAAAACTTGATGAGTTTAAAAGTAGGATTGATATAAGGGCTTCAAATTTTGCGGATTTTGTACCAAAAGAAAAAGTTTCTTTTGTGATTGCAGATCTTGGAGTAAATAGTAACCAACTTGATGACCCTAAAAGAGGATTTAGTTTCCAAAAAGATGGTCCGCTTGATATGCGCATGAATCCTTTGCTTGATGTTGATGCAGAGAAATTAATTGAGGTTTTAAATGAAAAAGATCTAGCTAACCTAATCTATAAATATGGAGATGAGAGATTATCAAGAAAGATTGCTAGGAAAATAAAATTGGATTTAAAGGAAAATGGAAAATATTCTGGGACAAAAGAGTTAGCTTACTCTATTGCAGGCTGCTTCCCACCAAAACAAAGATATAAAAAAATACATCCAGCAACAAGAACATTTCAAGCACTAAGAATTGCTGTTAATAAAGAAATTGAAGTATTAGAAAAATTTTTGCAAGTTGTACCTGAATGGCTTTTGCCAGGGGGTATTATTTCTGTTATTAGTTTTCATTCTCTTGAGGATAGGTTAGTTAAAAGTTGTTTTAAGAATGATCAAAGACTAAAAAACCTGACAAAAAAGCCAATAACTCCTTCCGAACAAGAAGTCGAACTTAATAAAAGAGCTAGAAGTGGAAAATTAAGAATTGCGCAATTAAATTAAAAGCCTATAATTTCTATCGTAATGATCTGATTGTATTTGTAAGAATATGAATTGCTTGTTTTATATCTTTTGAGTTAGTACTTAATCCAATACTTAACCTTATTGAAGATTCTGCTTCTTTAAGAGATCTTCCTAAGGCTAGTAAAACATGAGATGGTTCACCACTACTACATGCAGATCCAGTTGAACAAATTATTTTAGATTTTAAAAGTTTATGAAACTTTGCTCCGTTTAAATCCAATACAGTCAAATTTAAATTGTGAGGTAATCTTTTTTCTATGGAGCCATTAATTAATAAACCAGAATTATTTTTTAACAACCCCTCTAAAAGGTTATTTCTATAAAAAAGTAATTTCTCAGCATTATTTTTTTGATTAAGAACTGCTATCTCTATTGCTTTAGCAAAGCCAACTACTAAAGGAAGAGGTAATGTGCCAGACCTAAGACCATATTCCTGACCTCCTCCAACAATTAAAGGCTCAAGATTAATTTCTTCATCAATCAAAAGAAGTCCTATCCCTTTAGGGCCGTATATTTTGTGTGAACTCATCGTTATCATGTTTACATCTGATAAAAGATTGTCTAAAGCCATATAACCTAAACATTGTGCAAAATCAGAGTGAAATGTTATTCCTCTTGATTTACATATCTTTGAAATATTTTCTATCGGCTGAATAACTCCTATTTCGTTATTTGCCAACATGACACTAACCAGAAATGTATCTTCTCTTATTTTTTTTTTGAATTGTTCTTCTAAAATTAAGCCATCTTTCTCAGGATTAATTTCTGTAACCATAAATCCCTCTTTTTTTAGTTGGTTTAAGGGCTCCAAAACAGCTTTATGCTCCGTTTTTAAGGTAATAATATGTCCATAATTTCCTGTTTTTTTATAGAAATTTCTAGCAAAACCTAATAAGGCTAAGTTATTAGATTCAGTTGCCCCACTTGTAAAAATAACTTTTTTATTCTTAAGAAATAAACTTTGTTCTATTTTTTCTCTTGAGGCTTCCAATATAGCGCTTGCGTTAATCCCTGCCAAATTAGATTTATTTGCAGGGTTAGAAAATATCTCACTCCAAAAAGGTTTCATAGAATCAACGACATCTTTAGAGCAAGGAGTCGAAGATTGATAGTCTAGTAGTATGGGAGTTGATAGCATTATGTTTAGTATATAAAATTCTGTTTATTACTAGAAAATCAAATTAAAGAATTAAAAAAATGAATGAAATTAATCAAATAAATAATGAACCGGTAAGAAAATCCAGAATTTTATTAGTTGATGATGAGCCTGGTTTAAGAACAGCTGTTAAAACATTTCTAGAAGATGAAGGCTTTGAAATATTTATTGCAGTTGATGGAGATGATGGTTGGGAAAAAGCTCAAACAATTTTTCCCGATTTGATAATTAGTGATATTATGATGCCCCGAGCTAACGGTTATACTTTATTAGAAAAAATAAGAGAAGATGAAAAATTAGGAGGAACTCCGGTTATTTTTCTAACTGCAAAAGGAATGACCCTCGACAGAACAGAAGGTTATCTTGCAGGAGTTGATGATTATATTTCCAAACCCTTCGACCCCGATGAATTAGCTGCAAGAGTTAAAAATGTAATCAATAGACAGGAACGTTTACTAAAAGAAGCAGCACGATTCGCAGATATCGATGTAAGCAAAATGGCGAAGCAAATTACTGAAATAAAATCTATGCTGACAGACCAAAATCCGACTAATTCAGAAAACAAGATAAATCTTCCTAGTTTTACTCCAAGAGAAGCAAGTGTACTTCAACTGGTAGCAGAGGGATTAATGAACAAGGAAATTGCAAGACAGCTTGAAACATCTATTAGAAATGTTGAAAAATATGTAAGTAGACTTTTTATTAAGACAGGTACATCTAGCCGAACCGAATTAGTCCGTTATGCACTTGAAAATCATTTAGTAATATAAATTACTTAATTTTTTCGAATTCAATTAATTTTGAAAAATAAAAAGGAGCTTGATTTAATTTCTTTTGAACGACTTTAAATCCATTTTCTTTAGCAGCATTAATAATTCCCTTCTCTTTCAATGTATAGGCTCTTGTAGTTTTGCTTGGCCCAGGAAATAATTTCCCAATATTTTTTAGAACAGCAAGAACTGGAGTATATGGAGCAAAGCTTACGATAAGTTTTTCTTTGCTTAAGTCACATAGATGTTGGACCATTTCCTCTGCGACCGGTTGAGGATAATGAATAAACACATCCAAACAAATCACAACGTCAAATAACCCTTTTAATTTTTCCAAATCACAGACTTCATATTTGATCTTACCTTGATTCAAACCTAATTCATTAATGCGTTTCTTTGCTTCTTTAATCATTTCAGAAGAAATATCGCTTACCTGCAATTCTTTTATACCTAATCTAAGTAATGGTATTGATAGACTTCCAACACCACATCCTGCATCACAATAGGTTTTTTTTGTTAGTTCAGGATAATCTTTGATGTATGAGACTACATCATCTACAGTTTTTTGATGTCCTTTCCTAATATTTTTCTGAACTGTATTAATTTCATCAGATTTGCTATAAATTTTATTCCATCTTTCAAAGCCAGTACCATTAAAATACTCCCTAACTTCACTTTTTTCGATAATCTTATTTGAAGTCATAATATTCCTTGAAAATTTATTATTTTTATACTAACCAACTGGCGCCAAATTAATTGCACGCCATTATAGGAAAGAATTGATTTGTTATTTTGTCAGAATTGAATTCTAAAGATATTTATAAAATTGCTGTCGTAATGGGTAGTGATTCAGATCTAAAAACATTGAAACCAGCTATTGATATTTTAAGAGAATTTGGAATAAAAACTGAAGTTTGTATACTTTCTGCTCATCGAACACCTATTGAAATGATGGAATATGCAAAAAATGCAGAATCAGAAAACATAAAAGTAATAATTGCCGGTGCTGGTGGTGCTGCTCATCTTCCAGGCATGCTGGCATCCATAACTTGTATTCCTATAATTGGAGTACCAGTAGAGAGTAAGACACTTAAGGGGATGGATTCTCTTTTATCAATCGTTCAAATGCCCGCTGGGATTCCAGTAGCAACAGTTGCAATTAATGGAGCTCAGAATGCTGGATTGTTGGCAATAGAGATGATCAGTTTATTTGATGAATCCATAAAGAAAACTTTAAAAGAATTCAGAGAAAATCTTCATACACAGGTAAGAACTAAAAATAGTAAGTTATCTTCTATTGGACCTGACAATTATCTTCAAAATAAATGAAGTAATATTTCCTACTAGTCCTTGTTAAGAAAGTTTTCTTTTTTAAGATAGTTAATAACTTTCTCAACAGATTCATTTAAATCTAATGAACCTGTATCAACAACAATTTCGGGATTATGAGGCGCTTCATATGGACTAGAAATCCCTGTAAATTCCTTAATTTCACCCAAACGCGCTTTCTTATAAAGACCTTTAGTATCCCTATTTTCGCAAACTGTGATATCAGCAGCACAATAAACTTCAATAAAATCCTTAGATCCAATAATTTGTCTCACCTTATCTCTATCGCTAATAAATGGTGAAACGAATGCTGTAATAGTTATTATCCCAGCATTCATAAATAAATTCGCAACTTCTCCAATTCTTCGTATATTTTCTTCTCTATCTTCATCAGAAAAACCAAGATCTTTACATAAACCGTGTCTAATATTATCTCCATCCAACACATAAGTCGAAAACCCATCTAAGTGTAAAACTTCATTTAAAGCGTTAGCTAAAGTACTTTTACCAGAGCCAGATAAACCTGTAAACCAGATAACCATTCCTTTATGACCTCTCATTTTCTCTAACTTTTCTCTATCAATTGTTAAATTATGCCACTTTATATTTGTTGACTTTGTTTGATCTTGTTCTTTCATTGTTTGGATCACCAAAATTAAAAACCTATCCTAACCCTTGCTTTATAAATTATGAAATCCCTCTTTACGAAGAAACTCAATTGCTTTCGATACCATATCACCCTGTAACTGAATATTTCTATCAATTAATGTTCCTCCAGTACCACAAAAAACTTTAATTTTTTTTAGTAATTCTTTTAATAAGATTTCATCCTCAGTTCCTAACCCTCTAATTAAAGTTATAGTCTTACCCTTTTTACCTTTTTTTTGTTTTGAAATATTTATTTTTGATCTTTTATTAAAAGTATCAACCTTAGCTATCTCTCCATATTTTTTTTCTTGATTATCAAATTCGATCCAATTCTTTTTTCCCATTATTTTAAATATAATCTATAGTTAGTTAATACTTATTCTATAGAAAAAGTGGTAAGTACATTTTCTCGCCAAGATCAAAATTATAAAAAAGACGATTTAAATCAACCCTCCAAAGAGGGAAGATTTGGAAAATATGGTGGTCAATATGTTCCTGAAACGCTAATGCCTGCTCTTTTTGAGCTTGAAACAGCTGCGTCTAATGCATGGAAAGATAAACTTTTTGTAAAAGAATTAAATCATCTACTTAAGACTTATGTAGGCAGAGAAACACCACTTTATGAAGCCAAAAGACTTACTGAACATTACAAAACTAAACAAGCAACTCCAACAATATGGCTTAAAAGAGAAGATTTAAATCATACTGGTGCTCACAAAATAAATAATGCTCTTGGACAAGCTTTATTAGCAATAAGGATGGGCAAAAAAAGAATAATTGCAGAAACTGGAGCAGGTCAGCATGGAGTTGCTACGGCTACTGTTTGTGCGAGATTTGGCTTGAAATGTATTATTTATATGGGTGCTGAAGATATAAAAAGACAATCCCTTAACGTCTTCAGAATGAAACTTCTAGGAGCTGAAGTTAAAGTTGTAAATTCAGGAACTGCAACACTTAAAGATGCTACTAGTGAAGCCATTAGAGATTGGGTTTCTAATGTCGAAAACACACACTACATTTTAGGATCTGTTGCAGGTCCACACCCTTTCCCAAAGATTGTGCGAGATTTTCATGCAGTTATAGGAGAAGAAACTAAAAAACAATGTCTGGAATCCTTTGGATCTTTACCCGATATTTTACTTGCTTGTGTAGGTGGGGGATCAAATGCAATGGGTCTTTTCCATCCTTTCGTTAAAGAAACTTCTGTACGACTTATTGGAGTTGAAGCCGCAGGAAGCGGAGTTGATACTGACAAACATGCTGCAACTATCACTAAAGGTTCAGTTGGAATTTTGCATGGATCAATGAGTCTTCTATTACAAGACGATAATGGTCAAGTACAAGAAGCTCACTCAATAAGTGCGGGTTTAGATTACCCTGGAGTTGGGCCTGAACATAGCCATTTAAAAGATATAGGTAGAGCAGAATATGGATCAGTAACAGATCAAGAAGCTTTAGATGCTTTGAAACTTGTTAGTGAACTTGAAGGAATTATACCAGCACTTGAAACTTCCCATGCCTTTGCTTGGTTAGATAAATTATGCCCTACTCTTGAAAAAGATACTCATATAGTTATCAACTGCTCTGGTAGAGGTGACAAAGATGTTAATACTGTTGCATCTTCATTAGACATTTAATCAATACCTTGGAACTGATGAGTCAATGTATCTACTCCATCCATCAATACCCTCCTCCAAATTCCAGATTTCGCTCACAATATTATTATCTAAACACCATTGTGAAAAGTTATAACTTCTTATTCCTGCATGACAGGTAACTACAATTTTTCTATCTAATAAACCAGCAAATATTTCTTTAACATATTCATATGTGACTTTACTAATTGGTATATGTAAAAATTCCTTTGAGAAACGAGCAAGTTCAAGTTCTGACTGTTCTCTTACATCAATCAAGACCGGATCCTCTATCTCAGAATTAAACCAATCATTGAGACTAGAAGCATTTATAGATTTTGGATAACTTCCCAATTTATAGGATAAATTATGTGTTATTTACAATTTAATAAATTAAGTTGCAGTAGGAAATTTATTGTTAAAAATAAAAATAAACATTGATAATGAAACTTAGGGTAGTAGCAATAATACTATTATTATCTTTATTAATTTTTTTTGGTTTTAAAAAAGTTTCTGCTAATAAAAATAAGGAGCAAAGTACAAATATTGAGCAACTAAATATATTAAAATATATACCTGAAAACAATAAATTATTATTTATTTCAAATTTCGATAGTTTTAATATTGTCGATAATAGTGTAAAAGATAAAAGTCAAAAAAATCAAGATAACTTCTTTTTAATACAAGAATCCATATTAGATTACTTAGGTATAGATCTAGGCAAAAATAAAATAGAAGATATCTATAATAATGAACTTATAGTCTCAACTTTTGAAAATAATAAAAAGCTTAAGGATGATATTTTGATAGTTTTTAAAATTAAGCCAGAAAAAACAATCGAAGATTTACTAAATTTGCCTAATAAAATTGATAATATTGATGAGATAATTTCAATTAATAGAGAAAACAAAATAAATTTCCTTAATTTTATATACCGAACCAAGGATAATTATATAATTGCCTCATCAGATAAAAAATTAATCAAAAATAGTATTAACTCCGGCAATAATTTTAAGGAAAAAAAATTTCAATATGAGGGAGAACTTTTTGGACTTAAAAACGAAAAAAATATATTATTTACAAATAAATTTTGGGAAAGTATATTTTTTGATAAGGAAATTTTTACTGAGAATAAGGAGGATATAATAGCTACAACATTTGACTTAAAAAATAAACATTTAATTTTAAAATCTTATTTACTAAATAATAAAAAAAATATTGATATTTTTACTTACGATCAGTTAAAAAATCAAGAGAATAATTATGAAGATAATCCTGAAATTTCAATTTTTAATGATATAAAAAATTTTGAAAAATATCTAAAACCTTTAATAAATGATTTTGAACTCAATTTTTTTGAAGAGTTTAATCAAAATGAGAATCAAAACATTTTAATTCTCAATTCAAATAAAGATTGGCTTATTACATTTGAAAAAAATAATGAAGATCAATTTGATTTAAGTGCTTTGAAAAAACTAAAAGATTTCAACAAATATACTTTGAAACAAAATGAAGATATTTATTCGATATATTCCAAAGATATTCTTGAAGAAAAAGACGATGTTATAAAACAATTAACTTATGAAAATATCTATTTAATAGAATCAGGAGGTTTACAAATCATAAGCAATCATTTAATTGATGGAAAAAAACTAGAGAAAATATCAAAAAAATTCTTTAACCTAAAAAGTAATAAAGATAAATCTGCTTTTCTTTATTCAAAAGTTAATATCAAAAATGGTAATTTTAATAAAATTGAATATTTTACTAATTTGCAGGATCTTAACTTTCTCATCAGAAATATATTAAGAATATCAAATGAAGAATCGCTAGAAATCATAAGTCAATCATTTCCTGAAAAAAATCCAATTCTTTATAAAGAAACAATATTAAAAATTCTTTAAATTAAATTTATTCAAACAAGCTTAAAACGCAATCATTTTAATTGTTTGTGAAATTAATATCTTGTGGTTAATTAAAAATTATTTGACTATCTTTAATCTATAAGTATTTGAAATTGAATTAAGCAATTGGATAACAAGAAACTAATTTTAAAACCAGGATTAGAGGGTGTCCCAGTTACTAATTCATCTATCTGTGATATTGACGGCAACAAAGGTAAATTATTGTACAGAGGCTATTCCATTGAGGAACTATCCAAAAAAAGCAGTTTTTTAGAAACTGCTTATCTATTAATTTGGGGGGAATTGCCCACAGCTATTCAACTAAGAGATTTCGAACAAGAAGTTCAGATGCATCGAAGATTAAGTTTTAGAGTCAGAGATATGATGAAATGTTTCCCTGCGACAGGACATCCTATGGACGCTCTTCAATCTAGCGCAGCTTCTTTGGGACTTTTCTATTCACGTAGAGCAATAGATGATCCTAATTACATCTACAACGCAGTGATAAGACTAATCGCAAAAATACCCACTATGATCGCTGCATTTCAACTTATTAGAAAAGGACAAGACCCAATTCAACCTCGTGATGATTTAACTTACTCATCAAATTTTCTTTACATGCTTACTGAAAAAGAACAAGATCCCATAGCAGCAAAAGTTTTTGATAGGTGTCTAATTCTACATGCCGAACATAGTTTAAACGCGAGTACATTCAGCGCTAGAGTAACTGCGAGCACTCTTACAGACCCATATGCTGTCATTGCATCTGCAGTAGGAACCCTTGCTGGCCCGCTTCATGGAGGAGCAAATGAAGATGTGATTGCAATGTTGGAAGAAATCAAAACTCCAGAAAATGCTGCTTCTTTTTTAGATAAAGCGATAAAAAATAAAAGTAAAATAATGGGCTTCGGTCATAGAGAATATAAAGTCAAAGATCCAAGAGCAATTATTCTTCAAAAGCTGGCAGAAGAACTATTTATTAGATTTGGAGCAGATGAAATGTATGAAGTTGCTAAATCTTTAGAGGCAGAGGCAATACCAAGACTTGGCCCGAAGGGTATATTCCCTAACGTTGACTTTTATTCTGGTCTTGTTTATCGAAAACTTGGTATTCCACGTGATTTATTTACTCCAATTTTTGCCATTTCTAGAGTTGCAGGTTGGTTAGCTCATTGGAGAGAGCAACTTGGGGCAAATAGAATTTTTAGACCATCGCAAATATATACAGGTTCAGCTCCAAGGGATTGGATCAGATTAGAAAATAGAGAATAATATTTGCAGCTTTTCATAAAAAACACACATATTGAGTGTGACGAGTTAATCTATTAAGTAAATAACTTCAAAATTTTGGAATACGGACTTGATCTCGAATATAGTTTTAATGAATTCTTAAAAGGTTTTGGCCTTTCTAGTGAGATCGCACATATAATTTGGCTCCCTCTACCTATGCTTTTGGTTTTAGTTGCCGCAGTTGTTGGAGTTTTAGTAACAGTTTGGCTTGAAAGAAAGATTTCTGCTGCTGCTCAACAAAGAATAGGACCAGAATATGCAGGAGCTCTTGGTGTACTCCAACCAATCGCAGATGGTCTTAAGCTATTAGTTAAAGAGGATATTATTCCTGCTAAAGCAGATGGAATTCTCTTCACTGCAGGACCTATATTAGTTCTTGTCCCAGTTATTCTCTCTTGGTTAATTGTTCCTTTTGGACAAAATCTTCTTATAAGTAATGTTGGTATTGGAATATTTCTATGGATTGCTTTGAGTAGTATTCAACCAATTGGTCTTCTTATGAGCGGTTATGCATCAAATAACAAATATTCATTATTAGGTGGATTAAGAGCAGCTGCTCAATCTATAAGTTATGAAATACCATTAGCTTTATCTGTACTGGCTATTGTACTAATGACTAATTCTCTAAGTACTATTGACATTGTTAACCAACAAAGTGGAGCTGGAATACTAAGTTGGAATATTTGGAGACAACCAGTTGGCTTTATAGTTTTTTGGATTTGTGCACTTGCAGAATGTGAACGACTCCCATTTGACTTGCCTGAAGCTGAAGAAGAATTAGTTGCGGGCTACCAAACTGAATATGCGGGAATGAAATTCGCATTATTTTACCTTGGTAGCTACATCAATCTAATTCTTTCAGCTTTATTGGTATCAATACTTTATTTGGGAGGATGGGGTTTTCCTATACCTGTAGAAGTAATAGCTAAATTTCTTAATTTGCCAATTAATGCACCATTTATACAGGTTTTCACTGCATCAATAGGAATTGTAATGACTGTATTGAAAGCTTATCTTTTAGTTTTCATTGCAATATTATTACGTTGGACAACTCCTAGAGTAAGAATAGATCAGCTTTTAGATCTAGGATGGAAGTTTCTTCTTCCAATTTCTCTTGCTAATCTTTTGATAACTGCTGGATTAAAACTTGCTTTTCCGCAATTCTTTGGTGGTTAAATTTAAGTAAAAATACTTAAATTTAAAATTATTCCACTAAAATAAAATAACTAAGTAAATTATTCAAAATGAACAATTTCCTTCAACAAATAAATAGCTATATCAAAGAAGCATTTAATGCTGGCAAATATTTATACAATGGTATATCGGTAACTTTTGATCATCTTCGCAGAAGACCTGTCACTATCCAATATCCATATGAAAAATTAATACCTTCTGAAAGATATAGAGGAAGGATACATTATGAATTCGATAAATGTATTGCTTGTGAAGTTTGTGTAAGAGTATGTCCCATAAATCTCCCAGTAGTTGATTGGGTAATGAATAAAGAAACAAAAAAAAAGGAACTTAGAAATTATTCAATAGATTTTGGAGTTTGTATATTTTGCGGAAATTGTGTTGAATATTGCCCAACTAATTGTCTATCAATGACCGAAGAATATGAATTAGCTACTTTCGATAGACACAATCTAAATTTCGATAATATCGCACTTGGTAGACTCCCTACAAACGTTACAACGGATCCATCAGTTAAACCTCTAAGAGAACTTGCCTATCTCCCTAAAGGTGTTATGGACCCTCATGAAATCCCAGATTCAAATATTAGAGTTGGTAAATTACCTGAGGAAGTCTATGATTGGATGAGACCTGAATCCAAAGAAAATAAAGATAAAATTTCTAATCCAGCTAATTAATTTCCTCTAATTTATGTCCATTGCAATTACGACACAATTTATTTGTTTTACTGTTCTATCTTTAGTTGTCATTATTGGAGCACTTGGTGTTGTATTGCTTGAGAGTATTGTTTATTCAGCATTTCTTCTAGGAGGAGTTTTTATGAGTGTTGCTGGATTATATCTACTTTTAAATGCAAGTTTTGTTGCTGCAGCACAAGTTTTAGTTTATGTGGGTGCAGTAAATGTATTAATAATTTTCGCCATTATGTTAGTCAATAAAAAAGAAGATTTAAAGCCCATTAATGACATTAAATCTAGGAGAATCATATCAACATTAATATGTTTAACACTACTCAGCCTTTTAATAAGAGTTGACTTGACCAATGTATGGAACGTAGCAAGTCCACAAAACTCAATAGGAGAAGAATCAACTATTAGAATAGGGGAGCATTTATTTAGTGATTATTTACTCCCATTTGAAGTAGCTTCAGTTTTACTTTTAATGGCAATGATTGGAGCTATAGTTTTAGCTAGAAGAGATGTAATGAGCAGGGATATTTCAACTGGATTACCTGTTGATCAAGAGTTAATTGAAAAATCATCAGAACCATTGCTAACAAATAAAAATTAACCTTTTAACTTTCTTATGATGAGTTTAGAATCAATTCCTATTCAAGCTTTTTTGATAGTATCTTCAGTACTATTTTGTATTGGTATCTGGGGATTATTAAATAGCAGAAATGCAGTTCGAGTACTAATGAGTATTGAACTAATGCTCAATGCAGTAAACATAAACCTGATGACTTTTTCTTCTTATATTGATAATAATTTAATTCAAGGACAAGTTTTTACAATTTTTGTTATTACCGTTGCTGCTGCAGAAGCGGCCGTTGGATTAGCTATTCTCTTATCTCTTTACAGAAATAGGGTGACAGTAGATATGGAAAGTTTTAATTTATTAAAATGGTAAAAGCATTAGATGAAACTTTCATTAGTGCTTATTATATATCGTTCAGATAGTTCTATAGCTAAAAAGGCTTCTAAATTCTGTGAAGAAGTCCTTAAAGACAAAAATATTAAATCAATAAGATTAGAAAGTGATTTTAATAAAGATGAAATTGAAAAATATCTTTTTAATTCAGAATTTCAACCAAATATTGGCATAGTTCTTGGTGGAGATGGAACCTTCCTAAAATGTGCCAATGCATTAGCGGATTATGATATTCCTTTATTAAGCATTAATATTGGTGGAAATTTGGGATTCCTTACTCAAGAAAAAGATTTTTTATTTGACAAATCTTTTATTGAAATTCTCGAAAAAGAAGAATATATAATTGACTTCCGTAATAGATTAAATTGTAATATTTATACTAGTTGGACAAATCATGAGAAAAAAATTATTAAAAGCTACGACGCATTAAATGATTTTTATTTTAAATCTGTTGAAGAGGATTTTTCTCCCACCAATCAAATACAAATTGAAATCGATAATGAGAAGGTTAATGAATATAAAGGGGATGGATTGATTATATCTACATCTACTGGTTCAACAGCATATTCAATGGCTGCAGGCGGTCCAATAGTTCACCCTAGTGTAGATGCAATGATAATTAACCCTATATGCCCAATGAGTTTAGCTAGTAGACCAATAGTTATACCAAATACAAGTAAGGTAATCATTAAACCAGTAAAAAAAAGTAAAGGAGCAATTAAATTATGGAGAGATGGTTCAAAATGTATGACCATAAAGGAAACTTATTATTGTGAGATCAAGAAAGGTAACTCACCCTGCAAAATTATAAAGTTTAAACAAAGCGCGAACTATTACAACACCTTAATAAAAAAACTTGATTGGAAAGGTGATTTATCTCTAAAAAATCCAAAAAATTAAATGGCCTTAGAAATAGAAAGACGTTTTCTTATAAAAAATGATAACTGGAGAGAATTCATTACCGAAAAAATTTTTATTGAGCAAGGATACTTATCAAAAAGCTTAGATAATTGGATTATTAGGATAAGGTTTACAGGTAAAGACTTTAAAATTGCTTTCAAAAAACATATAAAAAGCTTTACCAACTTCGAATTTGAATACTCCATTCCACAAAAAGATGGTGAAACTATAATGTCAAATCTTTCAAATACAATTAAAAAAGAAAGATTCTTTTTAGAAGTTGAAAAAAAGTGTTGGATTATAGATTGTTTTAAAGAAAATAATTATCCACTTGAAATTGCCGAAATAGAACTATCGAATGAAGAGGAAGATTTAAGTCTTCCATCTTTCATTTCAAAAGAAATTACTGGTCTAACAGATTACTCAAATTTCAGTCTTGCTAACAAACCTTTTTCAACATGGAATGATTGCATTTGACAACTATCAAAAATCACTAGTCAAAAGAGCCACCTTTCCTTTATATTTTCTTTATATTTATAATGAATTTTTTCTTCCACAAATGTATGGTCTCTACGATAAGGAGGGGGTATTAAGATTTGTTGATTCAGACAAAGATGCTTGCATTGCATATGCTGAACTTTTCGAATTAAGTTCTACAAATTATTGTTTAATGGATTTAGATAACGATATAAAAAAAGTACAAGTTACTAATCTTGGTCAGAATCTGGGAGTGAACAACAATTAAATCCATCTCTACAAATCTTTCCATTATCCATAGCCCAATTCAAAAGTGCTACTCTATTTTTTGAACCTGTTTTTGTAAACATATTACTTACATGATTATCAACAGTTCTTTTACTGATAGTAAGTTTTACAGCAATTTCTTGATTTGTAAGCCCATCAGCTACAAGATCTATGATTTCCATCTCTCTTGTTGAGAGACCCATCATATCAATGTTGTTTACTTCTTCTTCAACCATTTGCATTTAAACAGTTCCTTTTTTATATTAATTAAGTTTAGCAATCTCAGTACACTTGTTAACTAAGTAGGAAACAAACGAAATTGAAATCAAAACTTCAGGAGACTTTAGAAAAAAAATCTAAAGTAATAACGGCAGAGTTAATGCCCCCCCGAGGTGGGAGCCCCGTAAGATCTCTTAAGATAGCACAACTTTTGAAAGATAAGGTACATGCTGTTAACATTACTGACGGCAGCAGAGCTGTAATGAGAATGTGCAGCTTGGCAATGTCCAAACTATTACTGGAAAATGGGATAGAACCAGTAATGCAAATATCTTGTAGAGATCGTAATAAAATTGCTTTACAATCAGACATTCTTGGAGCAAATGCTTTAGGAATTAAGAACATTTTATGCATTACAGGTGATTCAGTAAAAGCAGGGGATCAACAAGATGCAAAAGCTGTGCACGAGTTTGAATCAGTTAGATTGCTTCAACAAATTCAGGCTTTTAATAAAGGAATTGATCCTACTCTTGGAGAACTTTCCGATAAAAAAACACTTTTATTTACAGGGGCTGCAGCTGATCCAAGTTGCAGAAATAAAAGAAGTTTAGAAAATAGAATAAGGAAGAAAAAAAAGGCTGGAGCTGGGTTCATACAAACTCAAATGGTGATGGAAAGAGAAAATTTGATTGAATTTTGTGAAAAAATTAGCAACCCCCTTGAAATTCCTGTAATTGCGGGTGTATTCCTTTTAAAATCTTACAAAAACGCTCTCTTTATTAACAAATATGTTCCTGGTGCAAACATCCCTGAAAATATCTTAAATCGTCTTAAAAATACTAAAGAACCTTTACAAGAAGGGATTCAAATTGCAGCTGAACAAGCTAGAGATTTTATCAATATCGCAGATGGTGTTCATCTAATGGCAGTTAAAGCAGAACATTTAATCCCTGAAATTCTTAAAAAAGCTGATCTTAATCTGGAATATTAATCAAATCAGTGCCTAGCAATTCTGCCATTGCCTTCTGATGTGGAGATGGCTCAGTCATATCAGACCTTCTAGAATCTGTAATCAACCAGTCCAAAGATGCATCTTGCAAATCGAAGTGATTTCCATTTTTACCCACACAGTAACGGCCAAATACTAATTTATCGACCAGTCGAACACCTTTACCAATTTTGGAATAATCAAAAATAATTGAATTATCAATTGTTGCACCTTCGCAAATACAACAACTTGGTCCAATCATTGCAGGTCCAATAATTGTTGCGCCATCTTCTA